>JAZOLJ010000022.1:0-27612 GCA_045652845.1 Eubacteriales bacterium | reverse complement strand
CTTGGCTTTAGATTTTACGCCGATGGGCTTTTCGCGGCTATGAAAAAGCATTTGAATTGAGGATACTATGGCATCAAAATACGGAAGCATGATCGACCTTTTGGAGCTTCAAAAATCCTTTATCTTAAATCACCTTGGCGTGGGCGACGTTGCCGTTGACTTTACCATGGGGAACGGCCACGATACCGAATTTCTTTCAAAAACCGTGGGCGAAAACGGCCACGTCTTTGCCTTTGATGTGCAGCAGCAGGCGCTCAATTCCACCGCCAAGCATTTGGAGGCAACAGGCTGCCCCCAAAACCACACCCTCATTCTTGATTCGCACCACAACGTGAAAAAATACGTGACAACCCCCATCAAGGCGGGGATGTTTAACTTAGGGTATCTACCCGGCAGCGACAAGAGCGTCACCACCATGCGCGAAACCACCATGCCCGCCATTGAGGCGGCGGTGGAGCTTCTTGACCACGGCGGCGTGCTGCTGGTGGCAGTTTACCCGGGGCACGCCGAGGGCGAGGCAGAGGGCAAAATGGTGCTTGACTATTTTGCAACGCTCGACAGGCACCTTATTTGTTGTACCCTCATTCGCATTTTAAATTCCCCCACCTCACCCTTTTTCGTAGTGGTAGAGAAAAAATAATAAATATCCCCCCGCGTAGCGGGGGGTATTTCATTTTCGGGCATAGCCCTAATCCAAAGAATGCACAAGGCATTCTTTGCGGTAAAATCGCACAGCGATTTTGCCGATACTACCCGGCGGCGCACAAGTGCGCTGTGGATTGGCCTGCCAGCCATGCAAAGAATGCTTGCTACCCGTCAACGGGTTCGTTTCTCTTCTTCATCTGTCCTCGGTATTTTACCGCATCAAAGCCTTCCTCCGCCCCTCGTCGGTCGGCTACTTCGTAGCCTTCCTCCGAGAAGAAGGTGGCACGCGAATGCGTGACGGAAGGAGCCTGCGCAACCTTCACTTTTCGCTCGCTTTATGCAACTGCTTCTCCAAAATCACGCGCTCTCCCTCGGTCGCCTACGGCGACAGCTCCCTCCCGGAGGGAGCCTTTCACAAAACACATCCTACTTCTATCCCCCATTTGCTTCTCCTCACCGGCAATAGCCTCTTTTGAAGCACGCCACTATGGCGTGGTTTTCGTTTTATAATAAAAAAGGCAGATGCAACGCATCTGCCTTTTTTATGTTGGAGCTGGTGGTGAGATTTGAACTCACGACCTGCTGATTACGAATCAGCTGCACTGCCCCTGTGCTACACCAGCAACGCGCCTATTATATCACATTTGTTTGCGAATTGCAAGTGCTTTTTTAAAATTTATTTTCAAGTTACAGCTGTTTTACAAGACGAATGTAAAATTCTACCGCGCGGCAAACTGTTCCTGCGCGAATGCGCTCGTTGTTGCCGTGAATGGTGGCGCGCTCCTCGGCGGTGAGATCCATTGCCGAAAAGCGGTAAACCTTATCGGAAATGCGCCCCCAGTGGCGACAGTCGGAGCATTGTACCATCAAATACGGGCTTACCAGCGCACCCTTCCAAGTGCCCTGTACCGCATTTACAACCTTTTCCCATGCGGCACAGTCAATGCGAGAAATGCGGCTCGGCTCCATGCCGTCAAGTGCGGTGATCTCCACGCGCTCGTTATCAACGGTCTTTTTAACATAGGCAATGGCGCTCTCCATCGTATCCTTCGGATTGAGGCGCATATTAGAAACCATGGTGGCGGTGGGCGGTATCACGTTTGCTGCCTTGCTGCCCTGCATTTGGGTAAACGCCACGGTGGTACGCATGAGGGCATTGAGCTCGCCGCCACTCTTGCGGCAGATGAGATCAAGCAGCCACCCAAAGCACCAAAGGTTGGCAAATATTATGCGATAGGCAAAGGTAGAATGTCTACCGAGCGTGTCAAGCATGGCAGCCACGGGTGCCGTGAGATGTGCGCGGAAGGGCTTTTTCTCCATACGGCAAACGGCGGCTGACAGCTCACAGATCGGCGTGTGAGGCTTGGGGGCGGAGGCGTGCCCGCCCGCCGATTTTACGCGATACTCAAGGTTCAGCATGCCCTTTTCGGCAATGCCGATCATGCCGCAGGGGGATTTTACGCCGGGAAATACGTTTTCCACCACGCCGCCGCCCTCGTCAACCACAATGCCGGGCACAATGCCGTTTTTCTCAAAATGCTCTACAATGCGAAGTGCCCCCTCGCCGTTGATCTCCTCGCCACCCGAAAAGGCAAAATACACGTCGTTTTCGGGCACAAAGCCCTCGGCTATGAGCTTGTCTGCGGCAAAAAGTGCCGCGTTCATCGTCACCTTTGTATCCAGCGTCCCTCTGCCCCACAGCACGCCATCCTCCAAAACGGCATCAAAGGGGGGCTTTTCCCAGTTTTCCTCCTCGGCGGGCACTACGTCGTAGTGCGCCATCAACACAGCAGGGTCGGCTGCAAACTTGCCCTGCCAGCGAAACAGGATCGCGCGACCCTCAAAGCGAGTAAACTCACAACGCTCTGCCACGTTGGGGTAAAGCTTTGGTAGGAGTGCTATCAGCTTTTCAAATTCGGCATCATCCTCAAGCGAGCCATCACGGTATGAAACGGTTTTACAGCGCACCAGCGCGGCGAGGTTCTCTACCGCCCTGTCGCGGTCAATTTCAACCTTGTCAAATTGCTTCGGTGCCTCCTTTTTGGGGCGAAAGCGCAGCGCACGAATCAAGATCACGCTAAGGAACACGACAAGCGCACCGCCAAGTGCTAAGAAAAAGAAATCCATATTTACCTCTCATAATAAATCCTTTGTCTATTTATTCTCCATTCTATTATAACGACAAGGACACGAAAAATCAAGATGGGAAAGCCACCCTTGCCCCATGTGTTTGCATCTTCCCATGCTTTTTCAAGATTTTCGGGAGAGGAAATGAATTTTTGCGCGCAAGCGCAAAAGGAAAAGGAGAACCCCTTTTGAAAAAGGGGTTCTCCTTTTTTACGCCGCACAAACCCTCGGCGCGAGAATTTTGTGTGCCGCAAGGCGCTCCATCTCGCGAAACGCGAGATAAAAAGAACACGCGGATTTTACCGCGTGTTCTTTTACCTTGCTGTATTTTTTAACGATACAAAAGACCCACGCGGGGAGCAACGCAGCGGGGCGCGAAATTATTAGCCGAAATCATGCTCCAAGATACGCTTTACGCACACGCTCGTCGTCGGCGAGCTCGGAAGCCTTGCCCGACATGGTAATGACACCGTTTTCAAGCACGTAAGCACGGTCGGAAACAGCGAGTGCCTTTTTGGCATTCTGCTCGACCAGCAGCACGGTCTTACCTGCCGCGCGGAAGGACTTGACGATCTCAAACACTTCGCCAACCAAAAGGGGCGAAAGGCCCATAGAGGGCTCGTCAAGCACGATCAGCTCGGGGTTTGAAAGAAGGGCTCTGCCCATCGCGAGCATCTGCTGCTCGCCGCCCGAAAGCGTGCCCGCCAGCTGATTCTTGCGCTCGGCAAGACGGGGGAACTCTGAAAGCACCAGGTCCATATTTTCCCTCACCTCGTTCTTATCCTTGCGGGAGTATGAGCCGAGCAGGAGGTTATCATAAACCGAAAGGCCTTGGAAAATGCGTCTGCCCTCGGGCACGTGCACCATGCCCATCGAAACGATCTTGTGGGCGGGCACGCGGGTAATATCCTCTCCCTTGTAGACCACGCTGCCCGATTTCGGATGCAAAAGACCCGTTATGGTATGGAGCGTGGTGGTTTTTCCCGCACCGTTTGCGCCGATCAGGGACACGATCTCACCGCGGTTGACCTCAAAGGAAATACCGCGCAGGGCCTGTATCATGCCATAAAAAACGTTAAGGCCTTCAACCTTTAAAATCTGTTCTGACATTTCACGCCCTCCTTAATCGCCAAGATATGCCTTAATGACGGCAGGGTCGGCAAGCACCTCGGCCGTCGCGCCCTTGGCAAGCTCTGTGCCGAAATTCAGCACCGTCAGCTTTTCACAAATGCCGCCCACCAAGCGCATATCGTGCTCAATAAGCAAAATGGTCATATCAAACTCGCGGCGCACAAAGGCAATATCGTCCATGAGCTCCTGCGTTTCGCTGGGGTACATGCCCGCTGCGGGCTCGTCGAGCAGCAGAAGCGTGGGGTTTGTTGCCATGGCGCGTGCGATCTCCAGCTTTCTTTGCTTACCGTACGGCAGATTTGCCGCAAGGTAATCCTTGTATTCCTCAAGCTGAAACACCTTCAAAAGTGCCAGTGCACGCTCCCCAAACTCCTGCTCGCTCTTTTTGTGGCGAGGCAAGCGCAGGATGGACTGCGCCACGTTGCAGGGGATCTCATTGGCAAGACCGACCATCACGTTTTCAATCACGGTGAGGTTATTGAACAAACGGATGTTTTGGAAGGTGCGCGCGATACCGCCGCGGTTGATCTCAATGGGGGATTTCCCCGTGATATCCTTGCCGTTGTGATAAATTCTGCCCGAGGTCGGCTTATAAACGCCCGTGAGGAGGTTAAAGAACGTGGTTTTTCCCGCACCGTTCGGGCCGATCAAGCCGTACAGCTCGCCCTTTTTGATTTCAAGGTTCACGTCATCCACGGCACGCAAGCCGCCAAATTGAATGGAAAGATGCTCTGTTTTCAGTACCAAATCATTCGTGCTCATTTGCATCCTCCTTTTCTCCCTTATCGCCTCGGAGCTTGGCAAAAAGCGTGTTCAGGTTGTATTTTTCGCGGAAGGGCTTCAGCCCCGGCGCGTTTCGATAAATAACGATGAGAATGAGAATGAGTGAATAGATCACGTTCTGCAAAACCGAAAGGTTGCCCGTAAGTACAGTCTGCAGCTTGAAGTTGATAAACGTGATCAGCGCGGCGGCAATTGCCGAGCCGCTAACCGAGCCCATACCACCAAGCACCACCATCACTAAAATCTCAATGGAGTAGTTATAGTCAAAGGTGGTGGTCTGCAGGCGCGATTGCGTGTAGCTTGACAGCACACCCGCCACACCCGCAAAGAAGGAGGAGATGGTAAACACAAGCAGCTTATACTTGGTAATGTCAATACCCGTGGCACGTGCCGCGATCTCGTTATCCTTAATAGCAATAATGGCTCTGCCATGCTTGGAGCGAATGAGGTTTTGCGTTACCGCAAGGCACGCAAGAACGGCAAGAAACGCAATAAGAAAGAGATATTTGCGGTCAAAGCGCGGCGTTTCAAGGCCGAGTGTTGCGCCAAACAGGGGAGCGGGCATATTCATAATAACGTTTCGCACGATCTCACCGAAGGCAAGGGTAACGATTGCCAGATAGTCGCCACGCAAGCGAAGCGCAGGCAAGCCGATAATAAAGCCGAAGAGTGCCGCAACGGCACCGCCGACAAGCAGGGAGATCAGCAAAATAAGCAGATTGTTTTGTGTTGCGCCCATTGCTTCGGTGAGAAGCGCGGAGATCTTACCGCCAAGAAAGGCACCCACGCACATAAAGCCTGCGTGCCCGAGCGACAGCTCGCCAAGAAAGCCAACCACCATACCAAGCGAGATGGCAAGCAGCATGGCAATGGCGATCTGCTCAAGCAAAAACTGGTTGCCCATCTTTAAATTTCCCGTCACCGACAGCGCACCAAACACCAGCATGATCAGGGAAATAACCAAATAATTGGCGTACTTGCGCACGAAGGGCTTTTTGAAAAATGCAACAACAGCACTCATACCTTTTCCCTCCTTGCCTTGCCAAGAAGCCCCGTGGGCTTCACCAGCAAAATCACGATCAGCACGGCAAACTCAATGGCATCCGTAAAGGGGGCAAGCACGGGGACGCTGAGTGCCAAGCACTCAATAACACCAAGTAAAATGCCGCCAAGCATGGCACCGGGCACAGAGCCGATGCCGCCGATCACCGCTGCGGTAAACGCCTTGATACCGGGCATAGCGCCAAGCGTATTCGTTAAGCTCGGTGCCTTCATCAGCATCAGATACGCAGCCACTGCCGCCAGTGCCGAGCCAATGGCAAAGGTGATGGCGATAATGGCGTTGGTGTTGATACCCATCAGCTGTGCGGCACCTCTATCCTCGGATACGGCAACCATGGCACGGCCAACCTTGGAATATTTTACAAAGACCGTCAGTGCCGTCATCAGCACAACGGTTACGGCAAGCGTAATAAGGGTGCTGTACTGCACAGTAATAGCACCAAGCTTCAAGGAGCCGCCCACCTGCAGCTGCAGGGGCATTTTAGAGCCTGCGCCGAAAATGATCTGCGCCACGCTCTGCAAAAGCGAGCTGACACCGATAGCGGTAATGAGAACCGCGAGGGGCGATGCACCGCGCAAGGGGCGATAGGCAAAGCGCTCTACGCACACGCCGAGCAGCATACAAAACACGATCGCCGCGAAAAGCGCCGCAATCGGATGACCGAGCAGCAAAAGCGTAGTAAACATGGCATAGCCGCCCGCCATGATGATATCGCCATGGGCAAAGTTCAGCATTTTTGCAATACCGTACACCATGGTGTAGCCAATGGCAATGATGGCATAGGTGCCGCCGGACGAAAGACCGTTGATCAATGCCGTTAAAAAGTTAATCATACTTCATCTTCCTATTATGACAAGTTTGCTGGCGCAGAAGCCCACGCCAGCAAACCGAAATGTTTTTTGAAAATTATTGAGCCGTTGCTTCCTTGATCACTTGCTCAAGAGCCTTCTTGTTCACGAACCCGTCGGAGGTCCACTGAACCGTGCCCTCGCCGGTAACGGCACCCGTGTAGGTGTAGCCGCCGTTGAGCTGAGCCTTGAGGATCTCGCACATATCGGAGGCAGAGGTCTTAGCAGTTACCTTCTCGCCTGCCGCAATAGCAGCCTTCAGTGCGCCAACGATCGCGTAAACGCAGTCGTAAGCGGAAGCACCGAACTGGTTGAGGGTATCAGTGCCGTACTTGGTGGTGTACTTGTCAACGAAGGTCTTTGCAGCACCCTCGGTAGCAGCAGAGTTGAAGTGAGTCAGCATGGTGATCTTCTGGGGGATCGCGGAAATGGTGAAGCCCTCAGCGGACTCGATGCCGTCAAAGCCGTCACAGCCGTAGTAGGTCTTGATGCCAGCCTCATCCTTAGCCTGCGTCATAAACAGAGCTGCCTCGGTGTAGTAGATGGGCATGAAGATGAACTCGCAATCCTTAAGAGTAGCAACCTGCTGGGTGAAGTCGGATGCGGTGTTGGTGGTGAAGGAAGCCTCAACGGTGGTGATGGTGGAGGCAAGGTTTGCCTTAAACTCGTCGTAAATACCCTTGGAGTAATCAATATCGTTCTGGTAGAAGATACCGATGGTAGTAAGACCCAGACCGTTTACGTAGTCAGCGGCAGCCTTACCCTGCTTTGCATCTGCAAAGCACATCTGGTAGCCGTTTGCCTCAGCGCGAACTGCATCGGCAGAAGCGGAGGGAGTCATAAAGAAAATGTTGTCGGTCTTCGACAGAGCCTTGAACTCAAGTGCAGGCTGGGTGGTTACGCAGCCAAGAGAGATCTGCATACCCCAGTCAACAAGAGCCGCATAGTTTGCCTGGATCTTGGTCTTGTCGTTTACGTCATCCATAACCTTAAGCTCAAGCATGATGCCGTCGATGCCGCCTGCGGCATTGATCTCTTCAACTGCCAGCTGAGCTGCGTTTGCAACGCCCTTGCCGTAAACGGCTGCGTTACCCGTGAGAGGACCGGAAAGACCGATCTTGATAGTGCCGTCATTCTTGTTGCAAGAGGACAGCGTTGCAGCGCAGGTGGCATCCATCAGCACTGCGAGGAAAAGTGCAAGAAGCTTTTTCATGATTTCATTCTCCTTTTTTGATGAAATTGTCTATCTCGGCAGGAAATTGCCGATGATATGGGAAAATTATACCGCAAAACTTTCTGTTTGGCAATAGTCAAATTGCACAAATTCCATTATTATATAATAATGATACCTTATTTTTTGCATTTTTTTGAAATTTTTGAAGCAAAATGCAGCAAAAGTAAAAAAAGTCCTTGCCAAACGAAGGAATATCGGCTATACTGATAAGACATTTTCTGCATAGCCCGCACAAAACGGAGTTAAGATAAGGATATCGAAAAAACGTGGGGGCATTATGCTATTTTCCTCTTTCTTATTTCTTTTTTGGTTTTTACCGGCAGTGCTGCTGCTTTATTTTCCCCTGCTGTCAATGCTGCGCCATATTTCGCGCGGTCGCATAGGCACGGCTAAGATAACGGCAGCTCGAAACGGCGTTTTGCTTGCAGCCAGTCTGCTTTTTTATGGGTGGGGCGAGCCGTTTTACGTATTACTGATGATTCTTACCGTGGCGGTAAATTTTTTGCTGGGGGCGTGGGTCGCCAAAAGCCGCGCGCCGCGTGCCGTGCTGCTCGCGGCAGTGCTTTTTAACCTTTCCCTGCTCTTTTACTTCAAATACGCCGCGTTTTTTCTCGGTCTTTTCGGCGTGTCGGTGGCAGTGCCCCGCATGCCGATCGGCATTTCCTTTTACACCTTTCAAGCACTTTCCTACGTTGCCGATGTGTATTTCGGGCGCGTTCGTGCCGAAAAAAGCCCCCTTGCATTCGGCACCTACGTGGCACTTTTCCCGCAGCTGATCGCGGGGCCCATCGTGCAGTATAAGGACGTGGCAACAGAGCTGCAGACGCGCGAGCACAGCGTGAGTGCGGCGGCGGCAGGGGCAAGACGGTTTGTCGCGGGTCTTGCCAAAAAGGTGCTGCTGGCAAACCCCGCAGGGGCACTTTTTCATACCGTTGCGGCGGCTCCCCGCGAGGATCTCTCGCTTGTTGGTGCTTGGCTGGCACTCGTTTGCTTTGCTCTGCAGATCTATTTTGATTTTTCGGGCTACTCCGATATGGCAGTGGGGCTTGGGCGCATTTTTGGCTTTCACTTCCCCGAAAATTTCAATTACCCCTATACTGCTGTTAGCTTTACCGATTTTTGGCGACGCTGGCACATCACCCTTTCCGCCTTCTTCAGAGATTACGTCTACATCCCGCTTGGCGGGAGCAGAAGGGGGATTTTTCGCACCGTTTTAAACCTTTTTGCGGTTTGGCTCCTCACGGGTCTTTGGCACGGTGCTGCGTGGAATTTTATCCTGTGGGGGCTTTACTACTTCCTTTTTTTGGTGCTTGAAAAGCTCGTTTTTTCAAAAATTCTTGCACACGTGCCGCGTTTTTTGCGTCACATATCCACGCTCCTCGGCATTCTTTTCGGGTGGCTGCTCTTTGCCTTTGACGGCAGTGAGGTCTATCTCACACTCGGTGCGCTCGGCGGCTTTCTTGAGGCGCTTGTGGGCGCAAACGGCGTTCATTTCGATAACGACCTTTTCGACCTTGTGCGCCATCTCCCCTTTTTGCTGCTTGCCGCACTTGGCGCAACGCCCCTGCCGCGCAGCATTTATCACCGTATTGTAAAAAAACGCGGCACATTTGCCGTCCTTTTGCCGCTGCTTGGCTTTTTACTCTCGGTTTCTTATCTGGCAAATGCCGGTTTTAATCCTTTTCTTTATTTTCGCTTTTAGCATAGTATTTCAGTGAGGTGCTTGTATGTTTTCTCTCCTTGGCAGATTATTTATCAAAAACAGCCGCGACTTCAAAAATCCCCTTGTGCGGCGCGCGTGGGGCACGCTTGTTTCGGTTGTCGGGATCCTTGTAAACGTTTTGCTGTTTGCCGCAAAATTTGCCATCGGCACACTTACGGGCTCGATCTCGATCCGCGCGGATGCTATCAACAACCTCTCGGATGCGGGTGCCTCGATCATATCGCTTTTCAGCTTTAAGATCTCTGCCAAGCCCGCCGACCGCGCGCACCCCTTCGGTCACGCGCGCATGGAATACGTCGCCTCGCTTGTTGTTTCCTTTTTTATATTATTTATCGGCGTGGAGCTGGTGCGTGATTCCGTGGGCAAGCTGCTTGCCCCCTCACCCGTTTCGTTTGACGCACTCACCGTGATCGTGCTCTCACTCTCCATTCTGTTAAAGCTCTGGCTGGCACTCTTTAATCGCACCATTGGCAAGCACATTGATTCGGACGTGATGCGCGCCACCGCCACCGACTCGCTTTCCGATATGGGTGCCACCGCCGCCGTGCTGCTGGCGAGCGTGCTATCACTCGTGCTGCCCGAGCGTGCCGCGCTTTACGTTGACCCCGTGATGGGCATTTTGGTGGCGATCCTCATTTTCGTGGCGGGCATTCGCGTGCTGCTGGATACCAAAAATGCCATTCTCGGCACCGCCCCCGACGAGGAAACGGTGGCTGCCATGATGCAGGTGATCGAGGAATACCCCGAGGTGCTTGGCGTACATGACCTGATCGTGCACAATTACGGCCCCTCACGCACGCTCGCCTCGCTGCACATCGAGGTGGACGGCAAAAAGGATATCTTTCGCTCGCACGACGTCATTGACCTCATCGAGCGACGCGTTGCTGAGGAGGCGCACGTGACCTGCACCATTCATATGGATCCCATCATCCGCGACGACCCCGAGGTAACCAAATGGCAGGAGATCACACGCGAGATCGTTACAAGCATAGACCCTCGCATCAGCGTGCACGATTTTCGCATGGTACCGGGCTTTACCCATACCAACCTCATCTTTGATATCGCCGTTCCCTTTGAGATCAAAACGGCACCCGAGGATCTGCAGGAGCTGATCGGCGCGAAAATCAGTGAAATAGACAACACTTATTTTACCGTCATCACGGTTGACCGTGTGTAAGCCAACACGATGTTTAAAAAATTTAGAATTTTTCTAAAAAATCTATTGACAAATAAAAATTCCTGTGCTAAAATAGAATTGTTCTAAAAAAGAACGAAGGGCAGCATGCCAAAATTATACGAATTTACATAAAAGGAGATTTTTGTTATGAAAAAATGGAGATGCACAATTTGCGGTGAGATCGTAGAGGGCGACCGCCCCGATAAATGCCCGTTATGCCGCGCCCCCGGTGAGAAGTTTGCAGAGGTCGCCGAAGAGGGTATGACCTGGGCTGCAGAGCACGAGGTTGGCGTTGGCAAGGCAGAGGGCGTGCCGATGGAGATCATTGAGGGTCTGCGCGCAAATTTCCAGGGCGAGTGCACCGAGGTTGGCATGTATCTTGCTATGGCACGCGTGGCACACCGCGAGGGCTACCCTGAGATCGGTCTTTACTGGGAAAAGGCCGCATTTGAGGAAGCAGAGCACGCTGCAAAGTTTGCAGAGCTGCTCGGCGAGTGCGTTTCCACCTCCACCAAGGAGAACCTGACCGTGCGCGTAGCTGCCGAGAACGGCGCCACGCTTGGCAAGTTTGAGCTGGCGAAAATGGCAAAGCAGCATAACCTTGACGCCATTCACGACACCGTTCACGAAATGGCACGTGACGAGGCACGCCACGGCAAGGCTTTCGCAGGTCTGCTCGAAAGATACTTCGGCAAATAATTTCTTTTATAATAAAGAGAGAGCTTGGCAAGAAATTTGCCAAGCTCTCTGTTTTTGGTAGTAGACTTCCGCTATACACCTTCGGTCAGTCTTCCCTTTTTTCAGTCCGTACCATTGCCTCAAGGCAAACGGCATCGTCCTTTTTGGTGCGGAAGTAATACACGCCCCCCTCACCGTCGGCGCGCTCTACCGTTACGGTATCGCCAAATGCCGCCTCACGGTAGTAAGCAAGCGACATACCAACCACGCGGCAGTGCGCGGGGTCAGGCAAAAAATCGCATACCATATCGGGGTATTTTGTGTTATTCATGTGCATGTTGTAATCAAGATCGCCGTAAACGATCTGCCGCGTGCCCACTGCCTTGAAAGCAAGCTCACGCGGCACGCGAAAGCGCAGGGGCGTTTGTGTCACCTGCTCGGGCTCGTTTTCAAAGGCAAGCGGGAAATCGGTGCAGCGCACCAGCGACTTATCCGCCACGCGCACCAGTGCCCAAAGCGAGTGGCAGCGCGCCACCGGCTCCTCGCCGCAAAAAACGGTAAAGCCGCGGGGGTAGGTAAAGCCGTGCCCCTCGCAGGTAAAGGTCACGACGCGTATTTTTTCAAAGGGACACAGCGGGCGCAAAATATCAAAGGCGATGCGGCTTAAAATAAAGCCAACGCCTTGGCTTTGGCGAATCTCATCCAGCGACCTGCCCGCCGCCACAAACTGCATGCTGCTGGTTTCCTGCATCAGTGCCAGCAGCGCGGAGGGCCGCAGCTCCAGTGCGGCATTCGTATCATGCCAGCGCACGGTATAATTTTCAATATGTTTCATTTTCCACCATTTTAAGCACTAATTCTGTTTCCTTTTATAAACTATATCTTTCCGCCAATCGGCTAAAAATCAAAGCCCTGCAATGGCGCCTTATCTCGCGTAAGCGAGATGGGAAGAACCCTTCGGCTTCTTCCACCGCCAAAGCGATAGCTGATCGGCGAAAAATCAAAGCCCTGCAAGGCGCACCACAGAAAGCAAGGCGCAGGCATAGTTACCTATGTCAAGCCGCTTTCGGGGAGCAACGCCGCAGGGCAAAGATTTTTCGTCGATCAGAGGGTGCCGGAGGAGCCCAGCACGTTCTTGATCTTATGCTGCACCATCTTCTTGACCTCTGCACGGGCAACCGAGAGATAGCCGCGGGGGTCAAACACGCCTGGCTCGTTTGCAAATACGCGGCGAATGCCTGCGGTCATAGCAAGACGGATATCCGAGTCGATGTTGATCTTACAAACAGCCATGGAGGCAGCCTCGCGGAGCTGCTCCTCGGGAATACCAACTGCATCGGGGAGCTGACCGCCGAGGGCGTTGATCTCCTTTACGCAATCCTGGGGCACGGAGGATGCACCGTGCAAAACGATCGGGAAGCCGGGCAAGCGCTTTTCGATCTCGGCAAGAATATCAAAGCGCAGAGGCGGGGGAACGAGAATGCCCTGCTCGTTGCGGGTGCACTGCTTTGCGGTAAACTTGTATGCGCCGTGAGAGGTGCCGATGGAAATGGCAAGGGAGTCAACGCCCGTGCGGGTAACGAACTCCTCAACCTCCTCGGGGCGGGTGTAGGAGGAATGCTCGGCTACAACGTCATCCTCAACGCCTGCAAGCACGCCAAGCTCGCCCTCAACAACCACGCCGTGTGCGTGTGCGTACTCCACAACCTTTTTGGTAAGCGCAATGTTATCCTCAAAGGAATGGTGAGAGCCGTCGATCATAACCGAGGTGAAGCCGCCGTCAATGCAGGACTTGCAGATCTCAAAATCTGCACCGTGGTCAAGGTGAAGCGCGAGATCCACGCCGCTATCCTCAATAGCAGCCTTCGCAAGAGCCAGCAGGTATGCGTGCTTTGCGTATTTGCGTGCACCGGCAGATACCTGCAGAATAACGGGGGATTTCTCCTCTGCTGCTGCCTCGGTGATCGCCTGAATGATCTCCATGTTGTTGATGTTGAAAGCACCGATGGCATATTTGCCCTCGTAAGCTTTCTTAAACATTTCCTTGGTAGTAACAAGAGCCATGTTTGTATCTCCTTTTATTTGAAAAATTATCCACCTCTTATTTTAACCAAAACCTGCCAAAAAATCAAGGGCTTTTTCAAATTTCTTATAATTAGGAGAATAAAAAAACGGCAAAAGCAGAACAACACGGCAAAGAAAGCGGCTTCCTTGTTTTATTTGTGTGTTTTGTGCGGCGCGAATGAATCAGCCCACTTTTATCCTATGCTCCCCTCTCCCTCGCTCTCGCCGATAGCGCGACGCGCCCCTGCCACCGAGGCAACTGCCACCGCAGGCGCGCCTTGCGGCACCGTGCTTGCCGCGGCGGCAGGGGCAGGATGCGCAACGAAGGGCGCAGGAGCAGGCAAGACCTTCGGCGCGGTGCGCTGCGGCAGCCGCGCGCCGTGCGGCAGAAGCCCGAGGCTTATGGCAATGGCGTTGTCGATCTCGATCATGATCTCCTCGTCAAGGTGCCCCATTTTCTCCTTTAATCTGCGCTTATCCAGCGTACGTACCTGCTCCAGCAGCACCACCGAGTCACGTGCCAGCCCCGCGCGCGCCGCGTAAACGTCAATATGTGTGGGCAGCTTTGTTTTTCCCATGCGCGAGGTGATCGCGGCGGCGATCACGGTAGGGCTATACCTGTTGCCCGTGTCGTTTTGTATGATCAGCACGGGGCGCACGCCCCCCTGCTCTGACCCCACCACGGGGCTGAGGTCTGCATAATAAATATCTCCGCGTTTGATGCCGTTCATGAAATTCTCCCTCCCGATGCCTTGAAAATATCGCTTGTGTTGCTATTATTTTGCCCAAAAGCACGCCTTTAATCACGAAAAACGCGTTTTCGGCGCACCGCCCATCAACAGAATATGCCACAGCTGTCGAAAAAGGAAGAAGGGCGTTCGCCCTTTGAACCCAAACGCGCGCGCCGCGCGTTTTTTTATGATACTTCTTGTATTTTTAATAATATTATGATATAATATCAAGGATAAAATGGACAAGTGTTTGATACGGAGGCGCGATGGAAACAATATTCGCACAATACAAGGCATTGGATCTCCCCCATATCAAGGCGGAGGATGCCGCACGCCAACATCTGCTCTCGGATACGGTGCTGCAGCAAATGCACCTGATGCCCACTGCCGCGCCCGTGGCGCGCGGCACCGATAAAGGTGGCAGCGAGATCTGTTATTTTAACCCCGACAGGGTGAAGGAGGCACCGCCCGCCGCTTGGTACGGCAAGGAGGCGCACAAAGCAGCACCCGAACAGCCGCAGGAGCCGCGCCGCGTGAGCGCGCGCCGTGCCGCAGCACTGGGGCTTTACCCTGCCGAGGTTCTTGCGCGCACGTATTATCAGCCAACCGAGGCGGCTGTGGCATACTATATCAAAAAAAGCGGAGAGCGCGTAGAGCTTTTTGACCGCGCCACCTGCCGCCGCTTGCCCCTGCCCTGCACCAAATGCGGCGAGGGGGAACGCTTTCGCGCCAAGCTTTGCCGCACCTGCTACCGCCGCGAGCTTGCCGAAAAGCGCGCGACAGGCGATAAACGCCGCGCCGCCTATTACGGCATGACGCCCGAGCGCGTGCTGTTTTTTGACCTTGAGCTAACGGGCGTTTACGAGCACGACGAGGTGCTTTCGATCTCGATCGTAAACGGCAACGGCGAAACGGTTTTTGATACCCTCACACGCCCCGAGCGTCAAAAACGCTGGCGGCGCACCGAGAAAATTCACGGCATTACCCCCGAAATGGTAAAGGATGCCCCCACGCTTGCCGACGTTGCGCCGCAGCTGCGCGAGATCTTAACGGGCGCACAGCGCCTTGTTGCCTTTGGCACCTCTACCGATTTTATGCACTTAAAGCGCATTTACAAAACGCGCGAGGAGCGCGCACGCTTGCGTGGCAAGCTGCTTGACTGCGCGGCGGAATTTTCGCAGTACGTTCACGAGCACGAGGTAGAGCTGACCCACCTTTCCCTCACCGATGCCATGGCGCATTTTTCCCTCTCCTGGGAGGGTGCAGCGCACACCTCGGCGGCGGATACCGACGCCTGTCGCCGTGTGTTTGAAGCACTCTTTCCGCACTACTATGAAAGCGAGGCGATCTAATGGATCTTTTCTTTGGACTTGACAAGCCCACGGGGGCAGCTGACGGCACCTCCCTGCTTGCCACACTTTACGACGATATTTTGGTAGAAATGTACGAGGCACTGCTCAAGGAGGAAGAAATCCCCTATCTCAAAAAGGACCGCAGCGGCGGTGGTGCCATTCGCATTCTCACGGGCAACAATCCGCACGGCACCGATATTTACGTGCCCGATGCTTATCTTGAGCGCGCCAAGGCGTTGCTGCTGCCCCCTGCAGACGACGTGCTCTATGATAACGTGGACGCCGTAACCGAAGAAATAAGCGAGGACTGATACTGCCATGAAGGAAATTTTACTTTGTAAATACGGCGAGATCGTCCTAAAGGGTGCCAACCGCCGCTATTTTGAAGAAACGCTTGCCAAGGAGCTGCGCTTCCGTGCCAACGCCTTTGGCAATTTTAGCGTAACCTACGCACAAAGCACGGTCTATATTGAGCCAAAGGACGAGTTTGCCGATCTTGACGGCATGTTTGAGGCAGCAAGGCGTTTGTTTGGCATTGCGGGCGTGGTGCGCGCCGCCGTTGCCGAAAAAAGCATGGAAAGCATTCTTGCCACCGCCAAGACGTATCTTCCGCAGTTTTTAGCGGGCAAAAAAACCTTTAAGGTTGAGGCAAAGCGCTCGGATAAGGCGTTCCCCCTCTCCTCGCCCGAGATCTCGCGTGAGGCGGGCGGTGCAATTCTCAGTGCCCTGCCGCACCTGCGCGTTGACGTACACAACCCCGACCTTACCGTGCGCGTGGAGGTACGCGAAACCGCCGCTTACGTGCACGCGGGGCAGTTTAAGGGCGCGGGCGGCTTGCCCGTTGGCACCAACGGCAAGGGGCTGCTGCTGCTTTCGGGTGGCATTGATTCCCCCGTTGCCGGCTGGATGATGGCAAAGCGCGGCGTGAAGCTTGAGGCGCTTTACTTTGAATCCATCCCCTACACGAGCGACCAGGCACGCGAAAAGGTGCTCACCCTCGCGGGGCTTGTAGCGCGCTGGGCGGGCAGCATGCAGGTAAACGTTATTTCACTCACGCACATTCAAGAGGAGCTGGTGAAGCACTGCGACGAGGAATACTTCACCCTGCTGCTCCGCCGCTTTATGATGCGCCTGTCCGAGCGTGTGGCAGCACTGCGCGGCTGCGAAGCACTGATCACGGGTGAGAGCCTTGGGCAGGTTGCCTCGCAGACCATGCAGGCACTGGGCGTCACCAACGCCATTGCCACGCACCCCGTCTTTCGCCCCTGCATTGGCATGGATAAAGAGGATATTGTGGAGATCGCACGCAGGATAGACACCTTTGAAACCTCTATTCTCCCCTTTGAGGATTGCTGCACGGTATTTACCCCCAAGCACCCCAAAACAAGGCCCGAGCTGCAAAAGGTTGAGGAGCAGGAGCAAAGGCTGCCGGTGGATCTGCTGGTTGAGGAAGCCCTCAGCACGCTTGAAGCCTTTTACATTCGCGCAAAATTTTAAATAGGAAGTGTAACTTAATGACCAAAATTGATATTTTTTCCGGCTTTCTCGGTGCCGGCAAAACCACTCTTATCAAAAAGCTGATCAAAGAGGCTTACGTCGGCGAAAGGCTGGTTTTGATTGAAAACGAGTTTGGCGAGATCGGCATTGACGGCGGCTTTTTGGCAGATGCCGGCATTGTGGTAAACGAAATGAATTCGGGCTGCATTTGCTGCAGCCTTGTGGGCGATTTTGGCGAGGCACTGAAAAAGGTGCTTGCGGAATACGCCCCCGACCGCATTCTCATTGAGCCCTCGGGCGTGGGAAAGCTTTCGGACGTTATCCGCGCCGTTGAGGGCATCGGCTCGGATCAGCTGGAGCTTTCGGGCATTGTGACGGTTGTTGACGCCAAGAAATGCCGCATGCATATGCGCAATTTCGGCGAGTTTTTCAACGACCAAATCGAGCACGCCGGCACCGTTATCCTCAGCCACGTAAAGGGGCTTGACGAGGAAAAGCTTCACCACACCGTTGAGGCACTGCGCCGGCACAATAAGGATGCCGTGATCGTTACCACCGATTGGGATGAGCTGACGGGCGCGCAGCTTTTGGCTGCCATTGCGCGCACCGATACGCTGACCGCCGAGCTGGAGCGCTTGCATGCCGAGCAGACCTGCCCCGTTTGCGGACATCATCACCATCACCATGAGCACGAGCATCATCATGACCATGAGCACCATCATGAGCACGAGCACCATCATGAGCATGAGCATCATCACGAGCATGAGCATCATCACGAGCACGAGCATCATCACGAGCATGAGCATCATCACGAGCACCACCATCACGACGGCGAATGCTGCTGCCACGGGCATGGCCACGAACACGAGCACCACCATCACCACGCCGACGAGGTGTTTATCAGCTGCGGCGCGGAAACCGCAAAGCGGTTCTCAAGGGAGGAGCTTGAAAAAGCACTCACCGCCCTCACCGACGAGCACAAATACGGCACGGTGCTGCGTGCCAAGGGCATTGTGGCGGGCGAGGATAACGGCTGGCTGCACTTTGATTACGTGCCCGGTGAGCCCGACGTGCGCGAGGGCAGTGCCGCCATTATCGGTCGCCTGTGCGTGATCGGCGCAGGGCTTGATCTTGCCGCCCTTTCCACCCTCTTTGACGTGGTGCTGAAATGAGGTGAACGGCATGGCAAACAACATTCCCCTATATTTGTTTACGGGCTTTCTTGAGGCGGGCAAGACCCAAATGATTCAAGAAACCCTTGAGGATGAAAATTTTAACGACGGCTGCAAGATCCTGCTGCTTGTCTGCGAGGAGGGCATTGAGGAGTACGACCCCACGCGTTTTTGGGGCAAAAACGTGCGCCAAGTTGTCATTGAGCAGGAAAGCGACCTTACGCCCACCCTACTCGACAAGCTCACGCGCGAGCACAAAATTGACCGCGTGCTGATCGAATACAACGGCATGTGGCAGCTTGATACCCTTTATGAGGCACTGCCCCGCAGCTGGTATATCTTTCAGCAGCTCCTTTTCGTGGATGCCACCACCGCCATGGCGTATAACGCAAATATGCGCTCCTTGATGGTGGATAAGCTGCAAAACGCCGAGCTGGTGATCTTTAACCGCGCCGACAATGCTGACCGCATGGAGCTGCACCGGCTGGTGCGCGGCATCAGCCGCCGCGCGCGGATCGCCTTTGAAACCGCTGCCGAGGAGCTTGAATACGATGAGATCGAGGATCCCCTGCCCTTTGACGTCAACGCCCCCGTCATTGCCATTGCCGATGAGGATTACGCGCTCTTTTACCGCGATCTTGCCGAAGAAATGCCGAATTACAACGGCAAAACCGTAAAGTTTAAGGGGCTTGTGGCGCGCGACCGCGCGCTTGGTAAGCGCGCCATCGTTATCGGGCGGCACGTGATGACCTGCTGCGAGGATGACATTGCCTACCAAGGCGTGGTGTGTAACTTTGACCGTGACGTGAGCCTGAAAACAGGCGAGTGGGCGATCGTGACCGCCAAAATCAAAATCGAGCCGCACAAGCTCTACGGCAACCAAGGGCCCGTGCTCTATGCCACCGACCTCGCACTCACCTCCGAGCCAAAGCAGCCCGTAGCCACGTTTTACTGATGGGCTTTGGAGAGTGGAAGAAATAGTTGCGAGAAGCAATAAAAGAGGGAGAGGGACTTTTGCAAAAGTCCCTCTCCCTCTTTGCTTGCCTGCGGCAAGCATTCACTCCCACTCCCCAAAACCCTTGCAAAACGGGTTTTGGTGCCAAGCATCGCGCACCGTGTATGCAATCACTCGGTAGGGGCGTTCAGTGAACGCCCGCGGGCAACCAATGCTTGCCGCCACGGTGTTTGCACAAACAACGCACCCCTATTGTCATCCTGAGGCGACCAACAAAGGTCGCCGTGAGGATCTCCCGAAACGCAAGAAGCGTTTCGGGCGGTATGTATGCGCCAAACCTTTTTTAATGTTGCCTAACCGATGAAAGGGTTTATGCAAACATACCGCGCCCCATGAGATCAAGCTCATGGGGCGCGGTTTTATGTAAATCAGTGATAATTAAGCCTCGTCGGCCTCGGGCGCAAGCGCGGCGTCAAAAATATCGGTCACTTCCTTGGTGGGTGCCTTGGTAAAGAGCGACACCGCCACGGTGATGATGGCACCGATGATAAAGCCGGGCACGATCTCGTAAACGCCGGTGGCAGCAATGGGGTTCTTTACAATGGTATTGGTAAAGAGCACCAGCCAAAGGATATCCGCCGCAGCACCGCCGATGATGCCTGCAACAGCACCCTTATAATTCAGGCGACGCCAGAAGAGCGAAAGGATCACAACAGGGCCAAACGCCGAGCCAAACAGACCCCAAGCATTTTCCACCATTGCCATAATATTGCTTGCCCAAGCGCTGTTATCGCCAAGACCCGAAGCAGCAATAACAAATGCCACAATGGCTACCGCAAGCACCACGATACGGCTTGCCCAGGTTACCTCGTTATCGCTTGCCTTGCCGCGGCGAATGAGGGGCTTATAGAGATCGGAGGCGAAGGAGGAGGAGGCAACAAGCAGCTGGCTGTCGGCAGTAGACATAGATGCCGCGATAATAGCTGCCAGCAAAACACCCGCAATAAAGCCGGGGAAGAGCTTTTGCACAACCTCAATAAAGATATTTTGCTGATTGCCTGCGGGCAGCAGAGCCGCTGCAAGCGAGCTGCCGTCGGCAAAAACGTAGGTTCTGCCAAGGAACGCGATAAAGATTGCGGCGGTGAGGGTGATCACAAGCCAAATAATTGCCACGGTTGCCGATTTTTTGATCATGGATGCCTTTTTAATCGACATAAAGCGCACCAAGATATGGGGCATACCGAAGTAGCCAAGACCCCAGCCAAGGCCGGAAACAATATCCTGCCAGGAGGCGGCAAAGGGGTTAGGGTTAAATGCGGAAACGCCGGGCGCAAATGCGCTCTCAAACAGGGTGCTGTGCTCGCCCGCAGCCATTGCAATCGGCACGGCAAGCAATGCCACCAGCATCAGCAGCCCCTGGAAAAAGTCGGTCCAGCAAACAGCCTTGAAGCCGCCAAGGAAGGTGTAGATCAAAACGATGGTGGCAAAGATCGCCATTGCAAGCAGCTCTCTGCCGCCGAAAACGTTGGGCAAAACTGCCACAAACACCTTGGTGCCCGCATTAAATGCGGATGCCACGTATACGGTAAAGCTAATGAGGAAAATGATGGCGCAGGTAACCTTTAGCACCGGATTTGCGGTTGCAAAGCGGTTGGTAAGGTACTGCGGCATAGTAATGGAGTCGCCCGCGGCCTTCGAGAAGTTGCGCAGGCGCTTTGCTACGATCAGCCAGTTTGCCGCCGTGCCGATGGCAAGACCGATGCCAATCCAAACCTTGCCCATGCCAAAGGCGAGAATGCTGCCGGGAAAGCCCATTAACAGCCAGCCCGACATATCGGATGCCTGTGCGCTCATTGCGGTGACCCAAGGGCCCATCTGGCGGCCACCAAGGAAATAATCCGCGTCGCTCTTACTGCGGTCACGCAGGAAGAAGTAGATGCCGATGCCAAGCATCAGCGCAAAATAAAGAATAAATGCTGAAAATTGTGCCATGATAATTTTCCTTCCCTATAATGATACCCTGCTATTATAGCACAAGACTTTCCTAAATGCAATAGAGAACGCCGTACAGACCAAAGTCTGTACGGCGTTCTTTCAATGTGACAAAAAGCTCTTTGTTTTCAAGGCGTTTCGGTGTAGACGGTTTTTAAAACAAAAAATAATACGAAAATAAAACTTTTTTATTTTTTCAAGGATGAGAGAAAAAGCGGCAGGATCCTTGCGCCGTATTCCGCCAAGGCGTAGTCGCCACCCCGCAGGCACCAGTCGTAAAGCAGCGCGCGCTCGGTCATGGCGTAAAGGCGCACGATCTCACTCACCGTCATGGCACAGGAAAGCTCTCCCCGCGCCTGCCCTTCCCCCACGATGCGGCGCAAAAGCTTAAAATAAACGCGGTTGTAATCAAGCAGCTGCTTGCCGCCCTGCACGGTGAGCTGCGTGGAAAGCAAGCGGGAAAGAAGCGAAATATCTATGCGATTTTCAATCATCGCAAACAGCTCCTTGTTCAGATACAGTAAGGTATCCACAGCAGGGGCGTTTGCATCAAGCGAGGCGGCAAGCTCCTCGTATTTTTCATCAAAGAGATACGCAAGCGAGCCAAGCAGATCGTCCTTGCTGCCGAAATAATGGTAAAACGAGCCCTTTGAGGTGCCGGATTTTACAATAATATCCTCTACCGTGGTATCCTCGTAGCCCTGCTCGTAAAACAGCTTCCATGCGGCATCCACAATGCGGCTTTTGGTGTTTCGTGTGTTCCTTTTTGCCATGGCGGGACCTCAACGGTGATAAAGCCTTTTGGTTTGATAGGATGGCTCACAGGTCATTTGCACGCCCAGCTTTTTGAGCATGCTCTCATCGGTTGGCGAAAGGATCACGGTGGAATGCGCATCGCACCAGCGAAGCCCCTCAAGGCAATCGAGCGCGCGGCGCGCAGGCTCCTCATGCACGGCACAAATCGACAGGGCAATCAGCACCTCGTCTAAATGCAGGCGCGGGTTTTGGTTGCCAAGACGCTCTACCTTTAGTGCCGAAACGGGGGTGAGGATCTCGGGGGAAATGAGGTCTATCTCCTTTGGAATTCCCGCCAGTGCCTTAAGGGCATTGAGAAGCATGGCAGACACAGCCCCCAAAAGCTTGGATGTCTTACCCGTAACCATGCGCCCGTCACGCAGCTGCAATGCCACGGCAGGTGCGCCGGTTTCGGCAGCACGTGCCAGTGCCGCACCGATCACGGGGCGGTGCGCCTCGTCAAGCCCGATCGAGCGCATCAGCATCTTGATCTTGGCAACGTCAGTGCCGTCGCTCTCACCCTTGCGCTGGCTGCAAAGCGCGCGATAGTAGCGGCGCAGGATCTCGTCACATGCGCCCTCCTTCACGGCATCGTTATCCACAATACAGTACCCCGCCATATTTACCCCCATATCGGTGGGAGATTTATAGGGGCAGCTGCCGTAAATATGCTCAAACATTGCCTTCACCACGGGGAAGATCTCTACGTCGCGGTTGTAATTGACCGCAGTCTGCCCATATGCCTCAAGATGGAAGGGGTCAAGCATATTCACGTCGTTGAGGTCGGCTGTCGCCGCCTCATAGGCAAGATTTACGGGGTGCTTTAAGGGCAGGTTCCACACGGGAAAGGTTTCAAATTTTGCATAGCCCGAGCGAATACCGCGCTTGTTATCGTGATAAAGCTGCGAGAGGCACGTTGCCATTTTCCCCGAGCCGGGGCCGGGGGCTGTGACCACCACGAGAGAGCGTGTGGTTTCAATATACTGGTTGATGCCGTAGCCCTCGTCGCTCACAATGCGCTCAACGTCCGAGGGGTAGCCGGGGATCGAGTAGTGGTGGTAGACCTTAAGCCCCAGCTGTTCAAGACGCTGACTGAAGGCGGCAGCGGCAGCCTGCCCCGTGTAGCGCGTCAGCACCACGCTGCCAACGTAAAGCCCAAAATCGCGAAAGGCGTCAATGAGGCGCAGGGTATCCTGATCGTAGGTGATGCCAAGGTCACCGCGCACCTTGTTTTTCTCAATATCGGCAGCACTCAGCACGATCACGATCTCTGCCTCCGCCGCCAGCTCTACCAGCATGCGGATCTTGCTATCCGGCTCAAAGCCGGGCAGCACGCGAGAGGCATGATGGTCGTCAAAAAGCTTGCCGCCAAACTCAAGATAAAGCTTGCCGCCAAACTGCGCTATGCGCTCTCTGATGTGCGCCGATTGACGGCGAATATATTCTTCATTGTCAAAGCCGATGCGAAACATGACCGTCCTCCTTGGGGCGAAGCCGCCACCCGTTTATCATGATAGTAATATAAAATACATATAGTTAGTATAACACATTCTCGCCAAGGGTACAAGTGCTTTTTTCATTTTTACCCTTATTTTTCGACAAAAGCATTGCATTGTCGGCGCGGCAAAAGCGGCAAAAATATCAACCGCCCCGCTGGGCGGGGCGGTAGGGTCATGCTGCGTTATATCGCGGCTGTGCGCTTTTTCCCTCTCGCTGCGGCAAGCAGCCGAACCGTTTCAATAACCGAAAGCGTGATCATCAGGGCAATCAAAACGATCAGCCCATCATCCTGCAGGGGCTTGGGGATATAGATATAAAACGGCAGGCTCATGGCGAAAAAGTAAAGCCAGTTGATGCCGCGAAGGCGTTCGGTACGCATAAAGGTCAGCAGTGCCGGCAGCAAAAGCAGCCAGTTGTATGCCGAAAAAATTGAAGAAAAGGTCAGCATCACGGCACCCGCAAACATCCAGGTCTTAAACGCCGTTTTTTGCAGGAGTGAGGAGAGCAGCAAAACGGTGAGGGCGATGAGATACAGCACGCAAAGAATGGCAGTGCCCGCCCCCGGCGAGAGGCCAAATTGCGACATGAAATTGGTGGCGTTCTCGCCCGTTGAGGAAAAGGAAAAGGTGTTTTTCAGCACGTACCAAAGCGACGCGGGGCCGCCGAAGAAAAAGCTTGGCACCACCAAAAGGATCACGGTATAAAGTGCCGCACGAAGGGCATCGCGATAGCGTTTATCGGCAAGCATGATGAGCCCGAAAAGCGCGGGATAAAGCTTGAGTGCGGCAGCCACCGCCAAGGCAAGCAGTGCCACCTCGCGGCGGGCGGGAGCTTCGCTGTTATAATTTTGCGCAAAGATCACCAGTGCCACCAGAGCCAGCACCACAATGTTGCCGCGCTCCACCATAAAGATCACGGGGAAGGAAACGAGCATAAAAAAGGTAAAAGCCGCGCCACGGCGCGCGGAATACCCCTCTTTTTGCAGGGCAAGCGCAAAAAGCACCAGTGAAATGGCGAAAAAGAGCACAAGAGAAAGCAGCGCGCCGTTGTAAAGCCGCCAGGTGTGCGCCATTTCGCCCGTTGGGGTGTTGAGGTAGGCAGTGGGGATCAAGCGAGATAGCAGCAAAAACAAAAGATTGGCAAGGGGCGGATAGATCACACCGCGCTCGGTATAGGAGGCGGCACCCTGTGCCGCATCACGCACGGAATTAAAGAAATCCATAAAAAGATCCTTCGTGCCGATGTGAAAGATCTCGGTAAAGGCCTCGCTGCCGAAAATAAGGCAGCGCACACCAAACACCGTAACGCCCACGATCATCAATGCAATAAAATACTCGGCAGGGTCGCGGCGTGAAAGAAAGCGCAGAAAAGCCGCGCGTGCACGCACGATACAATTTTTACAAAAAGCCCCGATCTGCATGGCAGCTCTCCCTTCCGCGCACACGCGCAAATCTCATACATATGAATTATACCACAAAGAGGGGGGCAAGTCAAGTTTTCGGCGGATTTTCTCAAAGCAGAGCGTTCTTGACACGGCGCGAAAAATATCTTATAATAAATAAGATATCAATAAGCAAGTGAGGATCGCCATGACGGAACTGCTCTCCCCTGCGGGGAATATGGAAAAAATGCGCGCGGCACTGCGCTTTGGCGCGGATGCCGTTTATCTTGCCGGCAAGGGCTTTGGCATGCGCTCCGCCGCCGATAATTTTACCGACGAGGAGCTTGCCGAGGCTGCGAGCTACGTGCACGCACACGGCAAAAAAATATATCTTACCGTCAACACCATGCCGCACGGGAGCGAATATCCGCGCCTGCGCGAATATCTCACGTCGCTCTGTGGCACGGGGATCGACGCCATGATCGTAACCGACCTCGGCGTGCTTGCCACGGTGCGCGAGCTGCTGCCCGACATGGAAATTCACGTTTCCACGCAATCAAGCATCGTCAGCCCCGCGGCGGCAAAGGCGTGGGCAGCACTCGGCGCCTCACGCTTGGTGCTGGCACGTGAGCTAACGCTGGGGGAGGTGCGCGCCATCAGAGAGGCAATCCCCGAGGAGATCGAGCTTGAGGCATTCGTGCACGGCTCTATGTGCGTTTCCTACAGCGGCCGCTGCATGCTCTCAAACCATTTTACGGGGCGCGACGCCAATCGCGGTGCCTGCACGCAGCCCTGCCGCTGGAATTATACCATCGTAGAGGAAAAACGCCCCGACGAGCGACTGCCCGTAATTGAAAACGAGAACGGCACGTTCATCATGTCCTCAAAGGATATGTGCATGCTGCGCCACGTAGGGGACCTCATTGAAGCGGGCGTGACCTCCTTTAAAATCGAGGGGCGCATGAAGAGCGCCTACTATACCGCCGTGATCACCAACGCCTACCGCATGGCGATCGACGCTTATCTTCGCGACCCTGCAGGGTACGTGTTTGACGAGGCACTTTACCGCGAGGTGGAAAGCGTTTCGCACCGTGAATACTGCACGGGCTACTGGTTTGACAACGTGCGCGCCGAGCCGCAGCTCTGCCGCGACCCCGGCTACATTCGAGAAAAGGCATATTTTGCGGCAGCCACCGCGCAGGATATCCTGCCCGAGGGGCTGCAAAAAACCACCGAGGCGGGCGCGCTCTGCCGCTTCCGTCAGCGCAACAAGGTATCGCTTGGCGACAGTGCCGAGCTGCTAACCCCCGGCAAGGTGGGGATCCCCCTGCAGATCACCGAGCTTTACGACGAGGCGGGTGCACCCATTGAAAGCGCGCCGCACCCCTTAATGATCTTTTATACGCGCTTGCCCGTGGCTGCCGCCGAGGGCGACATTTTGCGCGCGGGTGATGACATAGGAACCCACAAGGCTTGGGCAGGCAAAAACGCGCCCTGACTGCAGGAAAATGCCTTGTAATATCCGCCCTTACAAGCCGCGACGCGGCAAAAGATGCAAAAATATTGCGCCGAGAGGCTTATGTGTTCAGCTCTCCTCGGCTATAGCCGAAGAGAGCCGAACCCACAAGGCTTGGGCAGGCAAAAACGCGCCCTGACTGCAGGAAAATGCCTTGTAATATCCGCACATTACTGCAGCAATTTCCCTTGTCATAACACCTTTTTGCACTGCCGAAGCTGCAAAGCACCTCTCGGCTGGAGGATTTTTAGCAGATTTTGCTGTGGCGCGGTGCGGTAATGTGATACCTTACAAGCCGCGACGCGGCAAAAGATGCAAAAATATTGCGCCGAGAGGCTTATGTGTTCAGCTCTCTTCGGCTATAACGGAGGCAACGGTATGAAAAACGAGCAGCTGGCAGATATTCTCCGCCCCGATAGCTTTGACACCATCGTTGGGCAAGCGCACCTCTTTGGGGCGCGCGGCGTGGTGCGCCGCATGGTAGAGAGTGGCAGAGTGACCAATATGATCTTTTTCGGCCCTCCCGGCACGGGCAAGACCACGGCAGCCGCCATTATTGCGGCAAGCTCGGGTATGCTTTTTCGCCGCTTTAACTGCACCAGCGCAACGCTTGCCGAGGTGAAGGAGGTTCTGAATGAAACCAACAACGTTTTCGGTGCGGGCGGCGTGCTGCTTTACCTTGACGAGATCCAGTATTTCAACCGCAAGCAGCAGCAGGCGTTGCTTGAATACATGGAGGGTGGGCGCGTGACGCTCATTGCCTCCACCACCGAAAATCCGCATTTTTATATCTATAACGCAATCATTTCGCGCTCCTCGCTTTTTGAATTTAAGCCCGTCAGTGCCGCCGAAATGGTGCCCGCGCTCTCGCGCGCTCTTGCACACCTCAACGCGGCAAACCAAACCAAGGTGACCGCCGACGAGGAAACGCTTGCCTATATCGCAGCCGCCGTGCGCGGTGACGTGCGCCGCGGCATCGGGCTGCTGGAAAACGCCTATTTTGCCGCAAGCGCCACCGGAAACGGTGAGAAAAACACCGATACGTGTGCCATTTTGCGTGACATGGTTGATCATTTTCACGTGAAAATCGGCAACTTTGACGACGATGCGCACTACGATCTTTTATCGTGTCTGCAAAAATCCATTCGCGGCTCCGACCCCGATGCCACCGCCTTTTACGTGGCAAAGCTGGTGGCGGCGGGCGACATTATTTCGCTGTGCCGCCGCCTGCAGGTGATCGCCTCGGAG
>JAZOLJ010000021.1:0-9976 GCA_045652845.1 Eubacteriales bacterium | reverse complement strand
GTTTTGGCGCCGCCGCGTTTGGTTTTAAAGATAAAGGGTCAAAGCCACGGCTTTGACCCTTTATCTTTATTGAATTTCACCGCCGCCGATCACATAATCTCCGTCGTAAAGCACCAGTGACTGACCCGGTGCGATCGCGCGTTGCGGCGCGTCAAACTCCACCGTCAGCTCATCCTTATCGGTCTGTTCAACGTAAGCGGGTGCCGCCTCTTGACGGTAGCGCGCCTTGGCAAGAAGCCTTATGGGTGCACGTAGCTCATCAAAGGGAATGAGGTTGATGCTTTTGACGACCAAGCGGCGGGTAAACAGATCCTCGTTGCAGCCAAGCGTTACCGTATTGCTTTCGGCGGATTTTGAAACCACAAACGCGGGCTTGCCGAGTGCGATTCGAAGCCCCTTGCGCTGACCGATGGTATAATGCACCACGCCGCGGTGCTCGCCGAGCACCCTGCCGTCAAGCGAGAGAAAATTGCCGGGTAAGATCGGCTTTTGACCGTATTTTGCAATAAACGCACCGTAATCGCCGTCGGGGATAAAGCAAATATCCTGACTGTCGCTCCTTTGTGCCGCGGCAAATCCCTCTCGCGCGGCAATTTCGCGCGTTTGCACCTTCGTGAGGCCACCAAGCGGAAATTCGGTTTTGGCAAGCACCTCCTGCGAAAGCGTGTAAAGCACGTAGGTCTGATCCTTGGTGAGATCCGCCGCGCGGCGCAGCAGCAGCCTGCCGTCGGCGTTCTTTTCAATACGCGCATAGTGTCCCGTGGCGATCTTATCAAAGCCATTTTGTTCGGCAAACCGCAAAAGAGCACCGAATTTAATGGCCTTGTTGCAATCCACGCACGGGTTTGGGGTCTTGCCCGCCTCATAGGCGCGGATGAAGGTATCTACCACATGGCTTTGAAACTCCCGTGAAAGATCGGCAACAAGGTGGGGAATATTCAGCTGTCGGCAGGTGCTTGCGGCATCCGCTATATCGCGCGCGGCAGCCTCGCTGTGCTTGCCGCCGTCAAAGGCAAGCCGCATCGTAACCCCTGCCGCCCGGCGTTCCTTTGCGGCAAGATATGCCGCCACTGCGCTATCTACACCGCCACTCATGGCGATCATAATACTATCTTTCATATTACGCATCGTTCCAATCGTATTTCGTGAGGCTTCCCGCCTCCAAAAGACCTGCAAAGTCACTCTGTCGCAAGACCTCGTATACGGCAATCGCCACGGCGTTTGAAAGGTTTAGGCTGCGCAGCTTATCGCGCATCGGAATGCGCACGGCGGTTTCGGGGTGCGCCAAAAGCAGCTCCTCGGGTAGCCCTGCGCTCTCCTTGCCAAACATCAAAAAGACCTCGCCACCGTAGCACACGTCAGCGTAGGTGTGGCGTGCCTTGGTGGTAAAATAGTAGATCTGCTTGTCGCCGTGCTTCGCCATAAAATCCGAAAGCCCGTCGTAGTAGGTGATATCAAGCTTATCCCAGTAATCAAGCCCCGCGCGCTTTAGCTTTTTGTCGTCGATCGCAAAGCCAAGCGGACGTATAAGGTGAAGCGATGCTCCCGTTGCCGCGCAGGTTCTTGCCACGTTGCCCGTATTTTGAGGGATCTCGGGCTCAAGTAAAACGATATGTATTTTTGACATGAGATGCCTCCCACTTGGTATTTACTTGTTTTATTATAGACGATTTGCACCTCGGTTGCAAGCGATACGAAAATATTTTGCGAATTTTTTGTGTTTTGTATAGCATTTTCCTTTATGATGTAGTATAATAAATATAATTTGTTATACCACGGAGGAAAAAATGGGAGTCTTTCGTAAAATTTTCGGTTCTTACAGCGACCGACAGATCAAAAAACTGCGTCGCATAGCCGATGAAATAGAAGCACTTGCCCCCAAATATGCCGCTATGTCTAACGAGGAGCTGGCACACGTAACGGTTGTATTAAAGGAGCGTCTTTCCGGTGGGGAAACGCTTGACGATATTTTGACCGATGCCTTTGCCGCCGTGCGTGAGGCTGATGACCGCGTGCTTGGCAAGCGCCCCTTTTACGTGCAGCTGCTGGGTGGCATTATTTTGCATCAGGGTCGCATTGCGGAAATGAAAACGGGCGAGGGTAAAACGCGTGTTGCAACCATGCCCGCATACCTCAACGCCTTAACGGGTAAGGGTGTGCACGTGGTGACCGTAAACGATTATCTTGCCCGTCGCGACAGCGAGGAGATGGGCAGAGTATACGCCTTTATGGGTCTTTCTACGGGTCTTGTGGTGCACGGCATTTCGCCCCAAGAGAAAAAGGCTGCCTACGAGGCAGATATTACCTACGGCACAAATAATGAGTTTGGCTTTGATTATCTGCGCGATAACATGGTGGTTTATAAGTCCGACATGGTGCAGCGCGGTCACGCCTTTGCTATTGTTGACGAGGTGGACTCCATCCTGATTGACGAGGCACGCACACCGCTGATCATTTCGGGTGCGGGCGAAAAATCGACTGATCTTTACGCGCGCGCCAACACCTTGGTAAAAACCATGACAAAGCTTGTGCGCAAGGAGGTTGACAGCAAGGAGGAAACCGACGGCATCGAAGCCGATTACCTGGTAGATGAAAAGGCTCGCAATGCGATCCTCACCCCGAGGGGCGCGCGGCGCGCGGAGGAGTTTTTTGAGCTTGAAAACTTTGGCGACCCCGCCAATTCCGAGATCGCACATCACGTCAATCAAGCCATTCATGCATGGGGCGTGATGCGCCGTGACGTGGATTACGTTGTCAACGAAAACGGCGTTATGATCGTGGATACCTTTACAGGTCGTATTATGCCGGGTCGCCGTTATTCAAACGGCTTGCATCAGGCAATCGAGGCGAAGGAGGGCGTTGAGGTTCAAAAGGAGAACCGCACGCTTGCTACCATCACCTTCCAAAACTATTTCCGTATGTACGGCAAGCTTTCGGGCATGACGGGTACGGCACTGTCCGAGGAAATGGAATTCCGCGAGATCTACTCGCTTGACGTGGTAGAGGTGCCCACCAACCGCCCCATGATCCGTATTGACCACAACGACGTGGTATATAAGAATACCAAGGGCAAGACCGATGCCATTATCGAGCAGATCAAGGAATGTCACGCAAAGGGGCAGCCCGTGCTTGTCGGTACTGTCAGCGTAGATAAATCCGAGGAGCTTGCAGCAAGGCTCAAGCCCGAGCGCATCCGCCACAACGTCCTCAATGCCAAGCACCACGAGCGCGAGGCAGAAATCATTGCGCAGGCAGGCAAATTCGGTGCTGTTACCATCTCCACCAATATGGCGGGGCGCGGTACCGATATTATGCTTGGCGGAAATTCCGAGTTCCTTGCCAAAAATGAAATGCGCAAAGAGGGCTTTACCGAGGAAATGATTGCCGTGGCAACCGGCACCACCGATATTGAGGATGACGAGGTGCGCGCGGCGCGCGAGACCTTCCATCGCTTAAATGATCATTTTAAGCGTGAGATCGCTCCTGAGGCTGAGCGTGTGCGCGAGGCAGGCGGCCTTTATATTCTCGGCACGGAACGCCACGAAAGCCGCCGTATCGATAACCAGCTGCGCGGTCGCTCGGGCCGTCAGGGTGATCCGGGTGAATCCCGATTCTTCCTTTCGCTTGAGGATGATCTTATGCGCCTGTTTGGTGCTGACCGCATCAGCGGCATGGTAGAGCGCTTGGGGCTGCCCGAGGATCAGCCCATCAATGCGCGCATTCTTTCAAGCTCGATTGAAAATGCGCAAAAGCGCATTGAGGATGCCCACTTCAAGCGTCGTAAAAACGTGCTGACCTACGACGACGTGATGAACCAACAGCGCAATCTCATCTATACCCAGCGTCTTGAGGTTCTCAACGGTGAGGATATTTCCGACACGATTCTCGGTATGATCCACTCAACCATTGAGGAGAACGTGGCACACTTTGTCGGCGACGGCAGTGAGGAGGCGTGTAACCTTGAGGGGCTTGAGGCAGTTTATAAATCCTATCTCATCAAGGATGAGGATGATCTTGCGGCAATACTGAAGGGCAAGAGGGGCGTTGAGGCGCTTACCGAATTTCTGAGGGAACGCGCCGAAGCACTTTATGCCGAAAAGGAAAGGCTGTTTGGCAGCGAGGTGTTCCGCGAGGTAGAACGATCAATCTTGTTGCAGTCGGTTGACAGCCACTGGATGGAGCATATTGATGCCATGGATGATCTTAAGGGCAGCATTTCGCTGCAGGCATACGCGCAGCGTGACCCTGTAAACGAGTATCGCCTGCAGGGCTCTGATATGTTTGAAATGATGATCGCGGAGATCCGCGACGAAACCGTGCGCCGCGTGCTGACTGTGATTCCAAGACCCCAGCCCGTGCGCCGCGTGCAGCTGGCAAAGCCCTTGGTTGAAAATCTTTCGGGCGAAGGGAACGGTCAAAAGAAAAAGGTTGTTGTGGTGCGAAAGGCAGAAAAGATCGGCAGAAACGATCTTTGCCCCTGCGGTAGCGGCAAAAAATACAAAAAATGCTGCGGTGCTGCAGGCAACGATAAATAAATTACAAAAAGTTGATTGGATCTATCTTTTCTATGCGCTTTTTCTTTAGCTGTCTTTGGTGACCAAGCAGAGCCCCAAAAAGCGTGACAAGAAAGGGAAATGTTGATGAATAAAGAAAAAAAGCTGAATATGATACCGATCGTGATCGGTCTTTGCTTCTTCTTCAATCCGTATTTTTCCGTGATTGACGTCCTGCCTGATTTTATTGGCTGTCTTTTGATCGCGCTTGGCCTTTTGCAAACGGCACGCATCCACACCCATATGCGTCATGCGCAGCGTGCTTTTCTCATCCTTGCGCTGATTGATTTTGTCAAAAGCATGCTTCTGGTTTTTGTTTTTACCAGCAGTGCAATGGGCGAGCAGGAAACCTTGGTGCTGATCGTGGCTTTTTTGAGTGCTACGCTCGGTACCACGTGCGCAGTGATCGCTATGCGCGCTCTCTTTGACGGCATTGATTGGATCGCCGCGTCACTTTATTGCGAAACGCTTTACGCCGCAAAACGAAACGGGCGCTCCCGCACCGAGCTGCTCTGCCGCCACACCGTCTTTTTTATCATTTTTAAGGAGGTGCTTCTGCTGTTGCCCGAATTTGCGGCGCTGCTGAACAGCACCTACGTTGATTCCGACCTGATTCGTATTTACGATTATATCGGCGTGATGCGCCTGATCGTGATCATCCCCGTGCTGATGGCGGGTGTTTGGTGGCTGATCGAAATGCTGGTATATTTTGTGCGCCTGCACCGCGAAAAGGAATTTTTGCGGCAGCTTGGTGCAAGGTACTGTGCTTTTATGGAGGCGCACCCGGGCGTTCGCATCAAAGCAAGATACGCGCTCGCCTTTTTGCTGATCGGCATTGGCGCACTCTTTTTTGCCGACTTTTATCTCGATTATCGCAACATCATTCCCGATACAGTGGGCGGTGTGCTGATGCTTGTTGGCGTGCTGCTGCTTGGCTTGCCCGCAAGGCTTATGATACCAACGGCACTGACTGCGGCGCTCTACACGGCAGTTGCCGCGCTTTCCTCAAACAGATCGTATCTGTTTGTCACAGAGCACGTTGGCGCGGATATTACGCGCAGTGAGGCTGTGGCGGCGGAATACCAAGCCATGTGGCTGTTCTCACTTGGTGAAATGCTGTGCTTTCTTATTTTGCTGCTGCTTTTATTGCTTTCCTTGCGCGCGGTCGTGATGAAATGGGGCGGCTATCGCCCCGAGCACGCGGATACCGATTTTGAAGAGCGACACCGCAAAAAAATACATGAGGAATTTGACTGGCAACTGATCAAATGCTATATTTTTGGCTTTTTGAGTGCCTTGTTATCCTTTTTGTTTGACTACATAAAAACCTGGCCCGACACAGTTAAGCTGCGCTATTTTGCAAGGCTGATGGAGGCACTTTGGATCCCCGATTTTTTGCTTGCCTTGCTTTTTGCAGTGTATTTTATCTATACACTCACGCAGCTCATGCAGGGCATTAAAGAACGCTTTCGTTTTGAGTGAATAATACCGCACGCTTTTTCACATACTACTCCTGTCCCCATGTGAGAAACAATAAAAAGGAGATTTATGTGATGCAAAACCAAAACCAAAACCAAAATCAGAACAACCAAAACAAGAACCAGAACCAGAATCAGAACCAGAATCAGAATCAAAACAAGAATCAAAACCAGAACCAAAACAATCAGAACAATCAGAACAATCAGAATAATCAGAACCAGAACAAGAACTACCAAAGCCGCTAAAAGGATATCCTGCGGGGAGGGGCGACTTGTTCGCCCCTTTTTATCTTTTATGACACAAGTGAGGTTACATAATGTCCGAGCTATCCACACGTTATCTTGCCGCCAAGCGCGCGCTTTTTGACCGTTATTACGGCACTCTCAATCAGGAGCAGCGCGAGGCGATCTACCATATCAATCGCCCCTTGCTGATCTTGGCGGGCGCGGGAAGCGGTAAAACCACGGTTTTGGTGCGCCGCATTGCCTATATCATCCGTTTTGGCAACGCCTACCATAGCGACTACGTGCCTTTTGATCTTGACCCGCAGCACGTTTCCTCACTTGAGGCTGCTGTTCGGGCAGATATGACGAAGGGTGAGCTTGAAGCACTGCTTTCGGAATTTTCAAACAGCCCGTGCCCGCCGTGGCGTTTGCTTGCCATCACCTTTACCAATAAAGCGGCAGGGGAGATCAAGGCAAGGCTTGCCGCAGCGTTTCCCGAGGATCCTGACCTCACAGGCAGCATTTGGGCGGGCACCTTCCACTCGATCTGTATGCGTATTTTGCGACGCTACACCGAGGCTGCGGGCTTGCGCGAGGGCTTTTCGGTATACGACGCTGACGATAGCAAAAAAGCGATACAAGCGGTTTTAAAGGAGCTGGAGATCGACGACAAGGTGCTCTCACACAAGACCGTGCTTTCCTATATCAGCCGCGCCAAGGACAGAATGATCATGCCCGAGAGCTTTGTGCTTGAAATGGGAAACGATCACCGCATGCAGCTGATCGCCAAGGCTTACGCGGCGTACCAAAAGCGACTTGCCGCCTCAAACGCGCTTGATTTTGATGATATCATTTGCCGTACCGTGCAGCTGCTTGAGAGCAACAAGGAAATTCGCGAGAGCTATCAAAGTCAGTTCCGTTACGTGTCCGTTGACGAATATCAGGATACCAACGAGGTGCAGTTTCGTCTTACAGCTCTGCTTTCGGGCGGCTGGCGCAATTTGATGGTGGTGGGCGACGACGACCAGAGCATTTACAAATTCCGCGGTGCCACCATTGCCAATATTTTGAACTTTGACCGTGTGTTTAGCGATGCCAAGGTCATTCGTCTTGAGCAAAATTACCGTTCCACACAATCTATTTTGGATGCTGCCAATGCGGTGATCTCCCACAACGAGGGTAGAAAGGGTAAAACGCTTTGGACCGATCGCGGCGCGGGAAGCAAGATACATCTCTTAAACCCCGATCACCAAAATGCCGAAGCACGCGCCATTATTGATACCGTTGTGCGCAAGGTGGCACGTGAGGGCATGCATTACCGTGATTTTGCCGTGCTGTACCGCACAAACGCACAGTCAAACGCCCTTGAAATGGCGTTTGCGAGAAGCGCAGTGCCTTATCGCATGCTGGGTGGCGTACGCTTTTCCGACCGCAAGGAAATTCGCGATCTTGTGGCATACCTACAGCTGATCAACAATCACGAGGATCAAGATAGGCTTTTACGCATTGTAAACGAGCCGCGCCGAAAGCTTGGTGACAAGACCCTTGCCGCCGTACAGGAGATTGCCGCGGTTGAGGGCTGCAGCATGTTTGAGATCATGGAGCGTGCCGATAAATACGTGGCACTCTCGAGGTCCGCTTCCACGCTGATCGGCTTTACAAGGCTGATCAACGATCTCACCGATCTTTGCGACGTGATGGCACTTGATGATTTTGTAAAAGAGGTGCTGCAGCGCACGGGCTATCGCCAAATGATCGAGGATATGGGGCCCGAGGAGGCAGACCGCCTTGATAACCTTGACGAATTTATTTCAAACGTGGTGGAATATCAAAGCAATACCGACACCCCCTCGCTTACTGAGTTTTTGGAGGAAACTGCGCTTGTTGCAGACGTTGATCGCTACGATGATACTGCAGATGCCGTTGTGCTGATGACGATACACAGTGCCAAGGGCCTTGAATTTCCGCAGGTGTTCTTGCCCGGCTTTGAGGAGGGAATTTTCCCCGGGCTGCAAACCGTGATGGCGGGGCCCGATGAGATCGAGGAGGAGCGCCGCCTTGCCTACGTGGCAATTACGCGCGCCAAGAACGAGCTTTACATTCTGCACGCCAAGTCGCGCATGCTTTACGGACGCACCACGGCAAATCCCCCCTCACGCTTTCTTGCCGAGATCCCCGAGCATTTGCTTGACCTGCCCAAAGCTGCATCGTCAACACCTGCTGCGGGATATACGGGACGCGTTGCTTCCGGCAGTGCGCATAGCGGCTCACAGCATGTTGCCACCGACCGCATTACGGTAGGGCGCACACCACCAAGACCGACCTCCGTTGCCACCTTTAAGACGGGAGATCGCGTCAAGCACATGCTCTTCGGTGAGGGTGAGATCCTCTCGGTTCAAAAGATGGGCACTGATTCTCTTTATGAGATCGCGTTTGATACAAAAGGAACGAAGAAGCTGATGGCAACATATGCTAAATTGCAAAAAATATAAAACGAGGTCGCATTATGAAAGAAAATAAGTTTTTATTTGGGAATATGAAGCACGTGGCATTTGGGTTATCCTTCTTTGCTTTTGTCTTCTTTATTTTGGCTTGCACGGTAAAAACCACCGGCGTTGTGATCTTTTTCTCGGTCATGGCAGTGATTTCCTTGATCGGTGGATGCGTATGCCTATATCTCTCGCACAGATCGACTGCGAAGCACCAAAACTATTTTTTGTACGATCGTCGCAGAGGTGTGCGCCTCGCGCCCGATGAGATCACCTTTGAATTCCTCAACGATAATCTTACATATTATCTCTCGCCCTTCGCCGATCAAACCATTGACCTTTGGAACGGCATACCAAAGGAGCTTGAAATGGCACTGCAAAGCGAGCCTGCATATCGCACGCCCGTGGCGTTTAAAATGCTGTATGATATGTCCTTGCTTGATGAAACTGCCATTCTTGCCCTTTTTAACACCGCCGAGAAAAAAACCGTAGCGGCGATTTGCCGCGCAGTAAAGGCAGGCGGCGACAAGGAAATGGCAGACGTGATTTTTGAGATGAAATGCGATTTTGAAAGACTTGAAAACCGCATCGTGCCGTTTTTTAAAAAGAACAAGCGGTTTTTTGAGGGTAGGATCTTCCACTATATCAAAAATCATCTCACAGAATTTGAAACCGCGAAAAAACAAGAGAAATAAAAAAGAGGGGGGCTGTCTCAAATGCAAATTTGAGACAGCCCCAAGCCAAGGGGCTGGTTACATTTAGGTGAGAAGCGTTCATCGCCGAGCGCAAGGCGTACTCGGTACGTCAAGCTCGGTGAGGGACGCCAGAAAAAGTCCGTTTTAAAATTGAAGAATTTCGAAGAAATTCAACCTAATTTTTGCATAGCTGTCTCATTTGCTCTTTTTAGGGAGTAAATGAGATTTTTTTGTATGTACGGACTTTTTTCGGTCGCGCCAAATGTAACAGCCCCTTTTTTGCGGCAAAAATTACGTGTGTAGACCAAAACGTACGGTGCAAAATATAAAAAGAAACAAAAAGGAGCGATGAACATGAAAAAAATATTTATTTCTCTTATTTTAATGCTGTTTCTTTTTTCTTTTTTGCTGTGTGAGGTCAGTGCCGCACCGATAAAAACCATCAACTGGTATACCACACGAGCTCGGGACCACAAGCAAGCTCTTGTGCCGCCCGATCTTTCCTTTGTTGAATCGCACGGCGGCGTTTATATTGA
>JAZOLJ010000020.1:0-2990 GCA_045652845.1 Eubacteriales bacterium | reverse complement strand
GTGCGCGCCGCAGCTGCGGCATTTTCCGCGCAGCAAAAGATAGGAAAGCACGGGAATATTATCATACCAGTGCAAGGAATACCCACACGAGGTGCAGTGCGAGGCGGGGGTGGCTAAGCTCATGCCGTTTGGCACGCGGTATATCACCACGTTAAGAAAGCTGCCAACTGCAAGGCCGAGCACCGAGCCGAGCACAAGGGCAACGATGCGATAATATTCGTCCATAATTCCTCCCTTAAAAGTTGTTTAACTTATTGTATTGCCTGCAATACAGTGCGCCGTAAAGCGAAAGGCACTGAAGTGTCGCGCGGTAACGCTCGCCGTCGGCAACCAGGGGCGCAAACGAAACGCCGTTTTCCTCACGCTCGGCATTGATCATATCATACAAAAAGGCGTATTCCTGCGGCATATTTACGTATACGGTATCAAGCGTGCCGAAGGATAAGAGCGCGCTGTTCGCGCGAATGAGATCAAGTGCCCATTTTACAAGCTTGCGGAAATTCTCAAGCACGGCGCCCTCCCCGCTTTCGGGCACGGTGGACTGCAAATACCGCGGGAGCTTGCGCCCCGCGCGCTTCGCGATCTCAACGGTAATATCGGCGGCAACGCTCCCTTCGGCTGCCACCTCCTCCTGCTCGTCCTCCTCGCTTTCCTGCTGTGGCTGGGGCTGCGGCTCGGTCTGCTGGCTTGTCAGCTGCTTGGCCCTTGCGCGCTCCTTGGCATTAAGCACCAGCAGCTCGGCGGCGGAATGATCAAGCAGGGTATGCTCCGCCGCAACCACCGTGGGGCTTAAAATGGCGTAGCCGAAGGGCAAGGAATAAAACGCAACGGTCTTGCCCTTTAATACAAAGGAAAAGCGCGTGGCATTCTCCATCACGTCCATGAGTAAAAACGTGCCGTTTTTCAGCTTGGAATTCAAAGCCATCGCACCGTTTGTGGCGGTGTTTGCCGCAAAGGAGATGCACTCGGGCGAGATCTGACACTCACCCAACACGCGGCGCAGCCGTGTTAGCAGCTCGCGGCGCATGCCAACGAGGCCGAAGGAAAGATTTTGCTTGGTTTGATAAAGGGGGTATGAGGTAAATTTGATCTGATCGCTGTTTTTGTATATCGAATTGATGGCAAGCGTGACCGAGCTGTTTACCTTTGCTTTTTTTACAAAGGGAATGGTTACGGTATCGGTGCACACCACGTGATCGGGCACCACCAAAACGGGGTGATCGATCGAGGCGGTGGGGTTTGATTCCTTATAAAATTTCAGCACGTGTGCAAGCTTTTCAAAAAATTCCTCCCCAAAGGGGTTCGCGTTATAACGCTCAATATCGTGACGGAAGGCATTTTTTGCGCCGCGCTTTTTGGCGTAAAAATGAATCTCTTTCCTAGCGGTATCAATGGCGATCACCGCAGAAGCTCTCGATCCAAACATAGTAGCTCTCCTTTATTTGTGGTAGGTCCACTCGGTAATGGTATAAGGGGCTGCGGGTGCTGCGGTCAGCCTCACCGAAAACACAAGCACTTCTTCACTGTCATAAAGCAGAAGGGTCGCCTCGGTGCTGCCATGCGCATCGGTGGCGGTGGCAGTGGCGGCTCTGTAATCGGTTACGCTCTGCTGCCAGGCACCAAGCTCCTCACCCGCCGCGACGGCGGCGCAAAAATCCTCGCCGATCTCAAGGAGGCGCACCTCGCTCTCAAGCGTTTTTTGGTTGATGCGCGCACGGCTGCTTTGCAGCAGTGCAGTGCTGACAAGCAAAATGCTGAGGGCACTGAGTATCAGCATAACGGCAATGGCAAGCTCAATGGCAACGCCACGCCGCCTTTTTTGTTTCGTGTTTAAATAGATGCTCGTTTTCATATCAAATCACCCTTTTGATACGCCAAACGGTATATCTCCTCGCCATCCTCATCGGTGGCGTAAATTTCAACGGTATTGCCTGCAAAGTCAGCCAAAACGGTGACCGTGTAGGTGCTTTTTGTGAGAAAAATGCGTTGAGGGTCCTCGCCGCTTACAGCGTAGGCGGCATCTGTGCGCTGCAACAGTGCCAGCAGCTCGTCACTGTTCTCGGCGTATTGAAAGCACTCTACCGCGTTTTCTGCGGCGTTTGTGATATACATGTCATTTAAGATCCTTGCCTCCGCCCTCGACGAGGCAACGATCAGCGTAACGGTTGCCGCGCTGATCACGCTGATGATCGCCAGAGCGATCACGGTTTCAAGCAAGGAAATGCCGCGACGGCGGCGTGCTTGTGTTATAAAAAACCGTTTCATTGCGCCCCCCCTACCACATCACCCACGTGGGGGTTTACGCAAAAGGTGTAGGGGGCGCGGTCGCCCTCGCTCTCATAGGGAAATACGTAGGTAACGGTGCAAAAAAACATGCGGTCGGTCGGCTTTTGCGCCGCCGAAAACGAAAGGGCTGTCACAGCCGTTGGCAGGTAGGTCATGGCGGTGCCGTCGGGCAGTGTGCCAACCAGGCGTTCCCCATCAAACGTGCAGGTGTAATCAACACCGTCAACCGTTGCCACAAGCTGACTGCCGTTTGCGGTAAAGGTGGCGTTTACCAAGGCAAGACGGTCTACCCAATTTTCAACCACAACCTCAAGCGACGTCACGTCCTCCATGAGGGCAAGCCGCGCCTCGGCAGCCGCGCTGCGGCGACTTACCACCAAAGAAAAGGAGACCACCATTACAGCACAGACCGAGATCACGGCAAGCACCACGCAGAGCTCTGCCAGTGTAACGCCGCTTTTTCTTTTGCTTGGCTGCTTCATAGCGTCCTCCCTTCAATCTTTTAAGAACGATAACACCACAACACCCCAAGAAGAGTGCCGTGGTGTTTCATTCAACCTATTTTATACAATCGGTCAATTAGCAACAACTACCAAAATGGTAACGTTCTTGCTCAGGTCAGTATTTGCCTTTTTATTTGCCGCGGTGACATTAGTAGTGTCAATCGCATATGTGGTATCGTAGTCGTATACCACGTCGTTTGC
>JAZOLJ010000019.1:0-2146 GCA_045652845.1 Eubacteriales bacterium | reverse complement strand
GCAATATTTCACAAAAAAATCAAAATATTTTTCAAAAACCTATTTATTTTCCACAAAAAATATGCTATAATAAAGCTGTACCAAGTGAGGCATGCCTCCCCCGGTTACAGAAAGGCGGAATCTCAAATGAAGATTACCATTAGTGGAAAACAGATGACCGTTCGCCCCTCCCTCAAGGAGCTTTCCGAAAAAAAGCTGGCGCGCTTTGAGCGCTTCTTTGGTGAGGAAGCAGAGGTGGACGTTTGCTATTCCTGCCGTCACGATCTGCAGTACGTTGAAATTACCATATATTACGCAGGCACCATCTTCCGCACAGAGCAGGGGGCACAAACCTTTCAAAACGCGATAGATGAGGCACTTGAGGCACTCGAACGTCAGATCAGAAAGAACAAGACCCGTCTTGAAAAGCGTTTGCGCAGCGGTGCCTTTGAGCCGATTGAGGGTGACATGGAGGCAGAGGAGGAGGGCGAATTTAACATTCGCACCAAATATATCTCCGCTAAGCCCATGTCGGTAGAGGAAGCGATTTTGCAAATGAACCTGCTTGAGCATCAGTTCTTTGTGTTCCGCGATGCCGAAACCGAAAAGCCCTGCGTGGTCTACCGTCGCAAAAACGGCGATTACGGTCTTATCACAGAGGAATAAGCTGCATACAAGATCGGCAGAGGCAACGCCTCTGCCGATCTAAATTGAAAGGAGAACACTATGGCACCGTTTATCACCGTTACGGCGCTCGGCGTGCTTGTTTGTATACTGGGTGCGATCAATATGACGGGGAATATTTCCTCGCTTCATTCCTATCATAGAAAGCGCATAACCGAGGAAACGAGAAAGCCGTTTGGCAAGCTTGTGGGGCTTGGTACGCTGATCATTGGTATTGTGATGATCGTGTTCGGCGTTCTCTTTTTACTGTTTGAGAAAACGCAAAATGAGCTTTACGCCATCATTGGTACAGTGCTGCTGATCGCAGGCATCATTATCGGTACCGTTATCAGCTTTTATGCCATGATGAAATACAACAAGGGAATTTTTTAATATACAAAAGCCCCGACGGATTTTTGGTCTGTCGGGGCTAAAATTTTAAGCGTTTTTTATACCGTTATGTCTGTAATTCCTTTATTCTTTTGAATCTCGCATATAGGTTAAAGCGTAAGATCCCTTGCCCAGCGGATCGACAGCTCGATCCATTTTTGCACGTTGGGCAGGATCCTCGCGGGGCTACCAACGGCGGTCTGCTCGTCGCAAAGCGCGAGGGCGTGCGGTCCTTTGGGGAAGATGTGCATTTCAAAGGGCACGCCTGCACGCTGCATGGCGTCGGCAAGCATCAAGCTGTTTTGCACGGACACGGTTTTATCCTCAAAGGTGTGCCAGATAAATGCGGGGGGCGTGGTATCGTTCACGTGCTTTTCAAGCGAGAAGGGGGCTTTTTGCGCCTCGGTCGGCTCGGTGGTGCCGCAAAGCCTTTTCGCGGAGCCAAGATGCGCAAATTCACACGTGGAGATCACGGGGTAGGAGAGGATCATACCCGTGGGGCGCACGATATCGCGCGCGGCACCCTCGGCGATCTCATCCAGCACGGGCGAGCTCCACAAAACACCGGCAGACGCGGCAAGATGCCCACCGGCAGAGGCACCCCAGGTGAATACGTAATCGGGGTCCACGTTGTATTTTTCGGCATTTTCGCGCACGTAGCGAATGGCAAGCGCAAGCTGCTTTAAGGGTCGCCAGTTTGCGGCGTTCTCCTCGACACCATAGCGCAGGATGAAGGTGGCAAAGCCTGCGGCAAGATACTGCAGGGCAATGGGCTCTGCCTCACGGTCAGCGAGGCGGCCGTAGGCGCCGCCTGGACAAACGATCACGGCGCGGCGCGGCGTTTGCGAAAGCTGTTCGGTGTTTGTAATGCAGATCGGAATGAGGCAAGCCTCCTCAAAATCCCCCAGCTTTATTGTTTCGTAAATCATAACGGATCTCCCTTCAGTGTGGTATTTTCAAAAAAATTATAGCATACTCGCCTTTTTTTTGTCAAGAAATTTTTCGCGGGTCTTGACATTTTATTTGCGGGGGATTATAATAGAAGCATCTTGAAGAGTAAGGCTTGTAGCGTTAAGTGCCGACGGGACGGGGAGTTGCCGGTCGGACGAAGGAG
>JAZOLJ010000018.1:0-7585 GCA_045652845.1 Eubacteriales bacterium | reverse complement strand
GCAAGGAAGAGATATAAACGGCCCCACCGCAATGCTTCTATCCCTGACCTCATGGGATCAGAGCGCTTTGCTTGGCGGCATGGTGGTAAATATGAAATTCGGAAAAGAAAATCTCAGCGGCAAAAAGCGGGAGAATTTCTTAACGCTCTTAGGCACCTTTATGGAGCGAGGCGGGATTGAAATGCAGGTGAACGTGGTGGATAAAGCGACCCTCGAGGACGCAAGAATCCATCCCGAGGATCACAAAGATCTCATTGTACGCATCGGCGGATACAGCGATTATTTCACGCGTCTTTCCCCCGTGCTTCAGCAGGAGATCATCGACAGAACGGAGTATTAATATGAGAACGGTTTTAATTACGGGCGCTAATAAAGGAATCGGTTTTGCAACGGCAAAATATTTTAAGGAGCACGGTGACAGAGTAGTTCTCGCAGGACGAAGTGAAGAAAGACTGCGCGCGGCGGTAGAGCGTCTGGGCGGCTGTGCCGACTATGCGCTATGGGACGTTTCCGATATTCACGCGGCTCCGTCGGTGCTCCGCAGGGTTCACGAGCGTGTTGGCGCCATTGATGTGATCGTCAACAATGCGGGAATTGTTACGGACGAGGATATCAGCGGTTCGGATTTTTTGACAAAAACCGAACAAGCGTGGGATCAAACCATGAACGTCAATTTGAAAGGACTTTTCTTTGCAATTCAAGCGGAAGCGCGATATATGATCGGGAATGAGATTCGCGGACACATCGTCAATGTTTGTTCTGAAATGAGCTTCCGCCCTGCATACAATGCTTATACCATCAGTAAATGGGGCGCGTTGGGCTTGACAAAAGGACTTGCAAAAAGGCTTGCACCATATGGTATCATCCTCAACGGGGTTGCACCCGGCGAAACAGCCACGGAAATTCTGCGCCAAAAGGAAGGCGAACCGCATGCGGTCAACTCTCCGAGGGGAGAGCGCGCAATGCCGATCGAAATTGCGGAAGCCATATATTTTGTTGCGGGTAGCAAAAATATGATCGGTTCGGTTTTGCTCAGTGACGGTGGAAGGAGCCTTCGCTAAAATGGATTCCCAAGGGCTTGTTTTTAACGTTCAACGCTTTTCTACCGACGATGGTGGCGGTATTCGCACCTGCGTGTTTCTCAAGGGCTGCCCCCTTGGCTGTGTGTGGTGTCATAATGCCGAGGGGCTTTCCTTTGCAACAGAGATCGCATTTCATAAGAAAAATTGCATCGGGTGCGGTGCTTGCGCTGCGGTTTGTGAACAAAAAGCATTGTCTGTTCAAAACGGAGTTGCCGTGATCGACCGCGCCAAGTGTATCGCTTGCGGCAATTGCGCTAAGGCATGCCCCACCGAGGCTCTTGTCACGATTGGCAAGGATATGACGGTCGGCGAGGTGATGAAGACTGTACTACGTGACCGCCCCTTTTACAGAAACGGCGGCGGGCTCACAATTACAGGAGGCGAACCGCTAGCACAGGCAAAATTCGCCCGTTCACTGGCAAAAGCCGCAAAGGGAGAGGGAATCTCTGTAACGATTGAAACCAGCGGTTTTGGTAAAACAGAGGACATTCTCTCGCTGGTTCCGTTTTGCGATCTGTTTTTGTTTGATTGCAAGGCATCGAGCACGGAGCACGAAATACTGACGGGCGTAACCGATGAATTGATATTAAGAAACCTGGATGCCATATGCCAAGCGGGAGCGTCGGTTAATTTACGCTGTCCCGTTGTGCAGGGAGCAAATCTAAATGAAAATTTTACGAAAAAAATAATAATGCTTTCAAAAAGCAGAGAAGCAATCAAGCAGATCCAACTGATGCCCTATCACGCAACAGGTGTAGAAAAGTCGACTTTACTTGGAAAAGCATCGCAAAAACGATACGAAAGACCAAGCGAAGCAGACCTGTCGCGTATGGCACGGGAGATCGCATCAAAAAGCGGAAAGCCCTGTTTTTATGAAAAAAACTGAAAGAATTCCCACTTTATAAAATTTCCATGTCTACGATGGTGACGTTGATTTTTCCGTTCAATTGACATTGGCATCTAAATCGGTCAAACGCCCCAAAAAAGAAAACACCCTATGTGGGTGTTTTCTTTTTTGCTCGCTTGGTGCGCTCTCGTTGTGCAATGCTTTACGCCCTTATTATATAAATGGAAGATGGCGGCGTGCTGACGGTGATGAACGGCACGTTTGAGAGTGGCCCTCGCTACTCGGAGTACTATACCTACAACGAAAACACGCTTTCGGTTGCCGAAAGCACCCAGCGCACCCTGGTAGAGGATGCCGCTGAGGCGGTTGTTTTTTACCAAAACAGTGAAAATGAAGCAGGCTTTACCACATATCATAAAACCGCGCCCATTATTACGTCTTACCCCACCAATAACGGTGCATCGGTCTATATACACGGAAATCTGTATTTTGACAAATCGGTAACGCGGGGCGACCATACCATTAAGGCAGATACCTATTGCTACTACCGTACCAGTGAGGATCAGACCAACGTAAACGTGGCGGAAATGGCAGATTGGTATTATACCTATTGGGTGGATAAGAATAACAATTATCAATACGTTGGTGCAAGCGCTCCGAGTGAGGATGAACGGTACGTGCAGATCACCATTTACGGTTATGAGGACGTGATCTTGACCGCCAGCGAAAAGCAAGCGGTTTCCGAATACTACGCAGCCATTCAGATGACCAGCGGCAAGCTGGACGTGACGCAGGGCGGCTTTTACAGCTATTTCGGCGTGGATACCACCGCGTGCGTAAACGCCAGCGGCGGCGAGCTGACGGTGAAGAAGGGAACCTTCTCCTCCCGTGTGCCGAATGCATGGGAATTCGCCCAAAATGACGTGATGATCAAGGAGATCGATGCCGAGGCATTCCAAACGGCATATTTTAATAACTATCCGTGGGCATCCTCCAATGCCGCGATTAATTCCGATGCGGCGGGGAGGCTGGCGGCACAGGGTGAGAGCTATTGCATACTGAACAGCGGAAACGCCTCGGTTACCATCAATACGGGTAGCTTTTATTCCTCTAACAATAATATCATCAAGATGAACGACGGCAAGCTGACCATCGGCGGCGGTGATCTGACCAAGCGAAACACCGTGGCACTGACAGCCAACCACGAATACGACGCCGCCATTTATATGACCAACGGCACACTGTCGGTTACCGACACCGCCTACCACGTGTTTGGTGACTATAGCCGCGCCGTGCATATGGAAAATGGCTTTTTAACGATCGAAAGCTCCAGATTTACGGTGACGGGAAACTATACCTACGGTATTTACTCTACCGTTGAGGGTGTGGATAGCTTTCACGTGAACAACACGTCCTTTGTTTTGGATGACGGCATCTACCAAACCGGCATTTATGCGGAGCGCGGACGCGTGAACGTTCTTGCAAGCAGTGAGGCAACCATTTCCACCAGCGGCAGGGGCGGCAAGGGTATTTTTACCAACGGCGGGTCGGTATCCTCAACCAATTACAGCTACGTGCTGCTGGGTGAGGAGTCCTACGGTATTCATTCCGCGGGCGGTACCGTTCATATGACGGGTGGCGTGATCACGCTGGAGAGCAACGTGAGGTGCTATGGCGTTTTTGCGGCATCTAACGATGCCACCGCCGCGTTTGCGGTGAATTTGACGGGGGCTGCGATCAACGTGGGCTTCGACTCCGAAAACAACAAGACCTCGGGCACGCACAATGCCAGCATTGGCGTTTATCTCGCATCTGCCAACCACGGCAACACCATCACGCTGGATAACACCGCCATTCAGTGCTACGAGCTGGGCATTGGCCTTGTGGGCGGTCAGCTGAAGATGCAAAACGGCGGTTCTATTGAAACCAAGCGCGCTTCTGCCATCGCCATTTCGGGCGGAAACCTGACCGTTGACGATGCAGCGAGGAATTATACCATTACCTCTGCCAACACAAGATCAAACAGCACCACCAACTCCTATACGCTGCAGTGGCCCAATGCAAACGGCACGGCGGTGAATTACGTGAATACCGACGGCATCTACGTGGACGGCGGCTCCTTCACCTGCTACGGCAACGTGGTGCTCACGCATACGGGACTGCAAAACGTTACGAGTATTACCAACTACAACTATACAAATCTAACCGTTACCAGCTATGCCGTTCGCGTAAGCGGCGGTGACGTGCGGATCTTAAAGGGCAATATCACCGCAACGGCGGGCGGCGGCATTTGCTGCTCGGGCGGTAATATGGTGATGGGTGCCGAGGGCGGTGCCAATGAGATCTACGTAAGCACAACGGGCAATCTCGCGGGTGATACCTACAATGCGCTGGGTGCGGTAAATATTTCCGGCGGCTGGCAAAGCAAAAAGAGCATTACGGGCGGTCACGCCATTGAACTCAACGGCGGCGACATCACCGTTTACGGCGGCACCTACGAGGCACAGTTCGGCAACGGTGTTGCGGCAAACAGCAGCGGTACCATCAACATTTACAACGGCACGTTCTACGGTTGGATGAATACCTCCACCGGTAAGCTGACAGGCAAATCCGGCCCCTCTGCCTTCTACGGGCTGAAGGTGATCGGCGGTGCTACCGTTCACATTTACAACGGCACCTTTAACGGCGGTAACGGTGGCGGGTTTGTAACCGGTATCGACCGATACGTCAGCCAAAGCAATATCAGCAGCACGACCGGAAGGGCGGCTACCGTTTACGTTTATGCGGGCGTTTTTGGCGGCTCCGAAACCGTGGATGCCTTTAACGTATACGATTATTCTAACGTAGTGTTCGGTGCACGTCCCGCAAATACCGATATCAACGGCGACGGCGTGGTGAATGCCACCGATTACCGCAATGCCATTACGATGAACGGCACCGGTGCGACCATTGCGGCAAATAAGCTCACGCAAGCCAGCAGGTTTGAGGCTGTTAACATCAGCATTTATTACGGTCAATACGACCGCGGCGGCGAGCACGGCGGCATTTGGAACGACGGCGGCTTTGCAACCATCAATGCGTATAACACGAGAAGCACGATCGGGTATACCACCGTTGGCGGCTCTTATACCAATATGAATAATGCAACCGCGGTGCATTACACGAATTGACACTTGAAATTGCAATATAAGTGCAAAGCAGCTTCACTTTCGCGTTAAGCGAAAGTGAAGCTATAGCCGAGGAGAGCCGAACCCACAAGGCTTGGGCGGGCAAAAACGCGCTCTGACTGCAGGAAAATGCCTTGTAATATCCACATATTACTGCGGCAATTTCCCTTATCATAACACCTTTTTGCTCTGCCGAAGCTGCGAAGCACCTCTCGGCTGAAAGATTTTTAGCAGATTTTGTTGTAGCGCGGCGCAGTAATGTAATTACCTTACAAGCCGCGATGCGGCAAAAGCTGCAAAAATATTGCGCCGAGAGACTTATGTGTTCGGCTCTCCTCGGCTATTGCCACCCGAAAAACAAAGGAGTAACACACGAACCTAAACGGGCAAGGCATAATAAAAGGAGTACGAGCAATTTGTCCGTTAAGAACAACAGAGAAATTGCTCGTACTCCTTTTGTTATTTGAAAAAATGCTCCTCCACCGCCGCGCAAAGGTAATGATAGATCGGCAAATGCAGCTCCTGCACCAAAAACGCCTCACGCTCGGGTGCGCGGATACAGACGTCGGCGGTGATCTCAAGCTTGCCGCCCCCGGTGCCCGTGAGTGCCACCACCTTCATGCCAAGCGATTTTGCAACCGCGGCGGCAGCCCCCACGTTTTGCGCGTTGCCGGAGGTGCTGATGGCAATCAGCACGTCGCCCGCCTTGCCAAGGGCAAGCACCGCTTGCGCGTAAATAAGGGCGGGGTCAACGTCGTTGCAAAATGCGGTGTTCAGTGCCGTGAGTGCGGGCAGGGAAACGGCGGGCAAGCCTCGCTGCAGCTTTTCGAGCGCATCATCACCCAGCGTGGGGTTTTTTGCCTTCATTGCTTGCTTTTGGTTGGCGGTGAGGGGGCGCGGCTTCAAAAAGCCCTTCAAGAGCTCGCCCGCGATGTGGTCGCAAGCGGCACAGCTGCCGCCGTTGCCGCAAAGCAGCACCTTACCGCCCGCCTCAAAGCAGGCGATCAGCGTATCTCTTGCCGCTTCAATTTCTGCCTTGCATGCCTGCAGGGCGGGGTATCTTTTCAGTAGATCCTGTAACATGGCTATCCTCCTTATAAAAGCGCAGCTGCAACGGCGGCAAAACGCCTAACGGATATATCTTACACCAAGATTTAAGCTAACACAATCTTACCACATAACGCCGCCTGTGTCAAGGCACGGAAAATCGCATGATTCTGCTTTTACCGAGAATTTTATCATTTTCAAGCCCGAGCGAGTTTCATCAAAACAAAACCGACATCGCCTAAAACGATGTCGGCTTGTTGCCATCTTTTCGGTAGGGGGCAGCCCACGACCACCCGTTACCCCGCTGCGGGCATATTTTCAAGCATATTCTCAATAAAGATGCCATACCCCGTGGTGGGGTCGTTGATAAGCACGTGTGTCACAGCCCCGACGAGCTTGCCGTTCTGGATGATGGGGGAGCCGGACACGAGTGTGATCAAGAAAGGACAACAATTTTTAACAGAAATTTTATGAAATTCTTTGTTTAGGTTGACAATATCCTAAAATTTGTGTATAATATTATTGTAATCTCAAAAGGAGGTATTCATAATGACTTTGCATACAAGCCAAATCGTTTCGATTTCCGAAGCAAACCAAAATTTTTCCCGCGTAGCACGCATGGTTGAAAAGCACGGCGAGCTTTATATTTTTAAGAACAACAATCCGAAATACAAATTGGTGGATATCGAACACGTTACCACGATTGAAATGACCGACGACGAGAAGATCGACTTTGTGGCGGCGAGAATTTTGAAGCTGTACCGCCCCGCATTTGAGGAGCTTGCGAAATGATAATCAAGCGAAGCGAGCCGACAAGCTCGCTTGTCATCGAGAGAGCACAGATTGCTCCGCGAGTGCTCCGTGTACGGAGTATAGCACGAAGTGCCGCCGTGCAAACGGCGATGCTCGCAAGGAGTATAAAATTTAGTCAGGAATCTAAGAGGTCGAATATATGATAAAATTTAGTCAAGAAAAGGTATTATTGCTTCACAAGCTCATTACCGAGGAAACAGGCGGCGACCCGAATGTTCGTGATATTGCACTTCTCAACAGTGCGCTCGAATCGGCGTTTGCGACCTTTGACGGAAAAGAATTATATCCCACAAAGCAGGAAAAGGGCGCGCGCATTGGTTTTTCTCTGATCTCCAACCATGCTTTTGTGGATGGGAATAAGCGAATAGGAATGTATGTTCTTCTCACATTTCTTGAAACCAACGGCATCAAACTCCGCCCCACCAACGCCGAGGTTGCCCGCGTCGGTCTTGCCGTCGCGGCAGGGGAGATGAAATATCAGGAGTTGCTTGATTGGATTTTGGATAATGAGGTATAAAATCTAAAATCGTAATGGTTGCAAAAATCCGGTATTTTAAACATAAATAAAGAGGGGAATTAAAAATGACGAAAAGAATATTGACGGTAATCCTTTCCGCGTTCTTGGTAGT
>JAZOLJ010000017.1:0-10501 GCA_045652845.1 Eubacteriales bacterium | reverse complement strand
TCACGATATATGCCTTGTGCAAACGGGGCAGACCTAGCTTGCGGTTCATTTGCAGCGTGGCGTAGATCATATTTTCCTTGGTGGTGGTAGCCTCGTTTTCTAGCACGATCGCCTCGGCGGGTACCCCCAATGACAGCAGCAGCTGCTGCATATACTCTGCCTCGGTGATCTTACCGCCTTCATGATCCCAAGCAACGCCGCCCGAGGGAATCACGGACTGCACGCGCCCCGCGAGGTAGAGCTCTCCCGCCGCACGGCATCGCTCACCAAGAAAGGCAAAGCGACCGCCAAGCAAAATAGCAAATTCACCATTGCCGCCGTCATCCTTTAGGTCGCAAAAAATAATTTTCTCCTTGGCGGCATCGTCAAGCGCCGCGATCTGCTCTTTTGTCAGCTCCGAAACCTTCATACTTTCTCCCTTTCTTACGTCACTTTAAAATGTTTATAAAAGGCGCATTATTTCGCAGCATCGCGGATGCGGGGCGTCACACCTTTCCATTTTACCAAAAGTTAAAAAACGCCTGCGCTATGCGCAGGCGTGTTTTGTTCATTACTTATACTTGCGCTTACGTGCAGCTTCAGATTTCTTCTTACGCTTTACACTGGGCTTTTCGTAATGCTCTCTCTTGCGAAGTTCGGCAAGAACACCGGAACGTGCGCACTGACGCTTAAAGCGACGCAGAGCACTGTCAAGGGACTCGCCCTCCTTCAGTTTCACTTCTGCCATTTTCTATATCCCTCCCCTCGCGGTTGCAAAACAACAATCTTTTACTATTATACACATTTTTTGTTCCCCTGTCAATAGGGTTTGCAATATTTGTGCGGATTTTTTATTTGACCACCAAATTAACGATCTTATCGGGCACAACGATCTCCTTGATCACGGTTTTGCCTGCAATGGCGGCGGCAACGCGCTCATCTGCCTTGGCAAGCGTGAGTGCTGCTTCCCGATCGGCACCCTTGGGCATGGATACCACACCCTTCAATTTACCGCAGACCTGCACAGCAACCTCAACGGTAGAAAGCACGGTTTTTGCCTCATCGTAGGTCGGCCACGCGGCAAGCGAGCAGAAGCCCTCGCCGCCAAGGCCATCCCAAACCTCCTCCGCGAGGTGCGGTGCGAAGGGCGAAAGAAGGCGTACCAGCGTTTTCATTTCATCGGTGGTGAGGTGACCCACCTCGTCGATCTCGTTGAGGAGCGTCATCATAGCCGCAATGGCGGTATTAAACTTCATTTCCTCAATATCCGAGGAAACCTTCTTCACGGTGCGGTGGAAGGGCGTTTCAAGCTCGGGGGTAACACCCGTGCCGCTTGCCCTTTCGGCAAGCTGTGCCACACGGTCAAGGAAGCGCTTGCAGCCACGCATGCTGCTCTCGGACCAGGGTGCGGCAGAGCCGTAATCACCCATAAAGAGAATATATACGCGCAGCGTATCGGCGCCGAAGGTATCTACCACGTCGTTGGGGTCAACCACGTTGCCACGGGACTTGGACATTTTTTGCCCGTCAGGGCCAAGGATTAGACCCTGCGCGGTGCGCTTGGCATAAGGCTCGTCGGTGGGCACTACGCCAATGTCGTAAAGGAACTTGTGCCAGAAGCGGCTGTAAATGAGGTGGCGCGTCACGTGCTCCATACCGCCGTTGTACCAGTCAACGGGCAGCCAGTATTTCAGCTTATCGTAATCGGCAAGGCAAGTGGTATTCAGCGGATCGATATAACGCAGGAAGTACCACGAGGAGCCTGCCCACTGGGGCATGGTATCGGTCTCGCGCTTGGCGGCACCGCCGCACTTGGGGCACTTGCAGTTGACAAAGCTCTCGATCTTGGCAAGCGGAGATTCGCCGCCCTCGCCGGGGGCAAAGTTCTCAACTGCGGGCAGTCGCAGGGGCAGCTCGTCGTAAGGGACAGCCACCATGCCGCACCTCTCGCAGTGCACAATCGGAATAGGCTCACCCCAGTAGCGCTGACGGTTGAACGCCCAATCCTTCATTTTATATTGCACACCCGCTTCTCCGACACCAAGCGCCTCAAGCTGCTCGATCATGCGGGCAATAGAGGTCTTTTTGTCGGTAAGACCATTGAGGAAATCGGAATTAACCATTTCCCCGTCGCCTGCATACGCCTCCTTTTCAATATCGCCACCCTTGATGACCTCAATGATGTCGATAGCGAATTTTTTGGCAAACGCCCAGTCGCGGTCGTCGTGCGCGGGCACTGCCATAATAGCACCCGTGCCGTAGCCCATCATCACGTAATCGGAAATGTAGATCGGAATTTCCTTCCCCGTGATCGGATGGATGGCAGAAAGCCCCTCGATCCTCACACCGGTCTTATCCTTATTCAGCTGCGTACGCTCAAACTCGGTCTTTTTGGCGCAGAGCTCGCGATACTCATCAAGAGCTGCCGCGTTGGTGATGCGGTCACGGTACTTATCAAGCACGGGGTGCTCGGGTGCCATGACCATAAAGGTAACACCAAAGAGCGTATCGGGACGGGTGGTGTAGATGCGCAGCTTTTCCTCGGTGCCCGAGAGCGAGAAGTTGACGAATGCACCCGTGGATTTACCGATCCAGTTGACCTGCTGCATCTTAACGTTGGGGAGATAATCCACCGTTTCAAGACCCTGCAGCAGCTTATCGGCATACTGCGTGATGCGCAGATACCACACGTCCTTGGATTTCTGCACGATATCACTGTGGCAAATATCGCACTTGCCGCCCTGCGAATCCTCATTGGAAAGCACGACCTTACAGGAGGGACAGTAATTCACCAGCGCGGTATCGCGGAACACCAAGCCGTTTTCAAACATTTTAAGGAAGATCCACTGCGTCCATCGGTAATAGCCCTCCTCGGTGGTATCGACCACGCGATCCCAGTCAAAGGAGAAGCCCACTCGCTTTAGCTGCTGGGTGAACCTTGCGATGTTATTATCGGTCACCTGACGGGGGTGAATGCCCGTTTTGATGGCATAGTTCTCGGTCGGCAGACCGTAAGCATCAAAGCCGATGGGAAAAAGGACGTTGTAGCCCTCCATGCGGCGCTTGCGGCTGACGACCTCAAGACCCGAATACGCCTTGATGTGACCTACGTGCATGCCCGCACCGCTGGGGTACGGAAACTCAACAAGGCCGTAAAACTTTTTGCGGCTATCGTTGTCCTTGGCGTGGAAGATCCCCGCCGCTTCCCATTTCTCCTGCCATTTCTTTTCAATGGCGGCAAAATCGTATCTCATAGTTACTCCTCGGTTGTTTCTTTATATAATTTATCAAGGTTGAAAAACTCACGCGACTCACGGTCGAAAATGTGCACCATCACGGTGCCAAAATCCACGATCTGCCAAGAGCGTGTACCAACGCCGTCAGCGTGCAGAGGGTAAACCTCACGCAGCGACAGCTTATATTCAAGCTCATCGGCAAGTGCCTTTACGTGGGGGCCCGAGGTGCCTGTAGCAAGCACGAGATAATCGGTAATATCACTGCGACCCACCACCGACAAGACCGATACGTTTGTCGCCTTTTTGCTGTCAAGGATCTCGCGGCATGCCTCGGCAAGGTCAGCAGCACTTGCATCGGCAAGCGAGGGCAGCGTTGCTTGTTGTTCGATGATTTCTTCGTTCATATCAATTTCCTTTCAAGGAGTTAATTTCTTTGCAATATACTCGCGCGCGGCAAGAGTATCAAGACAGATGGGCGCGCCCTCCCCGCGAAGCGCGGCAAGGGTGAGATCAAGGGAGTGCAGAATCACTGCCCACAAATGCCGCAGCCGCGCCGCCATCTCCATTTTTTCTGGCTCTGCCTCAAAAAAGAGGTTGCGCAGCAGCACGCAATCGGGAAAGCGCCTGCCCTCCTCGATATAATCGGCAAGGTAAAGCAGTGCTTCAATAAGTGTCATGCCCGCGCGCCCCGTGGTGTGCCAGCGCACCGCCGACACGAGCTCCCCATCAGCAAGATCGGGATAGCGCGAGGGGATCACGAGTGCTGCCGTGATGCCGTGCAGGATCTTGGGTGATGCCGCCTCGTCGTCGCGCAGCGACACGCCGCTTCTTTCAATGATCTCTCGCTGCTCGCTCACTGTTTTTTCCTTGGTGATATCGTGCAGCAGTGCCGCCGCACGAAGCATGGGGGCTTTTTCGGGCAGATAGAGCGCGGCGAGCCGTGCCACCATCTCCTCTACCCCTATGGTGTGCAAAAAGCGATAGGGGGTAAGCTTTTTTTCGATCTCGCGGCGCAGCCCTTCGAGTGCCGCCTCACTGAAACGGTTACACATAAAGCCCGTTTTCCTTTATATATTGCGCCACCGCCTCGGGCACTACGTCACCGATCGGCAGCCCAGCCTTCACGCGCGCACGGACGTCGGTGGATGAAATATCTACATACTCCATCGGCACGCGGCGCACGATCTTGCCGTATTTTGCAAGGTAGTGCTTATTTTTGGCAATGATCTGCCCCTCGATAATGGGGTCACTCTCGCGGCGCATATAAACGGGATATGAGAGCCTGAAAATTTCCTCGGGCTCTCGCCACTGATCAAGCGTGAGCATCATATCGGTGCCCATCAGTAAAAACAAACGTCTATCCTCACCCGAAAGCGCGCGCAGGGTATCCACGGTGTAGCTTTTACCGCCGCGTGCGATCTCCATGTCACTGACAAATACGCGCTCCATGCCACCAAAGGCAAGCTCGCACATTTTTAGGCGGTGCTGCGGCTCGTCGGCACGGTCGATCTGCTTGTGCGGCGGCACTGCGGCGGGCATGATATAAAGGAGATCAAGCTCCATTTGGCGAAAGAACTCCTCGGCTGCACGCACGTGCCCCAAATGCACGGGGGCAAAGGTGCCGCCGTAAATGCCGATACGCATGATGCCGTTGATCATAGCTCTATCTTCTTTTTAGTTTTGGATTCGCGGTAAAGAATACATTTGGTGCCAATCACCGAAACCACCTCGGCACCCGTCCGCTCGGCAAGCTCCTCGGCAGCACCGCGCACGCCAAGATCGCAATTTTCAAGCACGCGCAGCTTGATAAGCTCGCGCGCCTCCAGTGCGTCGCCAACGGTGGCGACAAGCGCCTCGGTAATTCCGCTTTTGCCGATCTGCATAATGGTATCCATGGTGGATGCCATTGAGCGCAGCCTCGCGCGTTGTTTACTTGTTAACATAAAGCTTCTCCTTGTCAACGTATGCAAGCAAATAAATCAGCGGGGGCACGCCTGACGCGCCGCGCGTTGTTTACTTGTTAACATACTCAATTCTCCTTCATACGTGCGGCAAAAAGCGTTGCAAATGCGCGCACTGCTCTGCCTCTGTGGCTGATGCTGTTTTTTTCCTCCCCGCTGATCTCGGCAAAGGTTTTACCAAGAGGTGCGTAGTAAAACAGCGGATCGTAGCCAAAGCCGCCCACGCCGCGCGGGGCTTCTAATATCTCACCCTCCACGCGCCCCTCGGCAACGATAGGCGCGCTGCCATCGGGAAAGGCGCAGGCAAAGACCGTGACAAACGCAGCACAACGGTCGCCCACCCCCTGCAGATTTTCAAGAAGCAGGGCGTTGTTTGCCGCATCGTCGTGATTGCCCGCATAGCGTGCCGAACGCACGCCGGGTGCGCCGCCAAGTGCCGAAACGCAGAGCCCCGAATCGTCGGCAAGGGCGATATACCCCTGTGCCGCAACGGTGTTTGCCTTGATGAGTGCATTTTCGGCAAAGGTGGTGCCGTTTTCCTCGATATCGGCGGTGTAGCCAATATCGTCAAGTGATTTCAGCGTGATGATATCTCCCAGCTCCGCGGCAAGCAGGCGAGATAGCTCCAAAAGCTTGCCGCGGTTGCGGGATGCCAAAACAACTTCAATTTTTTTCATAGCTTACTCAAAGAGCGCGGCAACAAACTCCGCCGCCTCAAACTCCTGCATATCGTCGATCTTCTCGCCAACGCCGATAAATTTAACGGGGAGCCCCAGCTCGTGACGGATCGAAAGCACGATGCCGCCCTTTGCCGTGCCGTCAAGCTTGTTGAGAATAAGACCCGTAATATCGGCTGCCTTCCCAAACTCCTTTGCCTGCGAGATGGCATTTTGCCCCGTTGTGGCATCAAGCACAAGCAAATTTTCGCGGCTTGCCTCGGGCAGCTCACGCGAGATCACACGATTGATCTTTGCCAGCTCGTCCATCAAATTTTTCTTATTGTGCAGGCGACCTGCCGTGTCGATGATCAGCACGTCTGCGCCCTTTTTCTTGGTATACTGGATGGCGTCAAACACGACGGCGGCGGGATCAGACCCCTCCTGCTGCTTCACGATATCGACACCCGCGCGGTCACACCAGACCGCAAGCTGATCAATGGCGGCGGCACGGAAGGTATCAGCGGCTGCCACCACGACCTTTTTCTTTGCATGCTTTAAGCGGCTTGAAATTTTACCGATAGAGGTGGTTTTGCCCGCACCGTTCACACCGATGATGAGAATAACGGCGGGTGTGGTATCAAGCCTTAAGGGCTCGCCCTCGCCGATCATATCGGCAAGAATGACACGCAGCGATGCCTTGATATCCTCGGGCTCCTTGAGGCGCCCCTCCTTGATCTCGTCGCGCAGACGGTCAAGGATCTCCTCGGTAGCGGCAACGCCGACGTCGGCAGTGATGAGCAGCTCCTCAAGCTCCTCAAGCAGATCCTCGTCCACGCGCACAAAGTGCTTTAGCATGGCGTCGATCCTGCCAAACAGGGCGTTTTTGGTCTTGGCAAGCCCCTCGCGCAATTTAGCTAAAAATCCCATTCCAATCGTCTCCTTCCTGCTTGCCCGAAATCGATGCAACGTCAAGTGCCAGCACCTTGGAAATACCGCGCTCGGGCATGGTGACACCGTAAAGGCGCTGTGCTGCCTCCATGGTGCCGCGGCGGTGGGTGATGAGAATGAACTGGGTATCGAGCGAATAGCGCTTGATATACGCGGCAAAGCGCGCCACGTTCACCTCGTCGAGCGCCGCCTCGATCTCATCGAGAATAAAGAACGGCGTGGGGTTTACCTGCAAAATAGCAAAGAACAGCGCAATGGCAACAAAGGACTGCTCGCCGCCCGACAGCATAGTAAGATTTTTGATGATCTTACCGGGGGGCGCCGCCTTGATCTCGATGCCCGAGGTCAGCACGTCCATGGGGTCAGACAGCGAGATCTCTGCGTGACCGCCGCCGAAAAGCTCGGAGAAGGTACGGTTAAAGTTCTCGTTGATCTGATTAAAGGTTGCCACAAACGAGGTCTTCATCTCGTTTTCAAGGTCACCGATGATCTTTAAGAGGTCGTCACGCGCGGCGGTCATATCGTCGATCTGCGCCTTCATGGTGTCGTAACGCTCTTTGATCTCTTTATACTTATTCACCGCATCAAGGTCTACGTTGCCAATGGCACGCAAACGGTTGCGGCAGCTGGTCTGCAGCTCAACGGCAGCAGGACGCTCTGCGGCGGTGAGGGGCTCAAAGCCGAGCGCCAGTGCATCGTTTCTGGTCATCTCATAGTCTTCCCAGAATTTCGCCGCGATCTTATCCTGCTCCTCACGCAGATTGTTCAGCTTATTCTCATTTTTGGTGTGTGCCTGGAAGATGGTCTGCTGCTCGGTCATCTTTTCACGCAGCTTTTCACTGACAACGGCACGCTTTCTTTCAATATCCATGTTGCCCGTGGTCAGCTTCTGGCGGCGTTCACTCAACTCTGCCAGCACGCGCTCGCCCTCGGCAAAGGTGTTACGGTTTGCCTCCTGACGCAGCGTTTCGTTTTTAATGCTTTCCTCATATTCGGCAATGCGCGCACGCTCCGCCTCGATCTCTGCCTTGATCGCATTGGCACGCGCATCGGATTCGGCAATATAGATCTCAACCGTTTCAATATCCTTGCGCACGGCACTGATCTTGATATAAAGCTCGGTCATTTGCTGCTCTACCGCGGTCTTTTCATCCAGCAAGCCGTTGCGCTCTACGTCCTTTTCAGCACGGAGCGCACCGATCTCCTCGATCTGGCGGCGCAGCGACTTTTCCTCCTCGGCAAGCCGCAAAAGCTCATCGTCGTAGCCTGCGCGCTGGGCGGTCAAAATCTCAAAATCGGCATTCAGCTTGCCGATCAGTGCCTCGTTCGCCTCAAGCTTGGCGCGCAGCTGCGCGGCTTCACCTGCTTCACTGCTTTGCAGTGCTGCAAGCAGCCCTTGGCGATTTGCCTCGTCATCGCGCTCGTTGGTGCGTGCCTTAATCTCTTTTTCAAGCTCCGCGCGCTCTGCGGCAAGCTCCTCTTGCTTGGCGGTAAGCACCTTCAGCTTTTCGGCAAGCTCCTCGATCTGCCCCGAGCGTGAAAGCACGCCCGCGCGCTGCTTCACCGAGCCGCCCGTAAACGAGCCGCCCGCGTTGATGACCTGACCGTCAAGCGTGACGACCTTGACGCGGAATTTGGTCTTTTTCGCCATCTCGGTGGCAGTATCAAGATCCTCAAACACAACGGTTCTGCCAAGCAGCGAGGATACCACGTCACAAAACTTATCCTCACAGTTGACCAGCTCCGAGGCAATGCCCACGTAGCCGCGGCAGCCTGCCGCCTCCTCCATTTCGGCGGTAACGGTCAGTGCGCGCATTGAGGACAGGGGAAAGAAGGTGGCTCTGCCCTGCTCTGCCCTTTTGAGTGCAAGGATCGCAGCCTTTGCCACGCTCTCATCCTCAACCACGATATGCTGGAGATTTGCGCCAAGCGCAGTTTCCATTGCTACCACGTATTTTTTGTCAACCGAAATGACCTTGGATAAGGGGCCGTAGATCCTGCCGCATTTTCTGCCGTCGCGGTCGGTGATCCTGCCGTTTGCGTAGGCATCCATCACGTAGCGCACGCTGTTGCTGTAGCCCTCAAAATGCTCCTCCATCGCGCGGAATGCCTCCATGCGCTGGCGAGCAATATCCGATTGCACCTTGTAGTCAGCCTCGTCCTCGCCAAGCAAGCGCAGCTCCTCGGCAAGCTCCTTTAGCTTTAAGTCGTGTGCGGCAACCTTGGCGGCTGCCTCATCCACCTGCGCCTGATATGCGGCTGCAGTCTTTTCCTTTTCGGTGCACTGCGCCAAAAGCCCCTCGGAGATCCTGCGGTACTCCGCGATCTCGGCGGTCATGGTTTCATTTTTATCGCTATCGGTCACCTTATTGTTTTCAAGCACCTTGCGGCGCACGGTGATATCGGCAACCTCTGTTTCGCGCTCGCTGACGTCGGCAAGTGCCGTTGCGATCTCACCCGCAAGCGTGAGCGCTCTGTTAGCAAGCTCCTGTGCCTCTTCCGCTTGCTTTGTATGTGCGCTCTCCAGCTCGTTACGGCTTTCCTGCAGCACGGCAAGCTCGGCACGGCGGCGGTCGCCCTCGGCGATCTCTACGGTAAGCACGCGCTCCCTTTCCTGCACGGTGCGCTGCGATACCTCTATGCGCTCGCGCGTATTGGCAATTCTGGTATTGGCAACGCTATATTGGTTATCGCGCTCGTAGTTCTCTTTTTCAAGGGCACGGATGCGCTCCAGCACCTCCTCGGCGGCGGCGGTGTTTGCTTGACTTTCCTCAAACAAACGGTCGCTTTGCGCGTTGTAATCGGCAATCGCCTCCTCGGCAAGGCGCAGATCAAGCGTGCTATGGCGGAAGCTCTCCTCCGCCTTTTCAATATCCACGCGCAGTCGCTCGGAGTCAAAGAGCCAAAGCTGAACGTCAACCTTTTTCTTTGCCTCGTGCAGCTCGATCGCCTTTTTGGCGCGCTCCGCCTCCTTTTCAAGGGGCAGCACCTGCGACTCTACCTCGGTAAAAATGTCGGTAACGCGCGTCATATTTTCCTCGGTGGTCTTTAGCTTGCGCTCGGTCTCGTTTTTGCGGTGGCGGTATTTTGCAATGCCCGAGGCATCCTCAAAGATACTGCGACGCTCGTCCGACTTGCGGGAAATGATCTCCGCGATCTTACCCTGACCGATGATAGAATAACCGTCACGACCGACACCCGTATTCATAAACAGCTCGTAAATGTCACGCAGACGGCAGGCACGGCGATTGATGTAGTATTCACTTTCGCCCGCACGGTAATAGCGGCGGGTCACGGTTACCTCGTCACCGGGGTAATCCAGCTTATTTTCCTCATCGGTGTTGTCAAAGGTCACCGATACCTCGGCAAATCCCATCGGGCGGCGACTGTCTGCACCGCCGAAAATGATATCTTCCATCTTCGTGCCGCGCAGGCTTTTTGAGGAGATCTCACCCAACACCCAGCGCATGGCATCGGAAATATTAGATTTACCGCTGCCGTTGGGGCCCACGATAACGGTGGTGCCGCGCTCGAAGATCAGCTTGGTTTTATCCGGGAAGGATTTAAAGCCCTGTAATTCGAGTGATTTAAGATACAAGAGCCACGCCTCCTTTCTACATAAATATAATATAATAATCTATTATAACGCATCGCGCGCGATTTTGCAAGTGTTTTTTGCGCGTGCGCGCAAGTTTTTTGCTTTTCGGCAAAAGAAAGG
>JAZOLJ010000016.1:0-1745 GCA_045652845.1 Eubacteriales bacterium | reverse complement strand
TTATAATGCGGCGTGTGCCAAAACCCCAGATGCCCCCAAATGCTTTGCCATGGCAGCACCACGGGCAAGAAGTTAAAAAAGAAAAAATAAAGCTATAAAAGGCCCCGTTTGCGGCCATTTTGCCGCAAACGGGGGCGTTTTGCATCCTTACAGCACAAAGGTCTTAATTGCCTTAATGGCACTGCCTCCCTCAAATTCGCGCACCTCGCCAATTGCGAAAAATGCGCCGTTTGTATCTAAAAATCGCACACGTGTGCCGATTTTGTGGTCGGTTTTGATCTTTTTTTGGTAGATCTCGCACCCACTGCGGCAAAGCTTTTCGTAAAACGGGGAAAGGCAAACGGCAGGCAGATCGGCAAACAGACGCTCGATCGGCAGCAGGCGCGCCGCGCGCTCTCTCTCGCTCATGTTCTCAAGTGCCTCAAGCGTGGTGCAATCGGCAATCGAAAAATCGCCGGTTTTCGTGCGGCGCAGCGCTGCCATCGCGCCCCCGCAGCCAAGCTTCTTGCCGATATCGGCGCAAAGCGTGCGGATATAAGTGCCCGCCGAGCAGGAAACCGTCAGCGCATATTCTGCAGCACTTTGTGTCGGGGTGATCTCCAGCGCATGGACCCATACCTCCCGCGCTGCGCGCTCTACCTCCACGCCACGGCGTGCAAGGTCTATGAGCTTTTGCCCGTTTACCTTTAGGGCGCTGTACATTGGCGGCGTTTGCATATAGCTGCCGCAAAAGGCTTTTGCGGCGGCAATCACGGCATCTTCGGGTGGAATGTCCTCACACGTGGTGAGAATTTCGCCCGTTGTGTCCTCAGTATCGGTGGTGATGCCAAGGCGCAGCACCGCCTCATAGCACTTGTCGTGCACGGCAAGGTATTCCGCCGCCTTTGCGGCGCGCCCCACCAGCAGCACCAGCACGCCTGTTGCCATCGGGTCAAGCGTGCCCGTGTGCCCCACGCGCCGCGTGCCAAACAGGCGGCGCACTCTCCCCACCACGTCGTGTGAGGTCATACCCGCAGGCTTGTCTATGAGTAATACGCCACAGGGCTCGTTTGCTTCAATCATAATACTCTCCTAAAAAGCCGATGTCGGTGACATCGGCTTTTCTATATTAAAGTTCAGTCAAAATGCACCGTCACCGCATGAATGGGAAAGCCCTTTTCCGAGAAATTCTTCTCGTACTCGGTCATAATATTCCCCTCGTTTTGCGGGCTGTTGTGCAGGTCGCGCGTGAGGTCGGTTACCCGAAGCCCCATCGCCTCAAATTCCTCAAGCGAAAAATCAAACAAATTTACGTTATCGGTCTTAAAGCGCAGCACACCGCCCACCCTCAGCACCTCGCGGTAGCGGGCAAGAAAGTCACGGTGCGTGAGGCGTCTTTTGGCGTGGCGCGCCTTGTGCCACGGGTCGCTGAAATTCAGGTACAGACAGTCCACGCTGTGCGCGGGGAACCATTCGGTCAGATTTTCCGCGTTGCCGATGAGAAAGCGCAGATTATCCTCTCGCTCTGCCTTGGTAAGCATAGCCTTTTCCAGTGCCGTTACCATTACGTCGGCAACGACCTCCATGGCAATTAAGTTGATCTCGGGATGTGCCGCCGCCGTGCCGCAGGCAAAATTGCCCTTGCCGCAGCCAATTTCAAGGTGCAGGGGGCGTGCCTTGTCAAAAAAGCTTTGCGGGTCTGCCTTCAGGCGCGCGGTATCCTCGATCAGCAGCTCGGCGCAGGCGGCAATGCGCTCGGCACCGTG
>JAZOLJ010000015.1:0-4971 GCA_045652845.1 Eubacteriales bacterium | reverse complement strand
GTGTGCGGCACAGATCTGCTTGCCCTGCAGGTGCTTTTTTACAAAAAGATTGGCGGGGTTATAACGGTTTTGGTGACAAACGCCAAGCGTGGCATGGCTTGCCTTCTCCGCCGCAAGAATGCGCGGAATATCGCTTTCCTTTATGCAAAGCGGCTTTTCAGACAGCACGTGAATGTTTTTTTCAAGCGCTGCCACGATCATATCCGCGTGCAGGTGGTGCGGCGTACAGATATGCACCAGCTCGGGCGAGAATTCGGTGAGCATCGTTTCGTAATCGGTAAACACGGGAATGTCCAGCGAAAATTCACGCAGCAGTGCTTGTGCCCGTGCGATATCAATATCGCAGACCGCCGCAGGCTGCATGCCGATTGCCGCAAGTGCTTTTACGTGCACCCGTGCAACAACACCCGCGCCAACCAGTGCAATTCTCATTTTTTCGCACCCTTGGGGCGGCTGGTTGCAATGCGCTTTTGCAGCTCGGCAAGATAAAGATCGTCGTCAATGGGAAGCTCAACCGCGCGGCCAAGGAAGGTGGAAAGGAGCATCGCGTCCATCAGCTCCACGCCCATAATGCCCTCGGTACCGTCGACATACAGGGGCTCGATGCCAAGCACGGCGTTGGCAAAGTTGTTGATGATGCCCGTGTGTGCGGGATAGCCGCCCTCGACCTCTATCTCAGTGACAGTCTTGTCGGGCTCGCCGAACTGCTTATCGGTGGTCTGCGAGAACTCGCGAGAGCCCATGGCAAGCTTGGTCATGATCAGCTTATTGTTTTCTACAACCAGCTTACCGTTGTTGCCAACGACCTCAAAGCGGTTGGTGCCGCCTGCCTCGGAGGTGGTGGTTACAAACACGCCCGTTGCGCCGTTTTCGTATTCCATATACGCCACGACCTCGTCCTCTACCTCGATATCGTGCCATTTGCCGAAGCTGCAGAAGGCGTGAACCTTCTTGGGGGACATGTTGACGATCCATTGGATGAGGTCAAGCTGATGGGGGCACTGATTAAGGAGCGTGCCGCCGCCCTCACCCGCCCAGGTGGCGCGCCAGTCGCATGCATTGTAATAGTATTCCGAACGGAACCAGTCGGTAATGATCCAGTTAAGTCGCTTTACCTCGCCGATCTCGCCCGACATGATGAGATCACGCATTTTGCGGTAAAGCGCGTTGGTGCGCTGGTTGAACATAAGGCCAAAGAGCTTATCGGACTTTTTAGCAACCTCGTTCATCTCCTTTACCTGCTTGGTGTAAACACCCGCGGGCTTCTCACACAGCACGTGCACGCCGTGCTCAAGACCGTAAATGGTCATTTCGGGGTGGCTGTAGTGCGGCACCTCGATCATCACAACGTCCACAAGACCGCTGTCGATCATTTCCTTATAATCGGTAAAGACGGCGCCCTTGAAGCCAAGCTCGTTTGTGGTGATCTCGATCGCCTTCGGATCGATATCGCAGATCGCCACCAGCTCGCCGTTTTCCACCTTGCCTTCGTTAAAGATCTTTTTGATGTATTTTCTGCCTTGAGTACCTACACCTATAATGCCAAATCTTACCTTTTCCATGTTAAAAGTTCTCCTTTAAGTATTTGATGCTGCGACCGACTTGTTCGAAGGGATCGTCGCACTTGGTGGCATTGTCCTGCTCAACAAGGAAGTACTCGGCGCCTGCTGCCACAAATGCGGGGATCACGGCGTGCCAGTTGATATTGCCGTCACCCACGGGGGCAAATTGCGGCTTCGACTCGTATTTGCCCGTTTCCTCGTTCTTTACAAAGTAGGGCAAAAAGTCCTTAAGGTGCACGCAACCGATGCGGCCCTTCAGCTTTTCGATGTATTCAAGGATCGAAACGCCGCCCGACTGCAGCCAGAAGGTATCAAGAATAAAGTTGACCTCGGGGCACTCCTCAATGATGGTATCAAACACGGTTTTGCCGTTATCCATCTTTACAAACTCAAAGTTGTGATTGTGGTAAAAGAAGTTTGCGCCTGCCCTTGAGATCTTTGCCGCAGCACGGCCGATCTTGGCAATTCCCTCGCGTCTTGCCGCCTCATCGGCACCGCGGAAATCAAACGCGCCAAGTCCAACGTTATTGCAGCCAAAGCTTGCGTGACCTGCCACCAGATTTTCGGTATCCTCCAGCATCATGTCAAGCTTCACGTGCGTTAGCACCACGGGCAGCCCCGTTTCAAGACTGACCTCGCGCACCATTTCGGGATCCCATGCGCCACCCGAATACTGCACGTAATCGTAGCCCATCTCCTTGAGCCTTTTCATGGTTGCAAGAAAATCCTCTCTTGTGGAGATCTGGTTGCGAAGTGAAAACAAATTCAAACCAAATTTCATGCCTGCCATACTTTTTCTCCTTTTTCGTTTTCTGTTTCTTTGTAGCCGCCCGCAACCAAAAGCTCCTTCAGGGCGGCAACAGCCGCATCAAAGCTCTCATCGTTGGTGGCGTAAGAATACTTGGTTTGCAGCACGGTATCGTCGATTTCGGCGTAGCCCGAAAAGACCCTTAAGTGCGGCTCAAGCGTCAGCACCGCATCGCGCCCCGCTGCCTTGATACGGGCAATCATTTCATCAATGTGCCCATCGCCCTTGCCTGCGGGCACCAGCGTGCCGCTTTCGGCAATCACATCCTTAATGTGAAAATAAGCGGTCTTGTCAAAAAGTGCATCCATTGCCTCACGCGTATCAATGCCGCACTGAATGTAGTTGGCAGGGTCAAACACAAACTGCAGCCCCGCAATATCGGCATCCACCAGCTCGCAAACGCGCGTGAGGGTATCGCCATAAACGCCCTTTTCGTTTTCGTGGCACATCACCACGCCGTGCTCTTTGGCAATGGCACACATTTTAGCAAGGTATTCCTTGACTGCGGCAGGATCCTCGTATGCCTCAAAAAAGCTAAACATGCGAATGCGCTCGGCATGCAGGATCTGCGCGATCTCGCACACGCGGCGAGCCCTTGCCATGTGCGCCTCGGCTTCGGTAAGCTTGACCTTGCCAAGCGGCGAGCCGACCGACCAAACGGTAATGCCGCCTGCCTGCAGGGTGCGATATGCTTCCTGTGCTTCCTCGTTTGTAAGATCCGCTACGTTCTTTCCGTTTACGTTGCGCACCTCAATTTGCGAGATGCCGTTGCGCTGCAATGCTGCAATTTGGGCAGTGAGCACCTCGCTCGCCTCATCGGCGAATGCACAAAGCTTGATCATAAAATCCCCCTTGACAGAAAATATTTTTTATGCTATTCTTATTTTAGCACAATTTTAAATTATTTCAATGCAAAATCTTTATATTTGTGTAAAAAAACAGGACGATTTTAACATGAGTGAATTATCTTTATTTTACGTGAGGCACAACTATCGCGACGTTGCCCCTGCCATTGCGGAATCTGCCATTTATTTTTATGATCTCACCGTGCTGCTGGAGGGCAGCCTTGATTACGTGCTTGACGGCAAGCCCGTAACCCTCACGGCGGGTGACGCGGTGCTGATCAAAAAGGGCATGACGCGCGCCCGCCACGCAGGTAAGGAGCGCGTGGATTACATCAGCTTTAACTTTCACACCGTCACGCCCCCGCCACTCCCCATGCTGATGCGCGGTGCGGTGCAAAACGAAACAAAGCTGATGATCGCCGCGTGCGACGAGATCAGCAAGCGTTACCCCATGGGGCACGAGCATGCGGTGGGACACCTGCTGTGTGCCATTCTGCTTTCCTTTGAAAACGATCTGCAGGTAGCACAGATCAGCCCGCTGACTGCCAAGATCATCAAGCATTTAAGCAAAAATCTATCGCAAAAGATCACCCTTGCCGATATTGGCAGGATCACCTTTTTCTCCCCCGTTTACTGCGACACGGTTTTTAAAAAGGATATGGGAACTTCTATTATCGATTACCTGCTCGGCAAGCGCGTGGCAGAGGCAAAAAAGCTACTGATCGAGGGGACGCTAACGCTCTCCGAGGTCGCGCGAATGACAGGGTTTGAGGATAGCAATTATTTTGCCCGCGTATTTAAAAAGCGCACGGGCTACACCCCCACCGAATACAAAAAGAGCACCCTGCATAACCTCAAAAGCAGGTGAGTGACAAACGGGTGCATACACAGCGCGCTTTGTTCGCGCAAACCATGCCTTCCCGCCCGTGTCATCCTGAGCGAAGTAAAGCGCGCAGCGATTTACGCAGTCGAACTGCGAAGCAGTGCGAGGCACAGCCGAGCAGGATCTCGGGCAGGATATGTTTGCACAAAACCCTTTGTGTGCGTAATGTAATATTTTAAAAGGGTTTGGCGCGTACACACCGCCCAAAACGCTGCTTGCGTTTTGGGATATCCTTCGGCTCGCCTTTCTTGGCTCGCTCAGGATGACAAAATAAGGCGGCGTTTTTTGTGCATAATTTTTAACGCATCGCGGATGCGGCGGCACGTTAAAATCAAACAAAAATCAAGCAGAGCAAGAATGAAGGCACACGCCTTTGTTCCTGCTCTGCTTTTTTATATTGCTGTGTTTTATTCTTTTTAAAAAAATTATCTTCTTTTCAGCTTACCGATCACTCTGCCCGCACAGCGCACGTCCTCAAAATCCTTGAGGAGGATATCGCCGTACTCGGGGTTGAGGGAATACAGGCGGTCGCCGCCAAAAACCTTGAAAAAGCCGTTTCCGTCAAGAATGAAAACGCCAAGCTCGCCAAACTCCACGGCATCTGCCTCCTGCACCAGCAAAATATCGCCGTCGCGATAGCGCGGCTCCATGGAGTTGCCGCTGATGCGCAGGGCAAAATCTGCCTCACGCGTGCGGGAGTTGTCGCTAACGGTAATTTCCTCGGTGCTCTCTCCGTCAAGCATCACACCAACCCCTGCGGAAACGGGCAGATCGTAAAGCGGCAGCGTGCGGCGCGCAAAGCCGTTTACGTTATCGGCATAGGCGGCGGTAAGGCGCACAGAACGCGGCTCGGGGCGCACAAAGCGCGCGGGG
>JAZOLJ010000014.1:0-1547 GCA_045652845.1 Eubacteriales bacterium | reverse complement strand
TATGCTTGAGATGAACGAGGTGGCGTATATTCTCAAAAACGCCACGCGCAAGAGCCTTATTATTTATGACGAGGTTGGGCGCGGCACCAGCACCTTTGACGGCATGAGCATTGCGCGCGCCATTGTGGAGTATACAAACAGCCGCAAGATCGGCGCAAAAACGCTGTTTGCTACGCACTATCACGAGCTGACCTCGCTTGAGGCAGAGCTTGTGGGCGTTGTAAACTACAATATTGCCGCCAAAAAGCGCGGGGATAGCATTACGTTCCTGCGCAAGATCGTGCGCGGCTCAACCGATGATAGCTACGGCATTGAGGTGGCAAAGCTTGCAGGGCTTCCAAACGAGGTCATTCGTCGCGCCAAGGAGGTGCTGGCAACCGTTGAGGAAACTGCAAGGGCATTGCGTGCCCCCGACAAGGAGCAGCAAAAGCCCGCTGACGATACTCTCATTACCATGGAGGATCAGATCAGAGAGCAGGTGATCGAGGAGCTGCGCAATACCGATATCAATACGCTTTCGCCCTATGAGGCAATGACCTTTTTGTTTGATCTTAAAAAACGCTTACAGTAAGGAGGGTGCACATGGGAAAAATTAACGTGCTTTCCTTTGCGGTTGCTAACCTTATCGCTGCAGGTGAGGTGGTGGATCGCCCCGCTTCGGTGATCAAGGAGCTGCTTGAAAACGCCATTGATGCGGGTGCTACCCGTGTAACCGTTGAAATACAGCATGGCGGCATTACCTTTATGCGCGTGGCGGATAACGGGTGCGGCATGACCCCCGACGATCTGCCCGTAGCCATCCGCCGCCATGCCACCAGTAAAATTAAGGATGCCGCCGATCTTGACGGCATTGCAACCCTCGGCTTTCGCGGTGAGGCGCTTGCCGCCATTGCCTCGGTTTCCGATCTGCGCATCATCACCAAAACCGCCGATGCCGCATTTGGCACCTGCCTCACGGCGAAAGCAGGCGAGGTTATGGATATTTCGGAGCAGGGCTGCCCCGTCGGCACGGCCGGGATCGTTGATAGTCTCTTTGGCAACGTGCCCGCGCGCCGCAAGTTTCTCAAAAAGGACGTTTCCGAGGCGATCGCCGTTTCTACTTACGTTGAAAAAATTGCACTCTCCCGCCCCGATATTGCCATTCGCCTAATTATTGACGGCAGCATGAAGCTGGATACCGCAGGCGATGGGGAGCTGAGATCGGCAATGTACGCCGTATTTGGCAGAGATTTTGTTAGTAAAATGATAGCCGTGAAGGGCACGGGTGAGGGCGTTTTGGTAGAAGGCTTTATCAGCCGCCCAGACCACGTGCGCCCCAAGCGCAATTACGAAAACTTTTTCATCAACGGCAGATACGTGAATTGTCGCACCGCCGCCGCCGCACTTGAGCAGGCGTACGTTTCCTTTTGTCCGCCTGAAAGGTTTCCGTGCTGTGTACTCAATATTACCGTAAACCCCGCCGCGGTGGATGTAAACGTTCACCCTGCCAAGCTTGAGGTGAAGTTTTCTAACGAGCGCCCCATATTTGAGGCGGTTTATTCTGCCGT
>JAZOLJ010000013.1:0-9755 GCA_045652845.1 Eubacteriales bacterium | reverse complement strand
TTTTTGCCGTTGTGCTTTCGTTTTACGTTGTGCTGTGGTCCTTGGTCGTTTCCTTGTGGTCGATCGTCGCTTCACTGGCTGCTTGCGCCTTTGGCGGCATCATATCAGGTGCTTTTTTTGCCGCTTGCAGCAATACGCTTGCGGGCGTTGCGGTAATAGGTGTGGGCGTTGCTTGTGCGGGACTTGCTATTTTTTGGTGGTTTGGAAGCAAGGTGGCAACCAAATCTATCATATTGCTTCCCCCAAAAATAGTCTTTAGAATTAAAAAAAGCTTTGTGGAAAAGGAGAATGTATCATGCGTTGGTCAATAAAAGCGTGGCTTATCGCCGCCGCTTCTCTTGTACTGCTTGGAGGATGCGTTTTTGCGGCTGCGATGACGGTGCTCAAATGGGATTTTACAAAATTGGAAACAAGCCAGTACGTAACGAACGAGTATGCGATCGCCGAGGAGCCGGGGGCGATCGTGATCAATGCCGATACTGCGGATATTACCTTTGTGCTTTGTGAGGGGGCAGCACGCCGTGTTGTGTGCGATGCGCCGCAAAGCATAACGCATGCGGTTGCGGTAAAGGAGGGTACGCTTTTTGTTGAGGCGGTTGATGAAAGAAAATGGTATGAATATATAGGCATCAATTTTGCCTCGCCAAGGATAACGCTTTATCTTTCTCAAGGCGAATACGACACACTTTTTATAAAATCGGATACGGGAGATGTGGAAATACCTGCGGATTTTAAATTTAATAGCATTGATGTTTCCACGGATACGGGTGACGTTACGTGCCTCGCCCTTGCTTTAGAAACGGTAAAAATAGCCACGAGCACGGGGGATATCTCTATTGAAAACACGGCTGCGGGCTGTTTTGATCTATCAACGTCCACGGGAGATGTGACAGCTTCCCTTGTGAGCTGCGCGGGCGATATTACGATTGGTGTATCGACGGGTAAGGTGCAGCTTACAAGCGTGGTATGCAAAAGCCTTATCACAAGCGGCAGCACAGGTGATATATCGCTTCACCACGTTGTTGCCGCAGAAAGGCTTTCGATTGAGAGAAGCACGGGTGACGTGAGCTTTTACGGCGCAGATGCTGCAGAGATTATTGTAGTAACGGATACGGGTGACGTTGAGGGAAGCCTGCTTTCGGAAAAAATATTTATCACGAAAACCGATACGGGAAGCGTTCACCATCCCCACAGCGAGGGGGGCGGTAGATGCGAGATCACCACCGATACGGGGGATATTACGCTATCGGTATTGGGGGACTGATATAGACCCGAATTCACAAAATTAGAAATGAGGAGTGTAAAATATGACAGTTACATTAAACGGAAAAGAAATTCCCGTCATCGAATATGACGCAGCCCTGCACGGCGTACCAAGCGAAGCCCTCGCCGCCGACGTTTTAGAAAAGCTTTCTACCTTGCCGCTTGTGCGCCAGGTTGAGCTTTTTAGAGTGATCAACGGAAAAATGTATGGCGAGCGTGCTTACGGTGAAGAAAAAATAAACCGCGCGTTTGAGAAGGGCTACACGCTTGATAGGAGTGAATATTGCAACGGCATTATTGTACAAAACGGCGTGATCAAGGGCATTTTGTGGGAGGAAACAGCAAACGATAAGTACGCGGTTTACCCGTTTATCCCCATGTGTGTTTATTACGCCGAGGATAACAACGGTGCGGGCTATAAAACCTATGAGGAATACATTACGCTCGTGTGCTGCTAACGCGAAAAGCCCTCCGATTGTTTGATCGGAGGGCTTTTTGTGCCAAAAATTTGAAAAGAATGCAAAAAATATGTTAAAAATAATTGAAAAAACATGAATTATGTGGTATACTTTAAGTAATCATTTATCATATTAAACACAGAGGACCCATTTTATGAAAGCAATTCGTTCAAAGCAGGATTTTGATGCGAGAATCAAGCGCACGCTTATCACAAAGGAAGAAATTGATGCTGCCGTGAAAAGGGCGGGCAAGGAAATTGACAAGATCTACGACGGACGCCCCATTTTATTGGTCAGCATTTTAAAGGGCGCGTTCGTGTTTATGGCTGATCTTTGCCGTGCGGTCAGTGTGCCCTGCGAGATCGGCTTTATGTGCGCAAAAAGCTACTATGAGGGCACGGTTTCCTCTGGTGTTGTGAAGATCACCATGGATCTTGACCGTGACGTCAGCGCCTATCACGTAGTGATCGTGGAGGATATTATTGATACGGGCAGGACTCTCAATGATATTGTTAAGATTCTCAAAGCGCGCAATCCCGTTTCTCTTCGCGTTGTTACCCTGCTTGACAAGCCCTCGCGTCGTCTTGTGGATTTCAAGGCGGATATTTCACTTTTTACCATTCCCGATCATTTTGTGGTCGGTTACGGTCTTGACTGCGGCGAGTATTTCCGCAATCTGCCTTATATAGCAGAATACACAGAAAAGGAAGGGAATTGACATGTCAAAATTTCTGAGCAAGTTCTTCAAATTAGAAGAACGCGGTACCACCGTGCGCGTGGAAGTGATTGCAGGTATTACCACCTTTATGGCAATGGCTTACATTCTCATGGTGAATCCCGGTATGTTCGCAAACCCCTTTGACACGGGCGTTAACGTCCTTGGTGTAAGCTTTGGCGCCGTTTATATCGCCACGGCACTTTCTGCCGTAGTCGGCACGGTTCTGATCGGCTTGCTCTCCAATCTGCCGTTGGCACAAGCCTCGGGCATGGGTCTTAATGCATTTTTCGTTTACACGGTTTGCGTAGGGCTTGGCTTTAGCTATGCCAATGCGCTTGTCTTCTGCCTGATTGACGGTATTATCTTTATCCTGCTGACCGTAACGGGTCTGCGCCGCCTGATCTTTGAGGCTGTTCCCGCTGCTGTTAAAGCTGCAATTCCTGCGGGTATCGGCTTGTTTATTGCATTCCTTGGCTTGCAAAATGCAAAGCTCGTTATTCCCAGCACCTCCACGGGTGTTACCATGAATACCTTTAACCTGCTTGGTGATGCTACCTGGGGCAGCATTATGCCGATGCTTATCACCATTGCCGCAGTGATCGCGATTGCCGTGATGTCTAAAAAGGGTGTTAAGGGTGCCATTTTATGGAGTATTCTCGGTGCTGCCGTGCTCTACTACGCACTTGGCTTTACCGTGCCCGGCTTCTATGAAAACTTCTGGGCAGGCAAGACCATGAATCCCCTTGCCGCATTTGGCGAATTCGGCACGCAGGCGGTAGGTAAGGTGTTTACCGAGGGCTTTAACTTTGATGCGTATCTCGCCGCAGACGGTCACTCGGTTGGCGGTCTTGTAATCGCCTTCATCACCACCTCGCTTGCCTTCTGCATCGTAGATATGTTTGATACCATGGGCACGCTTTACGGTGCTTGCCGCGGTGGCAACCTGTTGGTGAAAAACGAAAATGGCGAGCTTGAGGTTCCCAATATGGATAAGGCTATGTTGGCTGATGCCATTGCTACCACCACGGGTGCTATCTGCGGTACCTCTACCGTTACCACGTTCGTTGAGTCCTCTGCAGGCGTTGGCGCGGGCGGTCGCACGGGTCTTTCCTCTATGGTTACGGCTGCGATGTTTGCCATTGCGCTGTTCCTTTCTCCCGTTGCTGCACTGATCCCCGCTTGCGCGTATGCCGCAGCTCTCATTTACGTGGGTATTTTGATGATCGGCTGTGTAAAGGATATTGACTGGGCAGATCCCTCCGTTGCGTTGCCCTCCTTCCTGACCATTGCTATGATGCCCTTTACCTATAACATTTCCTACGGTATTGCCTTCGGTCTTATTTCTCATATCGCCGTTAAGGCTTGCGTTGGCAAGGCAAAGGAGATCAAGATCGGTACTTGGGTCGTGGCTGTTCTCTTTGCCGTCATGTTCTTCTTAACTCACTAATCAAGTTAAATTTTAAAATCGATTCGGCAGAGGGGAAGCCCTCTGCCGCTTTTCATAATGTTTTTGATAAATATTTTTGCGTTTTTTCTTGAAATACAGGAAAAATGTGGTATACTATATAAGTAGGGTAAACCTATTGTAAGGCAAATCTTCAATTTTACATGAAACGGAGTGTTTTTATGAACAAGCAAGTACAAAAGGTCATGGACCTTATCAAAGAGCACGACATTAAAATGATCGACTTTAAGATGGTTGATATCAACGGTCAGTACCGTCACGTTACCATCCCTGCCGAAAACTTCTCCGAGGATACGATGAAGAGTGGTATCGGCTTTGATGCTTCTAACTATGGCTATGCCGTGGTAGAGAAGAGTGACATGGTATTTATTCCCGATCCCGATACTGCCGTGGTTGATCCCTTCTGCTCGATCCCCACGCTTTCTATGACCGGTAACGCGATGATCATTGATACGCCCGAAAATCGCCCCCTGCCGCAGTATCCCCGCAACATTATCCGTGCTGCCGTGCAGTACATGAAGGATTGCGGCATCGCCGATACCATGAAGATCCTGCCCGAGTTTGAGTTTTATCTCTTTGACGAGGTAACCTGGGGCGTTGAGGGCAACTACATCGGCGCGGCAATAGATGCCAAGCAGTCCTACTGGAACAGTGCTGTTGAGGGCAAGGGTGTTGTTGTACCGAAGCAGAAGAACTACCACATTGCCAAGCCCTTTGATATTTCTTATGAGTGCCGCTCCGAGATGTGCATGCTGATGAAGGAGATGGGCATTGAGATCAATTACCATCACCCCGAGGTAGCTGCCTCCGGTCAGTTTGAGATCGAGCCCCAGCTTGGCGAGGTCGTGCACATGGCAGATGCTACCATGATGATCAAGTATATCATTCACAACACCGCACTCAAGTACGGCAAGAGCGCAACCTTTATGCCCAAGCCCATCTACGGCGAGGCAGGCAGCGGTATGCACGTGCACATGCTGCTCTTTAAGGACGGTGCGCCCGTGTTCTCCGATGACAACGGCTACTCTCACCTGTCGAAGGAAGCGCATTACTTTATGGGCGGTCTGCTCAAGCACATTCATTCGCTTTGTGCCATCACCAACCCCAGCACCAACTCCTTCAAGCGCTTGGTGCCCGGCTTTGAGGCACCCGTAACCGTTGGCTACGCAACCTCCAACCGTTCCGCAGTTATTCGTATCCCTGCGTATGCAAAGAGCCCCGACAAGCGCCGCTTTGAGCTTCGCAATCCCGATGCGACCTGCAACCCCTACTTCTGCTACGCCGCCATTTTGATGGCAGGTCTTGACGGTATCAAGAACAAGATCGATCCCCATGAAAACGGCTGGGGTCCCTACGACTGCAACCTCTACCATCTCCCCGAGGAGGAGAAAAAGAAGCTGCAGGGTCTGCCCACCTCGCTGCCCGAGGCACTCGATGCCCTTGAAAAGGATCACGATTATCTCACCGTCGGTGGCGTATTCCCCGAGCACCTTATCGAGAAATTTATTGCAACCAAGCGTGCCGAGTGCGCCGAGCTTGCCAAGATCCCGCACCCCGCAGAGTTTGATCGCTACTACAATCTCTAATATCTCTAATATAAAAAAGAGGGAAAAGCCACGCGCTTTTTCCTCTTTTCGGCTTCAAGCATGGTGCATGGCATCAGCGACGTGCTTTGCGGCTCTGCTTTCCCTGTTTTAAAGCTGTGCGGCATTGGTAAAGCCAAGCATGAGAACGGGGAAGAAAGCGAAAAATAATATTGCAAAAAAGAACGGCGCTGCCGTTCTTTTTTTGTCGCCCAAGCGTTGACACGGTACGCGAGAAATGCTACAATAAATCATATAAAAGGGGAATGGCATGTGAAATATTTGCCACAGGGCTTGATAAGAGGGGGGCTTGCGGCAAAAATGGCACAACGCTTCCTGGTGAGGTGATATCATGCATAACGAACAAACAAAAAGCCGTGTGGCACTGATCGCCGCTATGGCGATATTTGGCACGATTGGTATTTTCAGACGCTATATTCCGCTGCCATCGGGCGCGGTCGCGCTTTTCCGTGCGGCACTTGGCATGCTGTTTTTGCTGGCTGTGCTTCTTTGCCGTGGGCAAAAATTAAATTTTACCGCCATACGCAAAAATTTGCTGCCCTTGCTGCTTTCAGGGGCATTTCTCGGCTTTAACTGGGTGCTGCTGTTTGAGGCGTATAAATATACCTCAGTCGCCGCCGCAACACTTTCTTATTATATGGCACCCATACTGCTGATCCTTGCCGCTCCTCTTTTTTTGAGGGAAAGGCTCACGCTCAAAAAGAGTATTTGTGCCGCAGTGGCACTCCTTGGCATGGTGCTGGTTTCGGGCGTTTTAGAAACGGGCGTTAGGGGCATTGCTGAGCTGCGCGGTATTTTGATGGGGCTGTCGGCTGCCGTGCTTTATGCCGCTATTATCATTATCAATAAGAGAATTTCTGGTATTACGGCAACCGATAAGACCGTGGTGCAGTTTGCCGTTTCGGTTATTGTTCTGCTGCCGTACGTGCTTCTTGCCGAGGAGGTCACACCCTCCGCCTTTACTCCTACCGCTACCGTCCTACTGCTGCTTGTCGGCATTTTGCATACGGGCCTTGCGTACGCGCTGTATTTTGGCGCGGTGGAAAGGCTGCCCGCGGGCGCTGTAGCGCTTTACAGCTATATTGACCCCGTGCTTGCCGTAGTGCTTTCGGCGCTTCTCTTAAAGGAGCCCATGACGTGGCTTGGTGCTGTTGGCGCGGTGCTGATCCTTGGTGCTGCTTTTATCAGCGAATGCCAAAAAAAGCCTTGACCGCGGCGTGCGTGCTTTTGGCAAACCCTGCCCAAAAAATCCATGCTTTCGACAGTCGGGTTGTTAAAATTACAAAAAATGCGAGAAAATCAAATATAACCCTTGCAAAATTTTTTGCGGTGTAGTATAATAATTAAAATATTTCTCTGTCCCCAGGGGCAATTTTAAATGAAGGAGTTCAAACGCTATGGCATACTATTATCCGGAATGCTCTCACACCTTTAACGAATATCTGCTCGTTCCCGGGTACTCGTCGGCGGAATGTATCCCCGCCAATGTTTCCTTAAAAACCCCTCTCGTTCGTTATAAGCGCGGTGAAGAGCCTGCCATTTCTATGAATATTCCGCTCGTTTCCGCTATCATGCAATCCGTTTCGGGTGATCGCCTCGCGGTGGCACTCGCACAAGAGGGCGGCGTATCCTTTATTTATGGCTCGCAATCCATTGAGGATGAGGCTGCCATGGTTGCCAAGGTAAAGGGCTACAAGGCAGGGTTTGTCCGCAGTGATTCTAATCTGCGTCCCGACCAAACTCTTGCCGATGTGCTTGCACTGAAGGAGGAGAACGGTCACTCCACCGTTGCCATTACCGAGGACGGTACCCCCAACGGCAAGCTGGTGGGCATTGTTACGGGGAGAGATTACCGCGTGAGCCGTATGGATCCCACTGAAAAGATCTCCACCTTTATGACTCCCCTTGAAAAGCTGATCACCGCGCCCGAGGGCACTACCCTGAAAGAGGCAAACGATATCATTTGGGATAATAAGCTCAACTCGCTGCCCATCGTTTCGAAGAAGGGTAACCTTTGCTATTTCGTGTTCCGCAAGGATTACGATCAGCACAAGAAAAACCCCATGGAGCTGCTTGATAGCCAAAAGCGTTACATCGTTGGCGCAGGCATCAACACCCGCGACTATGCAGAGCGCGTGCCCGCCCTTGTTGAGGCAGGCGTTGACTTGGTATGCATCGACTCCTCCGAGGGTTATTCCGAGTGGCAGAAGCGCACTATTGCTTGGATCCGTGAAAAATACGGCGACAGCGTAAAGGTTGGCGCAGGCAACGTGGTGGATGAGGAGGGCTTCCGGTTCCTTGCCGATTGCGGTCCTGACTTCAACAAGGTCGGTATCGGCGGCGGCTCTATTTGCATCACCCGTGAAACAAAGGGCATCGGTCGCGGACAGGCAACGGCCCTGATTGACGTTTGCCGTGCGCGTGACAAATATTTTGAGGAAACAGGCATTTACGTGCCCGTTTGCTCGGATGGCGGCATCGTACACGACCACCATATGACCCTGGCACTTGCCATGGGCGCTGATTTTATCATGCTCGGTCGTTATTTTGCACGCTTTGACGAAAGCCCCACCGCAAAGGTAAACGTAAACGGCACCTTGATGAAGGAGTACTGGGGCGAGGGCAGCAACCGCGCCCGCAACTGGCAGCGTTACGATCTTGGCGGCAGCAAAAAGCTTTCCTTCGAGGAGGGTGTTGATTCCTACGTGCCCTATGCTGGCAAGCTTTCCGATAACGTGGGAGTAAGCCTTGCAAAGGTGCGCTCAACCATGTGCAACTGCGGCGCACTTACCATTCCCGAATTACAACAAAAAGCAAAGCTTACCTTGGTTTCTTCCGTTAGCATTGTGGAGGGCGGCGCACACGACGTGCTGCTCAAATCCACCAACAAGCAGGTTTAAGCAATAGCCGAAGAGAGCCGAACCCACAAGGCTTGGGCAGGCAAAAACGCGCTCTGACTGCAGGAAAATGCCTTGTAATATCCGCATATTACTACAGCACTTTCCCTTGCCATAACACCTTTTTGCTCTGCCGAAGCTGCAAAGCACCTCACGGCTGAAAGATTTTTAGCAGATTTTGTTGTGGCGCGGTGCGGTAATGTGATACCTTACAAACCGCGACGCGGTAAAAGCTGCAAAAATATTGCGCCGAGAGGCTTATGTGTTCGGCTCTCTTCGGCTATAGGAACGGAAGCCGAGCGTGGTCGCTCGGCTTCTGCTTTTTAGGAGAGGTTATGGAATTACTAAAGCAAAGAATTCTTGCCGATGCACGTGTGCTTGAGGGCAACGTGCTCGGTGTAGATCATTTTTTAAATCAACAAATAGACACTCGGCTTCTTTCTCAGCTTGCGCGCGAGCTTCACCGCCTGTTTGCCGATTGCGGCGCAACAAAAATTCTCACGGTCGAGGCGGCTGGCATCGCTATTGCAACCCTTACCGCAGGGCTTTTCGAGGTGCCCTTGGTATTTGCCAAAAAGAGCAGGCAGGGGGAGGCGCCGCATATGCTTTGTGCCAAGGTGGATACTGCTACCTTCGGTCAGCACTTTGAGGTGGTTGTGCCGCAGGGGTATATCACGCCCGATGACCGCGTGCTGATCATCGACGATTTTTTGGCACGGGGCAGCACCATGTTTGCGCTGCTTGACCTGGTCAAGGCAGCGGGTGCTGCGGTTGCGGGCTGCGGCGTCATGATCGAAAAGGCGTTTCGTGGCGGCGGCGAAAAGCTGCGCAAAATGGGTGTGCGCCTTGAGTCACTTGCCAAGATCCAAGCCATCAGCGTGGAGAGTGGCATCACGTTTGCGGAATAACGCGTTTGCCCGTGTAAATAAAAAACCACAGTCGAACCCGACTGTGGTTTTTCATTGGCTTTGGGGTTCGCGCAACGCGCGAACCACTTTTTGCGCCGTCACGGCGCAAAGGAGGCAGTCTAACTCCACTAACAAAGCACCCCCACACGAGGTGGGGCATGTCATCAAGGGCTCGCTTCCGTCGCCTTTGGCGACGGGGAAAGCACGCAACCGTGGGCGTGCTTTCATTGGTTCTCGCCGTGCTCGATGACCCACCAAAAAGAGAACCCCCACACGAGTTGGGGGTTCTCTTTTTGGTGGGCCATCAAGGGCTCGAACCTTGGACCAACCGGTTATGAGCCGGTGGCTCTGACCAACTGAGCTAAGGGCGGTCGTATAAATAAAAAAAGTCTGGAGCAGGTAGTGGGAGTCGAACCCACCTCATCACCTTGCAAGGCTGGGG
>JAZOLJ010000012.1:0-4147 GCA_045652845.1 Eubacteriales bacterium | reverse complement strand
ACCTTGTTATAGCCGATCTTCAAGGTGCGAATGCCCGTTTTCTCGCGCTCCTCGTTTGCCACGCGCTCGATCCAGGATTTACCGTCGCGCATCACCGAGCGCAGATAATCCACGTCAGTGCTAAAGCCGTCGCGAATAATGCCTCCCTCGCGAATAACAAAGGGGGGATTTTCGGCGATGGAAGCGTCAATGAGGTCGTGAATGTCCGTCAGATCGTCAAGCTCCTCACGAATGCGGGAAAGCTCGGCATTTTGACATTTTTCACGCAGCAAACGCACCTCGGGCAAAACCGCTACGGTGGATGCCACCGCACGCAGATCCTTTGCGTTTGCCGTGCCGTAAACGATACGGGTGATCAGGCGTTCAAGGTCAAGCACGGTGGATAGGCACGCGCCAAGATCCTCACGCAGCATATAGTTGCCGAAAAGCTCACTAACCGCCCCCTGTCGCTTGTTGATCTCGGAAACCGACAGTAAGGGATGCTCGATATAAGAGCGCAGCAGGCGTGCGCCGGGTGCGGTGTGCGTGCGGTCAAGCACCCACAAAAGCGTGCCCTTTTTCTCCTTTGAGCGCATGGTTTCTGTCAGCTCAAGATTGCGACGGGTATTGATATCCATATCCATGTACTGCCCGTCGGAATAAACGTGCAGGGTTTTGATATAGGAAATATCGCTACGCTGCATATCGGCAATATAATCAAGCAACGCGCCCGTAGCACTGACCGCCGCGCGCGACGCAGAAAAGCCCGCGGGAATAGCCGAAAACTGTGCTTCGGTGCGTTCAAGTGCTGCCTCGTATGTAAAGCGATCACTCTCCCCTGCCGAAAGCATTGCGCCCACACGGCTGACCACAAATTCGGCAATTTCGGCACAGTCGGCGCGCGCAAGATCAATGATCACCTCGCTTGGCTGATAGGTGCCGATCTCGCTTTGCAGGCGGGCAAGCTTGTTTTCCCCTGCAATTTCAGTGGCAAAGACCTCGGCGGTAGAAACGTCGGCAAAGGCAAGCCCCCATGCGGCGTCACAAAGACACACGGCACAAACGTAATTGTTCCTTTGCTCGGAGAGCATACCGGGCTCCAGCAGGGTGCCGGGGGTAATGATGCGCACGATATCACGCTTTACCAGTCCCTTCGCCTTGGCGGGGTCCTCCATTTGCTCGCAATTGGCAACCATGTAGCCCTTCTCGATCAGCTTGGCAATGTAATTTTCGGCGCTGTGAAAGGGCACGCCGCACATCGGCGCGCGCTCCGCCTCGCCGCAATCTCTGCCGGTGAGGGTCAGCTCCAGCTCACGGGATGCCAGCTTCGCATCGTCAAAGAACATTTCGTAAAAGTCCCCAAGACGGTAGAACACGAGGTAATCCTTATATTGATTTTTGATCTCAAAATACTGTTCCATCATCGGTGTCATGAGTGGGCTCTCCTTTTCGCGTGGGATTTTGCAAGATAATTTTTTCTAAAAAAGAATGACACATTATGTCATCCTGAGGAGCGCAACAAGGCGCGCTTTTTTGTCATCCTGAGGTGAGCAACAAAGCCCACCGTGAGGATCTCCGAAAATGCAAGAAGCATTTTCGGCGGTTTGTTTACACAAAACTCTTTGTGATGACACATTATGTCATCCTGAGGAGCGCAACAAAGCGCGCTTTTTTGTCATCCTGAGGTGGGCAACAAAGCCCACCGTAAGGATCTCCGAAAATGCAAGAAGCATTTTCGGCGGTTTGTTTACACAAAACTCTTTGTGCTATCAATATTACTTTTGCGCGAAAAATGTTGGGGAAAGACACCGCGCCCTCGGCTTGTTGCCTCGGTCGAGATCCCTCGACTCGCCTCTCTTGGCTCGCTCGGGATGACAGGAAAGTGATGTTATCTCATCTTAAGATAACGAATCGGTCAAATCACGCCAATCGACATTGACAGCTTCTACCAAACGATCCTTCTTTTCTCTTTTCCAGCTCTTTAATTGCTTTTCTCTTGCAATCGCGGTTTTTACATCACCAAAAAACTCAAAATGTACCAATTTGTGAACGTGATATCGTTTAGTAAATCCTTCGATCAGCTCTTTCTTGTGCTCAAGCACGCGTCGCTTCAGATCATTTGTTACACCGATATACATCACATCATCGGATTTGTTTGTAAAATATAGACGTAGTACAAATCTTAGTGGCAGCCGCCGCAGGTGGAGCAGTTGTGCGTGCAGCCGTTCGGTTCTTCACCCATCATTTGCGCGTTGATGGTGTTGTTTACACTGTTCATCAGCTCGGCAACCTCTTTTTGTGCAGCCTCCAGCTCAAGATATACGGGCAGTGCCACGATCTCCTGATACAGCTCCTCAACACGTGCATTGAGGCTCTCGATGAGCGCCTCGTCCTTTTCTTCCTTCACTGCCTCCCCTTGGAGTGCCTGCTGCTGAACAGCATATTCCATTGAAAGATTGATCACTTTTTCATCAGCCTCGTAAGCTACGCGGGCGAGGTCAAGGCGTACAATGCGTGCATCTTCCTTCAGCTTTTTACCAAGCTCTGTGGCAAGCTCAAAAATTTCCATTTCTTTTTCTCCTGTGTTTTTTATTTTTCGACAGAGCCGTACAGCGCAAAGGCGGCGGCACGGTCAATTTTTACATACGTCCATTGCCCTTCGGCGATGGGGTCTTTAAAAAATACGATCTTGTTTTGATCGGTGCGACCCGTATAGGTGTCGGCATCGTTCTTGCTTTTGCCCTCCGAGAGCACGCGCACGGTTTTGCCCACAAGCTTTTCGTTTTGCACGGTGCTGATCTCGTTTTGAAGCGCAAGGAGCCTGTCCATGCGCGCAGCACCCACACTGTGTGGGATCTGCCCCTCCATTGCGGCGGCTGGCGTGCCTTTGCGCGGTGAGTAGATAAACGAGTAGATCATATCAAAGCGCGCGCGGCGCAGCATCTCAAGCGTATCCTCAAAATCCGCCTCGGTTTCGCCGGGAAAGCCGACGATAATATCCGAGGTGACGGCAATATCGGGCATTTTCTCGCGCATGTAATCGAGAATATCGAGATACTTGGCGCGATCGTAATGGCGGTTCATTTGCGCAAGGATGCGGTCGTTGCCCGCCTGCAGGGGCAAGTGGAAGCTGTGCGCCACGTGGCGGCTTGCCGCCATCACGTCAACAAGCGCACGGGTAGCGTCCTTGGGGTGGCTGGTCATAAAGTGAAGGGTGTAATCCCCCTCTATCATATCAAGATCGGCAAGCAGGTGGGGAAAGGTGTAGCCATCGGCGCGATCCTTGCCATAGGAATTGACGTTTTGCCCAAGCAGGGTGATATCCTTATAGCCCGCGGCAACAAGCTCCTTTACCTCGGCGAGGATCGCGGCAGGCTCGCGGCTGCGCTCGCGCCCGCGCACGTATGGCACGATGCAGTAGGAGCAAAAGTTGTTGCACCCGTACATAATGCTGACCCAAGCGCGATAGCTGCTTTCGCGGCGGATGGGACTGCCCTCGGCAACCGTATGCTCCTCCTCACCGCGCAGGATGCGCTTGCCACCCGACAGCACCTCGGCAAGGACCTGCGGCAGGCGGTACAAAACCGACGTGCAAAGCACGAAGCTCACGTAAGGATAGCTTTTTTTGATCTCCTCACGGCGGTGCTCCTGCGCCACCATGCAGCCGCAAATACCAATGATGAGCGACGGATTTTTCTCCTTTAGGTGCTTATACTGCCCAACGATTGAGAGTGCCTTTTGCTCGGCATGCTCTCGTATAGCGCAGGTGTTGACCAAAATAAGGTCTGCCCCCTCGGGCGCGGATACGATCTCATAGCCCATATTCTCTGCCATGCCCGCAAGCTTTTCGCTATCCGCCACGTTTTGCTGACAGCCAAAGGTGAGAACAAAGCAACGAGGGCGCACCGCGCGCGTTTGTGTATGCGCGCGTACAGCCTCAATATACGGTGTCATGTCAAGTGCGCCGCTACTCGGCGCATGATCGGCACATTGCAACGACATGAAATGCTCCTTCTATAGAATAATTTTATACAGATAATTATTATACTATCTTTATGTTTAAATGTCAATAGAAAATGCAAACAAAAACCGCGCCGCAAGCTTGCGGCGCCGGTTTTTTTTTGAATTTAGGCACTTCCTTGTGATATACGCTTCAAGCGCGCCACAC
>JAZOLJ010000011.1:0-8760 GCA_045652845.1 Eubacteriales bacterium | reverse complement strand
GGGACCCTCAAGCCTTAATTTTAAGATGATTTTGGTGCTTGGCGCTCGCCGCCAAGTGCGGACTTGACAAGAGTGACAAGTGCCTAAAGCGCTGAAAATTCAGGCTTTAGGGCGGGTTCGGATCATTCACTCTTGCCTACGATATCTGCAAGTGTGTCGATCAGAGCCTTCATTTCGGCATCCGAGCCAACGGTAATGCGGTTGTAGGCGGCAATGGTTGGGCGGTCAAAGTGTCGCACCAGTATGCCGCGCTCCTTAAGTGCGGTATAGATCTTCTTGCCGCTAACGCGCGGGTGGCGTACAAAGAGGAAGTTGCCCATAGAATCGGTCATCTCAAAGCCAAGCCTTTTCAGCTCCGTTTTGGTATATTCTCTGGTTTTGATGATGGTGCTGCAGTTTTGCTGCGTGTATGCTTCATCTGCCATTACGCCAAGCCCTGCTGCCGCCGACATGCTGTTCACGTTGTAGGGGTTGGTAGAATATTTGATGGTGTTGAGGTCGCGAATGAGCGCGGCTGATCCAATGCCGTAGCCAAGGCGTGCGCCCGCCATCGAGCGCGATTTTGAAAAGGTGCGCGTGACAAGTAAATTGTCGTATTTGCGCACCAAGGGTGCTACGCTTTTGCCGCCAAAGTCAATGTACGCCTCGTCGATCACCACCACGCGACAGGGGTTGCTTTGCAGGATCTCCTCAATCTCGGCGGGGGTGAGCATCAGGCCCGTGGGGGCGTTGGGATTTGCGATAAAAACCGTACCGTTTGCCGCCTTATAGTCCTCTATGTTGATCGAAAGGTCGGGGCGAAGTGGCATTTCTGTGTAGGGCACGTGATTAAGGGTCGCAAACACACTGTAAAAGCCGTAGGTGATGTTTGGGAAGATCGCGGGGTGCTTTTCGTCGCAAAATGCCATAAAGGCAAAATTAAGGATTTCGTCCGAGCCGTTTGTCAGCAAAATCTCATCGGCGGTAAGGCCGTGATAGTCGGCGAGTGCCTCGTGCAGTGCCTTGTAGGTGGGGTCGGGGTAAAGCTGCAGGCGCGCCGCCGCCTCACTTGCCGCCGCAATTGCCTTTGGCGAGGGGGGGAAGGGTGCCTCGTTTGTATTTAGCTTGATGTATTTTTTGTCGCGCGGCTGCTCACCCGGGGTATAAGGGGTGAGGCTGCTGTATTTATTGGTAAAAAACTTACTCATGGGTGCTCCTTGTGGGCAAAGCCTGCCCTGCTTTTATTTGTCTTCAAGGCGAATGGCAGCACTTCTTGCGTGTGCGCCCAGCCCCTCCTGCTCGGCAAAATAGGCAACGTCACGTGCCACGCGCGAAAATGCTTCTTTGGTGTAGTAGGTGTATTGCGTTTTCTTAACGAAATCATCTACCGACAAGGGGTTAGAAAAGCGTGCCGTGCCACTGGTGGGCAGGGTGTGATTGGGGCCTGCAAAATAGTCACCAAGTGCCTCGGGGCAATATTTGCCCATAAATATCGATCCTGCGTGGCGCACGCCGTCAAGATAGTCAAAGGGGTTGTCGAGTGCCAGCTCCAAATGCTCGGGTGCGAGCTCGTTTGCCACGTCAATGGCGGTTTTGAGATCCTCTACCAAAATGATCTTGCCGTTGTTGTCGATCGAGGCGCGCGCGATCTCGGCGCGGGAAAGCTGCGGGATCTGCTTTTCAAGCTCCACCGAAACCGCTTCGGCAAGCGCGGCACTTTCGGTGATCAGCACAGCCGAAGCCAGCTTGTCGTGCTCTGCCTGCGAGAGGAGGTCTGCCGCGACGTGCGCCGCGTTGGCAGTCTTGTCGGCAACCACCAGAATTTCACTGGGGCCTGCGATCATATCGATTGAAACGGTGCCGAAAACCTGCTTTTTTGCTTCGGCAACAAAGGCGTTGCCGGGGCCTACGATCTTATCCACACGCGGCACGCTTTCGGTGCCGAAGGCAAGCGCGGCGATCGCCTGTGCGCCGCCAACCTTAAAGATGCGGTCAATGCCCGCCACCTCGGCGGCGGCAAGTATGACGGGGTTTACCTTTCCGTTTGCCTGCGGCGGTGTGACCATCACAACCTCGCGGCAGCCCGCGATCTTGGCGGGAATGGCATCCATTAAGACCGTTGAGGGGTAAGCCGCCGTGCCGCCGGGCACGTAAAGACCTGCGCGGTCAATGGGGATTACCTTTTGCCCCACCACAATGCCATCCTCGTCGTTGAGGATAAAGCTGTTTCTCACCTGTCGCTCGTGAAAGCGGCGGATGTTGGCGGCGGCGCGGCGCAGCACGTCAAGGAATTTGGGGTCAATGAGGGAAAGTGCCTCGGCACGCTCCTCGGGGGTAACGGCAAGGCTTTGCAGTCTTGCCTTATCAAATTTTTCGGTGTAGGCAAGCAGTGCCTTGTCGCCATCCTTTTTTACGGTGGCAATGATTTCTGAAACGATATCGGCAACATTGACCGCAGGGGTCACACGTGCAAAGATCTCGCTGTTCGGTACCTCGCCGTATTTCATTATTTTAATCATGTCAGCTCTCCACCTGCGCGGCGATTCCGCGCACGATCTTTTCAATGGTTTCGTTTTTAAATTTAAAGCCCGCCTTATTGGCGATCAGGCGCGCGCTGATCGGCACCACGGTGGCAAACACCTCAAGGTTGTTTTCGCGCAGGGTAGTACCCGTTTCTACAATATCCACGATCACGTCGGAAAGCCCGATGATGGGGGCGATCTCAATGCTGCCGTTTAAGTGGATGATGTCAATATCGCGCCCCTGCGCATCGTAATAGTTTTTGGCAATGCGCGAGAACTTGGTGGCAACGCGCAGCGTGCGGCGGGGGTCATCGTGAAAATCTGCGGGGGCGGCAACTGCCATGCGGCATTTTCCAAGCTTTAGGTCAAGCAGCTCGTAAACGTCGGGGAGGTATTCAAGCAAAATATCCTTTCCCGCAACGCCTATGTCGGCAACGCCGCGCTCAACGTAGATCGGTACGTCCGAGGGCTTTGCCCAGAAGAAGCGCAGCCCCAGCTCCTCGTTTTCAAAAATCAGCTTGCGGTTGTCCTCGTGAATGGCAGGGCAGGGAAAGCCCGCCTTTTCAAACATGGCGTATACCTTTTCGCCAAGGCGACCCTTGGGTAATGCAACGTTAAGCATTTGTTTCAAGAAGCGTTCCCTCCCTTCCGTTGAATTTTAAAAGTCTGCGATAACGCAGCTTTTCGGGCAGAGTGCGCTGTGCCATCACGCTCTGGCCACCTGCGGCAAGCTGCTCGATTGCAGTGCCGAGTGCTGCGGGATCTGCCGTTTCGTCGTAAAGCACCAGTGTATCTACGTCATAGGAGAGGTCACCCTCGCCAAGACGCTCAAGCGCATCAAGATACACCGCAAAGCCGATAGCGCTCTCGCTTTTGCCCATCTTGCGCATCAGTCCGTCGTATTCGCCGCCCGACAAAAGCCCCTCGGCAGCACCTGCCACAAAGCCCTTGAATACAATGCCGCTGTAATAGCCGATATCGCCCACCACCGAAAAATCCACGCGCACGATCTCGCCAACGGGCGAGCGCTCAAGGGCTGTTAGGAGTGCTGCAAATTCCTGCAGCATTGCCTTTGGTACAATGCCCTCAAGCGAGGGGAGCAGGGTGGGGAGCACGGTGCTTGGTGTGCCGTAGGACGTTACCAGCTTTTTTAAAGCCTGCAGTCGCTCGGGCAACACACCCGCAGCGGTGGCGATGGCACTTAACTCATGGAGATTTTTTTCACCGATGCAGCAGAGCAGTGCGCGGCGTGTGTCGGTATCGATCTCTAACGCATCCAGCACGGCGGAAACGATGCCGAGATGCGAAATGTCCAAAACGGCATCCTTTGCAATAGCGGTAAGGCTCTTTGCCGCCAAGGTCAGCACCTCGAAAAGGCAGTAAGCATCGATCTCGCCGATGCACTCAAGTCCTACCTGCATGATCTCGCGGAAGGCGTGTGTTCTGCCTGAAACGCGATAAACGTTTTCTTGGTAATAAACCTTCTCCGTGCCGCCGCCCCCGCGGCTGTTTTTCACGATCGAGAGCGTGACGTCGGGCTTCAGTGCCAGCAGCTTACCGCTGGTGTCGGTAAAGGTGATGATGTTATCGGAAATGAGAAAGTCCTTGTTGCGCACGTAAAGGTCGTATTCCTCAAACTTGTTCATTTTATATTGCGTGTACCCATAGCTGTGATACAGGGCGCGCAGGGCAAGCGCGGCGCGCTCGTCACCCTGCAGGATTTTTTGCTCGTTGTTCATTTTTCTGCCCTCTCCTCGTTTAACTTTTTCAGCATTTCGCCGTAGCCGCCGCTGCCGTAATTGAGGCATTTGTTTACGCGGCTGATGGTTGCGGTGCTGGCACCGGTAAGGGAGGAAATGACTTGATAATTTTTGCCCCTGGAAAGGTACATGGCAACGTCAAGACGCTGCGCGATCTCGCGGATCTCCTTCACGGTGCAAACGTCCTCAAAGAAGCGGTAGCACTCCTCAACGGATTCAAGGCGGAGGATCGCCTCAAACAGGCGGTCAAGGGAATCGCTTTTCATGTCGATCATGGTGGTATCTCCCATTCTTTGTAATACTCACATATTTTAGCACTTTACCGTGCTAAAGTCAATACCTTTTTGAAATCTTTTTTAGATATTTTTTGTCATGCTGCAAAAAGTGGATATTCTCGAAATGGCACGGGATCTTGGAAAATCGTTTTCTACCTTAATAAAATACGCGCGCGTGCACGTGTGACAAACAGGCGGTTTTTGTATACAAAATGCATTTTTATGCGTGCTTTTTAAGGCTTTTTTTGCCGAAATATCTTGTTTTGTGTGCAAAATGCACAAAACTGATATTGAAAGTTGCTTTTTGTTGGCGCATGTGCCGAAAAGCGTTTTGGGGGTATTGACATGATGCATGCGCCGTGCTATAATAGCACCATATTATTTTATTTGTAGCGTGAGGTGCAACATGGCTTATATCGCTTCCACTGTCAGCGTAGCCATTATATGCGCTATTCTAGGTCTAGTGCTGCTTGTCAAGGGCTCTGATCTGAATAGTGCTGAAAGTTGCGCCATGCTTTGCAAAACCACAGCAGTTTCTTAAGCGGTAAGCCCCCTCGGGGCGTGTAGTGAAACCGACCGGCGAGAGAAAGTGTGAACGATTTGAAATGCAAGCCTTACGGTCTGAACTTTCAGAACGTAAGGCTTTTATTTTCCCAAAAGGAGGGCAAGATTATGAAAATGACGGGCGCACAGATTTTGATGGAGTGCTTGCTCGAGCAGGAGGTGGATACCGTATTCGGGTATCCCGGCGGTACGATTTTGAACGTGTATGATGCACTGTACCGTTATGGTGATAAGATCAAGCACGTGCTTACTGCACACGAGCAGGGCGCAGCACATGCAGCTGACGGTTATGCCCGCAGCACGGGAAAGGTAGGCGTATGCTTTGCAACCTCCGGCCCCGGTGCCACCAACCTCACCACCGGCATTGCCACCGCGCACATGGATAGCTCTCCCGTGGTGTTTATTTCCTGCAACGTGGCGCGTGACCTCATCGGTAAGGATTCCTTCCAAGAGGTTGATATTACGGGCATCACCATGCCGATCACCAAGTGTAACTATATTGTGGATAACGTCAGCAAGCTTGCCGAAACGGTACGCGCTGCCTTTGCCGTTGCCAAAAGCGGCAGACCCGGCCCTGTATTTATCGACATTTTAAAGAATGCCACGGGCGAGAAGACCGAATTTACCCCCCTGCCCGTTGAGCAGCATTATACCGAGGGAAGGCTTGGCACTATGATGCGTCGCTCCTCGCAGGATTTCAAGGCACCTGAGGTAAACGCTAAGGATATTGAGACCTTGGTTGATATGATCAAAAAATCCGAAAAGCCCCTGCTGATCTGCGGCGGCGGCGTGGTGCGCGGCAGAGCACACAAGGAATTTTTGGAATTTGCCGAAAAGATCGACGCGCCCGTTGCCATTACCCTGATGGGTGCGGGCGGCATTTGCGGCAGAAATCCGCTTGCTACGGGTATGATCGGCATGCACGGTACACAGGCATCCAATATGGCGTGTGATGCGTGCGATCTCTTGATCTCGGTAGGCTGCCGTTTCTCCGACCGCGTGGCACTTGCCCCCAAGACCTTTGCAAAGCAGGCAAAGATCGTACATATCGATATCGACCGTGCAGAGATCAACAAGAACGTGCACACCGACCATCATATCGTAGGCGATGCCAAGCGTGTGCTGGCAAAGCTCAACGAGATGTTGACCCCTGCCGATCACAGCGATTGGAAGAAATACGTATTCTCCTTCAAGACCGAAACCGAGTACGATGATTCTGATGAGACCTTAACGCCCAAGCAGATCCTTTCCTCCATCGCCAAAATGCTTCCGCAAAATACCGTGGTGGCAACCGACGTCGGTCAGCACCAGATGTGGTCGATCCAGCACTTCCGCTTTGACTATCCCGGTCAGCTGCTGACCTCGGGTGGCTTTGGCACAATGGGCTTTGGTCTTGGTGCGGCGATCGGTGCAAAGGTGGGCAACCCCGATAAGACTGTGATCCATATCACGGGTGACGGCAGCTTCCGTATGAACTGCAACGAGCTTGCAACGGTACAGGATTACGGTGTGCCGATCATCACCTTCGTCTTTAACAATAAGACCCTTGGCATGGTACGCCAGTGGCAGACTCTGATTTACGATAAGCGCTATTCGCAAACCACCCTTGCCGAGCGAGGCCCTGATTTTGTGGCACTTGCCAAGGCATACGGTCTTGGCGGCGCACACGTATCCAACGTCGGGGAGCTGGAGGCAGCCATCAAGGAAGCAATGGAGTGCGGACACGGCTACGTGATCGACTGTGCCATTGACATGGATGAGAAGGTACGTCCCATGGTTGGTGGCGGCTCTCACATCACCGATTTCCTGCTCAGCTGAAAGGAGGAAAAGATATGACAAACGAGCTGAAAAGACAAACGCTTGCCATACTTGTGGATAACGAGTCCGGCGTGCTTTCGCAGATCTCTCGCCTTTTCTCCCGTAAAGGCTACAATATCGAATCGCTTGCCGTAGGCGCCACCGAGCACGTTGAAACCTCGCGCATCACCATTGAGGTCATGGCAGACGACGATCAGGCAAAGCTGCTGGCAAACCAGCTGCGCAAGCTCTTTCCCGTGCACTCCGTAAAGCTGCTTACCGCCGAGACCTCGATCCGCCGCGAGCTGGTGCTTTACAAGGTGCGCACACCCGACAGTGCCGTGCGCAACGAGATCATTGGCATTGCAAATATCTTCCGTGCCAACATCATTGATGTGGCGGTAAATTCCATCACGCTTTCCGTCATCGGTGCCGAGTCCAAGACCGACGCCATGGAAAAGCTGCTGCGCGAGTATGAGATACTCGAGCTTGTAAGAACAGGCGTTATTGCCCTTGAGAGAGGACAAGAAACAATAAAAGACGAAACAAAAGAAAAAGGAGAATTTGATTATGGCAAAAATGTATTATGAAAAGGATTGTGACCTTAATAAACTGACAGGCAAGACCATCGCGATCGTGGGCTATGGCTCTCAGGGCCACGCTCACGCACTCAACCTGCGCGATTCGGGCTGCGACGTTATCATCGGTCTGCGCCAGGGTGGCAAGTCCTGGCCCGTAGCCGAAAAGGATGGCTTCAAGGTCTTTACCGTTGCCGAGGCTACAAAGAAGGCTGATATCATCATGATCCTCATCAACGACGAGGCACAGGGTGATATGTACAAAAAGGATATTGCGCCCAACCTCACCGCCGGCAAGGCGCTTGCCTTTGCACACGGCTTTAACATCCGCTACAAGCAGATCGTGCCCCCCGCTGACGTTGACGTATTTATGGCAGCACCCAAGGGTCCCGGTCACACCGTGCGCAGTCAGTACCTCGCAGGCAAGGGCGTGCCCTGCCTCGTAGCCGTTGAGCAGAATGCAACCGGCAAGGCTTACGACATCGCACTCGCTTACATCGCAGGCATCGGCGGCGCACGTGCAGGCATTCTTGAAACTACCATGAACGAGGAGACCGAAACCGACCTCTTTGGCGAGCAGGCAGTGCTCTGCGGCGGCGTGGTTGACCTTATGCGCTGCGGCTTTGAGACCCTGGTTGAAGCCGGCTACAAGCCCGAGAACGCTTACTTTGAGTGCATCCATGAGATGAAGCTGATCATCGACCTCGTGAACAAGGGCGGTGTGGCTGCTATGAACTACTCGATCTCCGATACCGCAGAGTTCGGTGAGTACGTATCCGGTCCTCGCGTGCTGCCCTACGAGCAGACCAAGGCAAACATGAAGGCAGTGCTCTCCGATATTCAGGATGGCACCTTTGCCGGCAAGTGGATCGCCGAGAACAAGAACGGCAGATGCTTCTTCAACTCCAAGCGCGAGCAGCTTGCAAAGCACCCCATGGAGATCGTTGGCAAGCAGCTGCGTGAGCAGATGCTGTGGAAGAATGACAGCGACCTCGACACCGCTTCTAACTAAGGCTTGCATCTTTTGCGCCTAACACCCCCGTGCAGGGCTCGGAGTAGATTTCTACACCGTCGCCCTGCCCGGTGGCATTATGCATCAAAATTTGCTGCGCCTTTGGCTTCCAAGGCTTTGTGCTATAGGTTTTTTGTTTCAATATCGTTTGTCAAAGCGGTATTGCAAGAGAAAATCTGATTTTCACTAAATTCACCCTCACGGAGGTTTTAACATATGAATTCCGATCAGATCAAAACAGGTATCGAGCGCACCCCAAACCGCAGTCTTTTG
>JAZOLJ010000010.1:0-18163 GCA_045652845.1 Eubacteriales bacterium | reverse complement strand
CGTTCTTAGTAAGACAAGGGTCCCTTACAACTCCTTGGCACACAGAACGACTTGGCTACGATCCGACTTCAGCGCGCCGCCTTTTTTTATGTAAAAATACAAAAAATATCGTTTGCCACTTGCTTTTCTCGTGCTTTTGTTTTATAATTGTAGCAATTATTGATTTTTATGCAGGTGAAAAAATGAGAGAAACAATGGATATGACAAAAAAGGAGCTGGCGGTATTCTGCCTTATGGCGGTGCTTTCCGGCTTTATGATCGGCATTGGCGGCACTGCCTCGCTGTTGGCAAATCGGCTGTTTGGCGATTGGGGCAAGCTGATTGGCGCGCTGCTCTTTTCGCTCGGCATTTATGCGATCGTGACCTACGGCATGAAGCTGTTTACGGGCATGGTGGCGGATATTCCGAAAATGGGCATGAAGAGCCTGTGGCGATTGCCGCTTTGCTTTGTTGGCAATGTGATCGGTGTTGCGATCGTTGCCGTGCTGGTATGGAACTCGCCCTTGGCATCAAGTGTGGTGCCGCAGGGTGCTGCGGCGATCGCGGGCAAGCTTGCTGCCGACGGCTGGGCGATCAAGTGCTTTTGCTCGGCAATTCTTTGTGGCTGGCTGATCACGCTTTCGGTGTGGGCATCGAAATACGCGCCGAAGAAAAACTTAAGTGCCTCTATTGAGGTCATTTTCCCCGTGGTGGTTTTTGCCTTTTGCAGCTTTGATCACTCGGTTGCCAACATGCTTTACTTTTATTTTTTGGGAGAGCTTTCTTGGCACGTGCTTGGCTATATTGCGGTGAGCATTCTCGGTAACATCGTAGGCGGTGTGCTGCTGCCCTTGGTGATATTACTTAAGGAAAAGGCAAAAGAGGAGCGCGAGCAGCTTGACGCGCAAGGCCGTCAATAAACCGTTCATAAATAAAAAAGCACTCATCGAGTGCTTTTTTATTATTTCGTTATACCGGTGCCCTTAAGCCTTGCACTTACTCACGGTGCGCATATCTGTGGTGGCAGGATGTTGCCCCGCTTTCTGCGGCAGTGCCGCAGACGCCAAAAGAATGCCTTGATGCCAAGCGGCATCATTTTGAGGGGCAAAAACGGCGTTCTTCCAACCTACGGCACCACGTCGTGGTGCCGTAGGTTTTCGTGACTGCCGTCGCGACCAAACAAAGAACCCCGCCACATGGCGGGGTTCTTTGTTTGGCTGGGATGGCAGGATTTGAACCTACGAATACCAGAGTCAAAGTCTGGTGCCTTACCGCTTGGCGACATCCCAATATTTTGAATACGCCATATATTATATCATTTGTGGGTAAGGCTGTCAAGAGTAAATTTGCGAAATTTTTTTGTCTATGCAGCAAAAAGCGTGCAGACCCAGTAGATAATGCCGTAAAGCGTGCCCGCCGCCGTGCCGTAAAGCAGTACGGGACCTGCCACAGTAAAAATTTTGGCGCCAACGCCCAGCACAAATCCTTCGGCGCGCGCGTCGATGGCGGGGGAGGCTACGGCATTGGCAAAGCCCGTGATCGGCACCAAGGTGCCGCCGCCCGCATGCTTGGCAATGCGGTCAAAAAGCCCGAGGGCGGTGAGAGTAACGGCGATCAGCACCAAAAGTATCGAGGTCGTGGTGGCGGCGTTTTCCTGCGTCATGCCGAGCGCGCGTGTGAAAATTTGATTTAGCCCCTCGGCAAACAAGCAGATGCCGCCACCCACCAAAAACGCCCACAGACAGTTTTTGAGGATGGGCGAGCGCGGCGCACGTGCCTCTACGTAGCGCGCATAGCTTTTTTTATCCATGTGCATGCTAAAGGTTCCTCCGTTTTGTTGCTTTTTTGATAATCGTGTCAATTTATCCCCGCAGCGATGTAAAAAAAGCAAAAAGTGCTTTACATTTTCCGCCGAATTTGCTATACTGTATAAAGAGAATAATCAGCCGAAAGGAAGGTATTTGATATGTCTGCATTCAACCGTTTTTTTGCAAAGGCAAGGCTTGCTGCCGCAAAGGTCACTGATAAAGCAGGTGAGCTGGTAGACAGCGCATCGAGATCGGTAAAGATCAAATCGCTTGAGATCCGCATGGATGAGCAATATGAGGCACTGGGTCGCCTCGTTTATCGCGATCTGCACACCGATGAGGATCTTGAGGAGCAAAAGCTTGAGATCATTGCCGCCATTGACGCACTGTACGACGAGCTGGCAATTTTGAAGGGTGAGAATGATGCCGATGAGGGGGCAGAGGAGCCTTTGACAGTTGATACGGAGGACGGCGAGGAGTAAGCGCGTGTACGCGTAAGGCTGCACCGACGGCAAGTGCAATGGCGGCAGCATGAGTGCCGCGTGTGCAGCCGTCGGTGCATTTTATTATTTGGTTACGCTTGCCGTGAATTTTTGCTTGGTCTGATTGATCTTGGTATCCTCTGCCTTGGTGACGGGGTACCAGCCGCGCGTTTGCATTTCTTGAAAAATGTTTTGCTGCATATTGTGGGTGTCACTGAGAAGTGTGGAGAAGCAGCGCACCATTTCGGGTGTGGCGCTTTCCAGCAAAAACGAGTTATAGTTGCTTGCAAGAAATTTTTCTGCCGACAACAGATCCGTGATCTGCTCCTTTTCGGCAAAGGTGTTATTTTGCGTACCGTTCATGAGGATCCTCCTTATTTTAAATTGCTGTAAAGCTCGTCAAAGTGCCGCTGATGCTGCTGCGCCAGCTGCGTGTAGCAGTTTTTGAGCGTTTGGTCGGTGGTGCAGGATGCCATATACGTGCATTTTTGATAGAGGGTCTGCTCCATTGTCATCAAGTCCCCGATGGCGGATAATTCTTTTTCGGTGATCTGTGCCATATCTTATCTCCTTTTTTTGTGGTATTCGTATTTTTACCGCATGAGGGAAAATTATACGTGCAAGGAGGGGTTTTATGCCCAAAAAGTTAAAAAAGCCACACCGTTGGCGGTCTATCAAAGAGGAATTGAATGATGAGTGAAATGATGACGTTTGAGAGCGTGTTTCCCATAGGCGGCGTTGCCGACGCGAGAGATGCCGCCTTTTGTGATAACATCTATTTGCTGAACGGCGAGGGCACGGTGATCTCCTGCCGCGCCACGCGGAAAATGCCCACGGTCGGCAGCAATTTCTTCGCACAGCTGGATACGGCACGCGGTGAGCTGACCGCCCTCTCTCATAGTCTTGCGCGCGGTGAGCGGCATGCGTATCTGATGCAATGCGGCCCTATTCCCGTGCTGGTGATGCGTTATCCCTTTGTGGCAGACGGCTCTTTGTTGGTTGCCATACCCGAGGGGGAGCTGGCGGTGGCACTGCGCACGCCTGCGGCATACGACGGGAAGCTCTTTCCCGATCTGCAATTCTCACCGCTTTCAGCCACCAAGGAGATGCCCTATCGGCAGGAGATACTTGATGCGGCAACGGAATGGATATTGCCGTATCTGCGCGTTGTTGCGCGTGACGGCAAGCGGCACGAGGAGGCAAGCGAGCTGATGCAGATACTGACCGCACGCACCTTCCGCTTGGCTACACTTTGCGGTGTGCGGGCGGAATATGATTTTAGTGGGATCGGCTTTGCCTCGGTTAGGGGCGTTGATTATGCGCTGATGACCGCCCAGCTGCTTGCCGTGATGATGCTTGCCCATCGCGCCGCGAGAGAGAAGCTCGTGCTCGTTAGTCTTGAGCGCGCTGTGGGAGAGGCGCCGACGGTTTATGCGCGCCTTTTCTTATCCGACCCTGCCGACTCGCTTGCCGAGCTTGACGGTCTGCGCCGTGCAGCCCTTTTGCGCGGCATACGGTTTGAGGCGTTTCTTGACTCGGAGCGACGGGGGCTTTTGCATCTGCGTTTTGGCTTTTGCTCATCTGAGCTTTCGGTGCAGCAGCTGCGCCGCCCGTTTGAGTTACTTGACAAATAAAATAAAGGCACTGAAGGCGCGAGCGCGTTAGCAGTGCCTTTTTCGCTATCCGCCCTTCCTTTAAAATAAAATTTTAAAAAGGTATTGACAAATGGAGGATAAAGTGATATGATAATGTTGCTTTAACACGGTAAAGTGATGAAGCAAACAAAAAAGAAATCGGAGAATACTGACATGAAAAAGATTTTAGCACTTGTACTCGCTGCCCTTATGCTGGCAACCGCGTGCGTTTCCTTTGCTTCCTGCACCAAGAATCCTTATAAGGATCTGATGATCGTTGACCTTGGCCTTGAGCGTGAATACTTTGGTATTGCGTTCCGTTCCGGCTCCGATATGACCCGCAAGGTTGAGGATATCACCCTGCAGCTGATCAAGGATGGCAAGCTTTCCGAGCTTTCGACCAAGTATGAGGTTGGCGCAATGGGCGAGGCTGATTACGTGCCGAAGGCAGCAGCCAACACCGACAGCGGTGACTGGGCTTACATTCAGGCAAAGGGCACTCTTGTGATCGGCATCACCGATTACGAGCCCATGGATTACCGCGATGCAAACGGCAACTGGGTAGGCTTTGATGCCGATTATGCACGCGCAGTTTGTGAAAAGCTTGGCGTTACCGCCGTATTCAAGGAGATTGAGTGGGAAAACAAGCTGATCTCGCTTGAGGCAAAGGAGATCGACTGCATTTGGAACGGCATGACCATTACCGATGCCATTGAGAACGCAGCTGATTGCACCGCGCCTTACATGTATAACACCCAGGTAGCCGTTATCAATAAGAAGAATGCCGAGCAGTATAAGGATCTTGCAAGCCTTGCAGGCGCATCCCTTGCAGCAGAGGGCGGGTCTGCCGGTGAGAAGGTGATTACCGAGAACGCAAGCCTTGCAGGGGGCCTCAAGAGCGTTCCCGCACAGACCGACGCACTGCTTGAGGTGCTTTCGGGCGCTTCCGCTGCTGCTATCGTTGACCTGACCTTGGCAAAGGCACTGATCAAATAAGATCAAATAAGTCAAATATTGCTCGGGGCACCTCGGTGCCCCGAGTATTCTTGTGTGAGGTTTTCTTAAATGGATTTTTTATCGGTTACACTTGACCTGCTTGTGGGCTTTGGCGAAACGCTGAAGATCTTTCTTGTCACGCTGGCAATGTCCCTGCCCATCGGGCTTATCATTTCCTTTGGCTCTATGGCGAGGTTTAAGCCCCTCGCGGCACTGACGCGCGCAGTGGTGTGGGTGGTGCGCGGCACGCCCCTGATGCTGCAGCTGATCGTGGTATATTATGGCCCGGGTCTTATTTTTGGGCAAATGCTCTTTAGCTCGCATATGGCAACCTACATCACCTTTACCATCAATTACGCATGCTATTTTTCCGAGATCTACCGCGGCGGTATCCAGTCGATCACGCAGGGGCAGTACGAGGCGGGGCAGGTGCTTGGTATGACGCGCAGCGAAACCTTTTTCAAGGTTATTTTGCTGCAGGTGATCAAGCGCATCCTCGCGCCAATGTCAAACGAGATCATTACCCTGGTAAAGGATACGTCGCTCGCGCGTATCATTACTTACTACGAGCTGATCTATTTTGCACAGCGTTATATCAAAAACGGCGGTATTCTGTGGCCCTTGTTCTACACCGCAGTTTACTATCTTGTATTCACTGCCGTGCTGACCTTCTTCTTCAGATGGCTTGAAAAGAAGCTTGATTATTTCAAATCTTAAGGGGCACTGTAACGATATGAATATGCTTGAAGTAAAAAATTTAAGAAAAAGCTTTGGCAGCAACGAGGTGCTAAAGGGTGTTGATCTTACCCTTAAAAAGGGTGAGGTGCTTGCCATTATCGGCTCCTCCGGCGGCGGCAAGACCACTCTTTTGCGTTGCCTTAATTTTCTCGAAAGGGCAGATCACGGTGAAATTATCGTAAACGGTAAGACCGTATATGCCGCCACGGTGGGAGAAAAGCCCGTGGTTTCACCCGAGGCGCAGCTCTCCTTCGGGCTTGTGTTTCAGCAGTTTAACCTTTTTCCGCAATACAGCGTCATGGATAATCTGATGCTTGCTCCCAAGCTGCGCGCCAAGCGCAAGACTACCACAGGCAAGCGCGAAACGCCCGAGGAGATCCGCGAGCGTGCCGAGGGGCTGCTTAAAACGGTAGGTCTTACCGAAAAGGCAGCGGCTTACCCCTGCCAGCTTTCGGGCGGTCAGCAGCAGCGCGTGGCGATTGCGCGTGCCTTGATGCTCTCACCCGATATTCTTTGCTTTGACGAGCCGACTTCCGCGCTTGACCCCGAGCTCACGGGCGAGGTGCTCAAGGTCATTCGCTCCCTTAAGGATAGCGAGCGCACCATGATCATTGTGACGCACGAGATGGAGTTTGCCCGCAACGTAGCCGACCACGTGATCTTTATGGCGGACGGCGTGATCGAGGAGGAGGGTACCCCCGAGGAGGTATTCGGCAACCCGAAGAGCGAAAAGACAAAGGCGTTTTTGTCGGTAGACAAATAAAGTATAAATAAAATCGTATTGCGACGATGCGCGTCGCAGCAAAAAACGCTCCCTGCAGGTGCCTGTGGCAGATCTGCGGGGAGCGCTTTATTTGTAATAAGGATATAGCCTTGACAGGTTTAACTAATGGTATCACCGTCGAGTGTAAACATTTTATCCACAGTCGCGCGCAGGGCGGGGTGCGCCTGTAGCTCGGGGTCCTGCTCAGCAAGCGCGCGCGCACGCGCAAATGCCGTGTTCAGCAGCCCCGTATCGTCGCAAAGTGCGGCAAGGCGGAATTTTACGCCGCCGCTTTGGCGAATGGCGTCATTGTCGGCGCCCGAAAGAAAATCACCGGGGCCACGGAGTGCAAGGTCACGCTCGGCAATGGCAAAGCCGTCGTAGGTGGTACGCATCACGGTAAGACGCTCGGCGGCGGGGGTGGTGCCGTTTGCGGCGGTATCGGAAACCAGAATACAGTAGGATTTTCGCTTGCCGCGCCCGACGCGCCCACGCAGCTGATGCAGCTGCGAAAGCCCGAACCGTTCTGCGTTTTCTACCACCATCAGCGAGGCGTTCGGCACGTTTACGCCAACCTCGATCACGGTGGTGGAAACAAGCACCTGCACGGTGCCTGCGGCAAACTCCTGCATGATGCGCTCCTTGTCCTTGCTTTTCATCGAACCGTGCACAAAGGCGACAGAAAGCTCGGGTAGTGCCGCGGCAAGCTCCTCGGCATATTGCACGGCAGCCTTCATTGGCGGGCGCGTGTCGGCAAGGGGCGCGTATTCGCCGATTTCCGATAGCATTACCTCGTCAATTTCAGCATCGCGCTCCTCTACGGCAGGGCATACCACGTAGACCTGCCCGCCCTCGGCGCAGGTTTTGCGGATAAAGCCATTGAGGCGCTCGCGGTAGCTTTCATCCACCACAAAGGTATCCACGCGCTGTCTGCCCGCAGGCATTTCATCAATGCGCGACAGGTCAAGGTCGCCCCAAAGTGCAAGTGCCAAGGAGCGCGGAATGGGTGTGGCACTCATCACAAGCATGTGCGCGTGCTCGTTTTTCTCGGAGAGAATGGCGCGCTGCTTTACGCCAAAGCGGTGCTGCTCGTCGGTGACAATGAGACCGGGGGCAGCAAACTCCACGCCCTCAGAAAGCAGAGCTTGCGTGCCAATGACGACACAAAGACGTTTGGAGGGATCTTGCTCGGCGAGTGCCGCGCGGATATTGCGCTTTTGCGCTACCGTTGTGGCACCAATCAGCAATGCGGTGTGCATACCCATTGCTTCAAAAATGGGGGCAAGATCCTCGTAATGCTGGCGGGCAAGGATCTCGGTCGGTGCCATCAGTGCCGCTTGTCTGCCGCTTTGCACGGCAATGAGCATGGCGGCAGCGGCGCAGATCGTTTTGCCGCAGCCAACGTCGCCCACCACGATGCGGCTCATGGGCACGTTCTTTGCCATATCGGCGCGTATCTCGTTGATCACGCGTGCTTGGGCACCCGTGAGGCGATAGGGGAGTGCGGCAAGCAGCTTTGAAATATCGTTTTGCGCGCAGATCGGTGCGCCCTGTCGCTTGGTGCTTCTTCGCGTGAGTGAAAGCCCTAAGGCAAAGACGAAAAATTCATCAAATATCAGGCGGCGTTTCGCCTTGGCGAGGGAAACGTAATCGGTGGGATTGTGAATGTTGCGCAGTGCAAAGCCGAGCGTGGCAAGGCGTTCCTCTGTGCGGATCTCATCGGGCAGCGGGTCCTCAAGCAGCGAGGCAGCACCAAGCACCGTTGCTACGTTCCCCGCCACCTGCTTGGGGGTAAGCCCTTGAGAGAGGCGGTATACGGGCAAGAGATCGGGCAGGGGCGTGTCTTCGCTGTAGGGCTCGCTTTCGGGCGAGGTCATAACGTAATTTTTGCGCTTTTTTTGTACCTTTCCCCAAAAACGGAAGGTGGAGCCGAGTACAAAGCGATTTTTAAGGTATTCCTGATTAAAAAACGTGATCTCGCACACGCCGCTTTCGTCAAAGGCGCGGAACTTTAAAAGCGACATTCTGCCGCGAATACGCGTGCTTTTCGGCTCTGTGCCAACGGTCAGCACAACGGCAGTGCGGCAATCCTCGGGGGCGTTGCACAAGAGATGCACGTCGCCGCGGTTTTCGTATGCGCGCGGAAAGTGATAGAGCAGGTCCCCGAGTGTGTGCAGCCCCAGCTTTTCATAGGCGGCGACCTTGGCGGGCCCAACGCCGTGTAATTTGCCGATCTTGTCGGATAATTGGTCAGCCAATACAAGCCCTCCCTTCGCGTACGTTTTAATTGAATTTATTATAACAAATACACAAATTGTTGTCAACGAAAAGAGAAAAAATCATTTGTTTGGTTTCTTTTCCCTTGACAGAAGGTGAAAGTTGCGCTATAATGATAACATAAATTATTATCGTACGGCAGTCCCCCTGTCGCGACAAAGGAGAAAAACATGAAAAGAATTTTTGCAATGCTTCTGGCACTGGTGCTGGTATGCTCGCTGATGGCGTGCTCCAAGGACGAAGGCACGGATGACGACCCTACCGACCTGACCGTAACCTCAAACGAGCTATATACTCCTGCCAGCGGCACGTATAACGATCGCTTTGAATACGAGATCATCAACGGCAACGAGGTGGCGATCATTGGCTTTGCTTCCGATTATACGCCTCACGCCGTTAGCGTGCCCGCAACCATTGAGGATTGCCCCGTGGTAGAGATCTCCGACAGCGCCTTTTATCAGTGCAGTCAGGTAACTGCCGTTACCTTGCCTGCAAGCGTTACCAAAATCGGTGACATGGCATTTGCCGGCTGCGTGCAGCTGACTGCTGTGACCTTGACCGAGGCAGTTGCGCTCAAATCAATTGGTGATTATGCATTTGCATACTGCGATAAGCTGACCGCTATTGTCATTCCCGCTTCGGTTACGCATCTTGGCGCAGGCGCATTTTTGCAGTGCACCGAGCTGACTGCCATCAACATTCCCGATGTGGTCCTTGATGCCGCAGGCGGCGTGGTTGGCGGTGTGACTGCTCTTGGCGATATGATCTTTATGGGCTGTGAGAAGCTGGCTACCGTTACCGGTGGCAACAGCCTCGTTGCCATTGGCGAGTACGCCTTCTGTGGCTGCAAGGCGCTGGTATCTTACGCTGTGCCCGCAAGTGCTACCACCGTGGGCGCGCATGCATTCTCGCTTTGTGATGCACTGACCTCGGTTTCCTTTGCAAGCACCACAGGCTGGTGCTACCTCGCTGATGCAGAAAGCAATACCTACCAGAGCATTGACGTAACCGATGCCACACAGGTTGTGCTTTCCTTGAAGGCAGACTGGGCGGGGCTTGAGCTTGTTCGCAAATAAAATTTGCCGCAAGCAATGAATTTTCTATTAAAAACCGCAAGTGTTGCACTTGCGGTTTTTTGTCACAGTTCAGATGCGGTTTTAAAAATCGCAAGAAGTGGCATTGACTAAATAGAGGATTTTTGGTATAATATGGATAAAGAAGCATGATGAAGGAGAGAACTATGAATTTTAAAATCGTATCCGATAGCTCTTCCAATTTGCTGCATTTTGCGGGCGTGCCGTATGCCACCGTGCCACTGAAGATTATGACAGAGCAGCGCGAATACGTAGACGATACCGCACTTGACGTGACGGGGATGGTAAGCGATCTGCGCACCGTAAAGGGGAAAACAAGCACCTCTTGCCCCAATATTTACGAGTGGAAAACTGCTATGGCTGATGCCGATGCAGTGTTTGCTATTACCATTACAAGCAATCTTTCGGGCTCATATGCCGCCGCATTGCAGGCGAAGGCAGAGCTGCTTGAGGAGCACCCCGAGAAAAGGATATGTATCCTTGATAGCCTGTCAACAGGCCCCGAGATGCAGCTGGTGATCGAAAGGCTGGCATCGCTGATCGCACTCGGCAAAGACTTTGAGACAATCGAATGCGAGATCCGCGAGTATATGAAGCATACGCATCTCATTTTTTGTCTGCAGTCGCTTGTTAATCTTGCGCGTAATGGCCGTGTCAATCCCGTGGTGGCAAAGATTGCGGGTGTGCTTGGCATCCGTATTGTGGGCGTTGCCTCCGAGGTGGGTACGCTTGAGCTTTTGCACAAGCCCCGTGGTGCACAAAAGGCATTGCTTACCGTTATTGAAGTAATGAAGGCGAACAATTACAAGGGCGGCCCCGTTCGTATTGCGCATTGCAATAACGAGGTGGGTGCCACCACGCTTGCCGCTAAATTGCGTGCCGTATATCCTGACGCTGAAATCAAGATCGTTCCCACCACCGCACTTTGCAGCTTTTATGCCGAGGAGGGCGGATTGATGATTGGCTACGAGGATCTGTAAAAAACAAAGGAATGCTTCAAGCCAAGAGCCTTGAAGCATTCCTTTTTATTTTTTAAAGGCATAGCGCAATTTCGGTCAGGGTCTGCATGCCGCAAAGCAGGAGCGCACGGTCGGCTGTCGGGAGTAACGTGGTGGGGCTTGCCGCGGTGTAGCGTGGGTCAATTGCCGTAATGCGATAATGGCGCGCAAGAAAGGGCAGAAGCGCGTTGGCAAAGCTATCCTTTACGACAAGCAGCGTGGGGCGGGTGTCGGCTTCGCCAAGGGTGATCTCGGTGATCCCGGCGTTGCCGCCGAGAAATACCGCATAGCCATCTCGCGTTTTCAGCCTTTCACGGTCGTAAAAGCCCGAAAAATGGGCAGCCTCGCCATCCTTGGTAAGGTGAAACGCTTCGTCACCCGAAAATCGCCACAGCTCTATTTTATCGGGTGCGATGCCAATGATGCCTGCTGCCGCATCGGTGGTGCCCCAAAATGAATGGCTGACGACTTCCGTTGAAAAATCGGCACGCGGATGCGGTGTATATCCCAAATGCTCCCCCAGTGCCACGTAAGCGGCATAAGCACCCTCCACCGTCCAGTGGTGGTCGGTGCGAAACCATGCAGCGTCGCTTGCGCTGCCATCAAGCACAAGCGCGTTTGGCAGCCTCGCGTGCAGCGGCTGATACACGCTTGTATCAGCCCGATACAGACGTGGTAAAATATCGGTGCGCACGTCCATGCGGCGCGGTGCAATGCCTGCGGTAAAGGGAATATTCATTTCCTCCGCCTTGGCTGAAAATTTAGATACCGTATCAAGATTTTTGTGATATATGCGCGCATTTGCCGTCAAACGCTTGGTTAGGCTTCCGTCAGTGCCGAGTATCACGTCGTTTACCTCGCGCTTACCAAGCCCCAATTCTGTTGCCGCATATACGCCGCGCATCAAATGACGCCCCCGCATGCGCTCTGACGCATAGCTCTCCCACGCGGCAGTGTAGCTGCCGTTTGTGAGCGATTGCCACGTGAAGCGGGGCTTTTCGGCAAGCAAACGGTTTTCACTTTCCGAAAAGCGAGGCGCAGGAAAAAACAGCAATGAAACGCCGCCAAGCAGCAAGCAAGCTGCTATCAGTAACAGGCAAGCCCCGTCGACAATTTCTTCTTTTTTCATACCGTATACCGCCTTTCTTTTTTATTTTCGGCGATTTCGCGCCACATATCTCCATGAAAATTAAACCTTTTATTTTTTGAAGGTTTTCGGGAAGGATGATTGAATTATTTTTCGCGGATGCGAAAAATAAGAAAGAAGGGAACCCCTTTTGAAAAAGGGGTTCCCTTCTTTCTTTATCATAAACAAATCAGTCAAGCGCATCCTTGATGGAGAATTCCATGCGGCCCTTCTTCTGGTCAAAGCCCATGTACTTCACCTTCACGGTGTCGCCCATCTTCAAAACGTCCTCAACCTTATCAATGCGGGTTTTGGCGATCTTGGAGATGTGAACCATGCACTCCTTGCCGGGCAGATACTCTACAAAGCAACCAAACTCCTTAATGCCGGTTACCTTGCCGGTGAACACTGCGCCAACCTCGGGGTCGTATGCGATAGCGGCAATGGCAGCGCGTGCCTTTTCTGCGCTCTCGCCGTTGATGGCGGCGATACGAATGGTGCCATCGTCCTCAATGTCGATCTTTGCGCCCGATTCTGCGGTGATCTTCTGGATCACAGCACCGCCCTTGCCGATAACCTCACGGATCTTGTCGGGGTCGATCTTCATGGTGGTCATCTTGGGTGCGTACTTCGAAACCTCGGTGCGGGGGCCGGGAATTGCCTTGAGAATAACCTCGTCAATGATATAGTCACGGCCCTTGTGGGTCATAGCAAGAGCAGCCTTGATGATCTCGGGTGTAAGACCGTCAACCTTCAAGTCCATCTGAATGGAGGTGATACCCTTATGGGTGCCTGCTACCTTAAAGTCCATATCGCCGTAGAAGTCCTCAAGACCCTGAATGTCCATCATAATATCCCAGCTGCCGTCCTCGGCAGTGATCAGGCCGCAGGAAATGCCTGCAACGGGTGCCTTGATCGGCACGCCTGCATCCATCAGAGCCAGGGTAGAGCCGCAAACCGAGCCCTGCGAGGTAGAGCCGTTCGAGGATACCACGTCAGATACAAGGCGGATGGCGTAGGGGAACTCCTCCTCAGAGGGGAGCACAGGCACGAGAGAACGCTCTGCAAGCGCGCCGTGACCGATCTCGCGGCGGCCGGGGCTACGGGTGGATTTTGCCTCACCGGTAGAGAAGCCGGGCATGTTGTAGTGGTGCATGTAGCGCTTGCTGGTTTCGCTGTCGATGCCGTCAAGCATCTGTGCTTCACCCAGAGTGCCGAGCGTTGCGGCGGTCATAACCTGGGTTTGACCGCGGGTAAACAGGCCCGAGCCGTGTACGCGGGGCAGGAGGCTTACCTCGGCGGCAAGGGGACGGATCTCGTCCATGCGGCGACCGTCAACGCGCTTCTTGTCAACAAGCAGCCAGCGGCGAACGATCTTCTTCTGCATCTTGTAGAGCAGCTCCTCCATCATGCCGGAAAGTCCTTCGTATTTTTCGGAGAACTTTTCGACGATGGCATCGTAAATGGGAGCAATGCGTGCATCGCGCACGGTCTTGTCGTCGGTATCAAGAGCAACCATCAGATCCTTCTCGCAGAAGGCAAAGATCTCGTCAAACATGTCGTGATCGAGCTCGCAGGAGGGATACTCGAACTTGGGCTTGCCGATCTCGTCGATGATGGCGTTAACGAATACAAGCAGATCCTTGATCTCGCGGTGTGCGAGCATGATAGCATCGTACATGGTATCGTCGTCAACCTGATTTGCACCTGCCTCGATCATAACGACCTTCTTCATAGAAGCGGCAACGGTGAGCTGCAGGTCGCTGTGCTTCTGCTGCTCCTCAGTGGGGTTGATCACCAGCTTGCCGTCGATCAGACCTACGTGCACGCCGCCGATCGGGCCGTTCCACGGAATGTCGGAAATGGAAAGTGCGATGGAGGCACCGATCATAGCGGTAACCTCGGGTGCGCACTCGGGGTCAACGGACATGACCGTGAGGGTGAGTGCTACGTCATTGCGCAGATCCTTGGGGAACAGGGGGCGGATGGGGCGGTCGATCACACGGGAGGTGAGCACTGCCTTCTCGGAGGGCCTACCCTCGCGCTTGAGGTACCCGCCGGGGATCTTGCCTGCTGCGTACATTCTCTCGTCGTAGCCAACGGAGAGGGGCAGGAAATCGATGCCGTCGCGGGGGCGAACGGATGCGGTGGCACAGCAAAGAATTGCGGTCTCGCCGTAACGAACAAGGCAAGAGCCGTTTGCAAGGCCTGCCATTTTGCCGGTTTCAACAACCAGCGGACGACCTGCCAGCGTGTAGCGGAAGGTCTTGTGGTTTTTAAACACCATAGGGGTGCTTACTGCGTTTTCGGACATTGTTTGATCCTCCATTATTTTATATTTTCACCCGCGGAGGTTTAACAATTAGCTACACGTCCGAGCGTTTTCGGGCGCATAGCTAACTGTTAAAACGAGCCGCAGGAGAATGACGGGGGGATAGCGCAAACGGGAGCGCGGAGTGAGGCATAACCCCACTCCTCACTCCCGTAGCCATTACTTTCTCAGGTTCAGCTTCTCGATGATCGCGCGGTAACGCTCGATATCGTTTTTCTGGAGATAACCGAGAAGGTTTCTTCTGTGACCGATCATCTTCAGCATACCGCGGCGGCTGTGATGGTCCTTGTGGTTAGCCTTGAGGTGCTCGGTCAGAGCATTGATGCGATGGGTAAGGATCGCGATCTGAACCTCAGGGGAACCGGTGTCACCCTCGTGGGTGGCGTACTGCTCGATAATGGCTTGCTTTTCGTCTTTCAACATGGTAATTTCACCTTTCTTTTATTACAGCGCCAGCCCAGCGGCAGGTTGGTGAAATCCGCATTTGCGGCTGATCCTGCGACCGAGAAAGCGTCATGCGGGGATTATTATAACACATTCTGATCGCTTTGTAAAGAGGTTTTGAAAAAATTTTAAGATGTTTTTATATTAAGATGTTTTTATATATATAGCAAAAATACGTACGGCGGTGCGATGTAGCGCGGCTTCGCACGGGGCAGGGCTGCGTTTGATTGCAAAAATCGCGAGCGTGTGCTTTTGCACGCTCGCGTAGTTATTTTTTTAGCAGGCCGATCGCGCCTGTGGCGATCAGCATATAGCCGAAGATGCGGCGCAGAAGCGCCTGCGGCAGTACCGTGGCAAGCGACACGCCGAGAAAGCTGCCGCAGATGCCTGCCACAAGCAGCAGCGGCAGCGATTGCCATAGGAGTGGTGTGCGAAAAACGTGTATGACGAGTGCCGTGCCCGAGGAAAAAATAAAAAAGATCAGATTGATGCCCTGTGCCGTGATCTGCGGCAGCTTTTCCACTACCGTTAGCCACGTTACAAGCAGCCCCGCGCTCCCGACGCCAAGCCCGGATAAGATTGCGATAAAAAACGCAACGATTGCAAAGAGCCGCATATCACACCGCCAAAATAATGCCCGATATCAGCACGACTGCGGCAAAAATGCGGCTCATAATGCGGGGCGCAATACGCCGCAGCAGCAATGCTCCCACGGCACCCCCTAAGACTGCCGGGAGAATGAGCGTGAAAAGCGAAAGCTGCGGCAGGTGGCCGCCCCTTGCGTACTGCCAAACGGTAAGCGTGGAGAGGGGGAGCATGACTGCAATGGCGGTGGCGTAAAAACTACGCCCGTTAGCCGCCTTTTTTTGAAAAAGCGCACGCAAGCCCATCACCACAACGATGCCGCCCGCCGCCCCCAGCAGTCCGTTTACAAACCCCGCCGCCAGCCCGATCAATAAAAGCGGCAAAAATAATTTTAAATGCTTTTTCATTTGAACTCCCCAAAAGTAGCGTAATTCTATCAAAATAAAATTAAAAATAGTCCTTGTATAAAAAAATAAAAGATGTTATACTATATATTGGAATTTTATCAGCTGGTGACACCACGGATAGTATTACCGTATGCGGTGTGCAGTCATGCAGGATGGAAAATACGATTTTTTGGAAAGGGTGTAAATATGCGGGAAGAACAGCAAAAGGACCGTGATCGCGTAACGCGCAGAAGTGGCACGAAAATGTACGGAAACGCCACGGCACAAAAAAGCACTGAGCGTATTCACGCGTTTGATGACGATAGACAGCAAGAATACGATGCGCCCCGCGACAAGAGGGGTGCGGCACGCTCCCGTGAGCGCTTTGATGAGCGCGACGACCGTGAGTATCGCGACGACCGTGAGTATCGCGACAGCCGCCGCTATCGCGACGAGCGTGGGCAGTTTGACGAGCGCGAGCCCCGCGGCCGTGACCGCGACGGGGAGGCGCGCGCGCGCCGCACGGCAGGACCGAATGATCGCCGTGCCGATCGGAGCCGCGAAGGAGCAAGGCGTGGCGGGGAGGAGGCAAAGCTCCGTACCGTAACAAGCGATACCACCGAGCTTTTTGTGCACCAGGTCGTGCCCTACGTGATGTTTTGGGTGGCTTTGTTTGCCGCCGTCAGCTTTGTTTTGCGTGACGTTGCGGGGTTAGATGCCTCCGCCGGAGCCTTTGGCAATTGGCTTGCCGATTTTCTTTGCGGCATCCTTGGTATCGGTGCTTATATTTTGCCGCTTTTCTTGATCGTGCTTTCCCTCAAATGGAAGCGCTTTGTGCGCGAGGGGATCCTTGGCAGAAAGCTGTTTTTGTCAGCCTCCTTCGTGCTGCTGCTTTCGGGCATTATTCACGTATTTCAAGACGTTGACCGTGTGCGCCGCGTTACCGCTGCCGAAAATTTGTTTGCGGGCGGACAAGCCCTTTCGGGCGGCGGCTTTTTCGGTGGCTTTGTGGGTGAATGGATCGGCTACTGCCTGCGCTTGCCCGGCACGTGCTTGCTGGCGATCCCGCTTTTGGTGATCATTGGCATTTATCTTGTGGGTCTTACTCCCGGCGGGCTTTGGCAGCGCATTGATGCCAAGCTTCGTATGCTTCGCCGTCGCCGCCGCGAGGAGCGCGGCGCAAACGGCGCGGCTCTCGCCGCGCCGCGTCGCACGCAGGAAAGAGGTGGGGAGCAGGAAAAGCTGGCATGGAAGCAGCCTCAGCCCCTAAAGCGTGCCGAGAACACGTATGATTTCGGCGAGGACGAGCCTGACGTGGAGATCGATCCCGTGCGCCGCAGATCGCCTGCCGCAGCTGAAGCAGAACCAACGCGCGCGCAGATGCCGCCGCGCACCGTGCGTGAGCATGACGGTGCTATGCGCGCTCGCCGCAATTCCGAGGTGAACGAGATCCTTGATATTCCCGACGATGAGCCCGAGATCATGGAGCCGAGCCCCGAGGCGCGCACCATTTTGGCGGGTGCGGGTCACCCTGATGACGCCAGACGCCATGTGGATGATATTTTGCGTGATATGGTGGATACCGCTATACAGGTGCCCCCTGTTGCCGCCGCGTATGCGCCCGCAGCAGCTGCTCCATCCGCCGCAGCTACCGTGGCATCTGCCGCCGCAGCCGCCGCAGCAGAGCCTGCAGGTGAAGAAAAAAATTATTACGCACCCTTTGCCCTGCCCGTCCGTCCTGAGCCAAAGCGCGCACGCGCTACTGAGTCTGACACGGCGCATATCGTGATCACCCCCCATGCTGCGCAGGAGGCAGCTTTTGCCGCGCCTGCCGCCGATCATGACACCTACGATGAAACGCAGTGGCAAGGGGCAGGCGAGGGCGAGGAGAGCTTGGGTGCTATGCGCTCGGCTTCTTATCAGCCCACGGAGCGCATCCTCCGCCACGAAGCCCCCGCGGCGCAGCAGCCCGCATACCGTGCAGAGCCTGCTGCCCCCGTGCCAGAGCCCCCCGTATATCAAGCGGCACCCACATCGGATATCTACGGATACGGTGTGCCCGCAACGCAGCACGCCCCCGTGACCGAGGAGCCGATGCAAAAGCCCTCACTCGCGGCACAGGCAGATAATATCCTCAATAGCATCTTTGAGGAGGATGAGGAGGATACATCCGCCCTCACATCTACGGATCCCATATGGCAGGAGGAAAAGCCTGCTTTTGCAGCACCTGCATGGTCAGCACAAAAGCCTCCCGTTTCTGCCTTTGTGCAGGATGACGACACGTATTTTGACGAGGACGAGCCCGACGAGGGCGCGCCTGCCGATATTGCCGTTCCCGTGCCCGCTGCGCGTGAGCGCGTAGAGCCCGCGACGGCATATCAGGCAGCACCCGTCGCCCCCGCATTTACTACGCCTGCGCCCACAAGATACGAGCCGTCGCACCGCCCTGCGGTCAAGGCAGAGCCCGTACGCGACGAGGTACCGCCCGCACCCGTGAAGGTGCGGCAGGAATATAATCGCC
>JAZOLJ010000009.1:0-20251 GCA_045652845.1 Eubacteriales bacterium | reverse complement strand
TTTGCTCGGCAAAAATGCGATCGAGTGCCGCCTCGTCGGCAGCGTCAGCCTCGTAAACAGGCACCCTTTTGCCGATGATCCTTTCTACTCTTTCGATCGCCCTCGGAGAGCTGTTGTGATAGTTATCAACCACAACGACCTTGTGCCCTGCGGCATCCATTTCTACGATGGTGTGGCTACCGATATAACCCGCGCCACCCGTGAGTAAAACCTTCATAAAATCTCCCTTTAGCGGAAGCTCCGCTGCTTTTGTATCCCCTTTAGTATAGCCTTTTTTTCACCCCGTGTCAATGCGTTTTCAAAAAATGCAAATCTTACATTTGGCGCGGCACAATATTGCCGCGCTCCTTATAGATGTGCTGCTGGGGCACAGCACCGCGCATTATGCCATCATTATAATATATTTAGACGAAAAAGTCAATGTTAAGACAAAAAGCCCGCGCGGGTCATATGACCCGCGCGGTGCTTTTTAGTCTTTGATATCGACGTTCACTTTTTTGCCGCAAGTGCCTGCTGCCGCCTTCATGACGGAGCGAATAGCCTTTGCAATGCGACCGTGACGGCCAATAACCATGCCCATGTCGTCGGCATGTACGCTCAAAGTCAGCGTTACTTCGTTGTTTTCTTCCTGCTCGGTTACCACAACATCATCGGGATGATCCACAATAGCGGCGGCAATATCAACCAGGATCTCTTTGAGGCTCAACATAAGTTTCTCCGACCGATCAACCGATCACGCCGGCCTTGGTGAGGAGTGCCTTTACGGTGTCGGTAGGCTGTGCACCGTTGCCAAGCCACTTCTTTGCAGCCTCTGCATCAACTGCAAGCTCCTTGGACTTGGGGTTGTAGTGACCGATCTCGGCGATAAAGCGGCCGTCGCGGGGAGAACGCTGATCAGCAACGATGATGCGGTATGCGGGGCTGTGGGTCTTACCCGTGCGGGTGAGTCTGATTTTAACCATGGTAAAAATCTCCTTTGTTTTTTGTTTTTTATTTTAAAATTATTTTATAAAAAATCCGTTAAAACGGAAGTTTCATCTTTCCGAACATAGAACGCTTGCCACCGGGCGAGGTCAGCTGCTTCATCATCTTACGCACGGTATCAAACTGCTTTAAAAGCTTATTAACGTCCTCTACCGTTGTACCGCTTCCCTTTGCAATGCGTATTTTACGGGAGGCGTTGATGATCTCGGGCTTTTCGCGCTCCTTTTTGGTCATGGACTGAATAATCGCCTCGGTGCGTGCCAATTGCTTTTCATCAATTTTGGCATCCTTGAGGGCACCCGGCTTGATGCCCGGCATCATGCCCATCAGGCTTTCAATGTTGCCCATTTTTTTGAGCTGCCCGAACTGCGCAAGATAATCATCCAGCGTAAACGTAGCGGCACGAATCTTTTTTTCAAGCTCGGCTGCCTGCTTTTGGTCAAACGCCTGCTCCGCCTTTTCAATAAGGGAGAGCACGTCGCCCATACCGAGAATGCGGCTTGCCATGCGGTCGGGGTAAAAGGGCTCGATGGCATCGAGCTTTTCGCCAACGCCGATAAACTTGATGGGCTTGCCCGTAACGTGGCGCACGGAAAGTGCGGCACCGCCACGCGTATCGCCGTCAAGCTTGGTGAGGATCACGCCCGTGAGGTCGAGCTGCTCGTTAAAGTGCTCGGCAACCGTAACGGCATCCTGACCGATCATGGCGTCGATGGTGAGAAGGATCTCGGTGGGATTCACCGCTTTTCTGATATCCTGCAGCTCACCCATCAGCGTTTCATCGATATGCAGGCGACCTGCCGTATCGATAAACACCATATCGTAGCCGTTTTTATCTGCAAGCTTTAATGCCTCCTTGGCGATCTTCACGGGCTTTTCCTTATCGCCGGGGGCGTATACGGGAATATCCAGCTTTTCGCCGAGGATCTCAAGCTGCTTGATCGCCGCAGGACGGTAAACGTCACACGCGACGAGCAGGGGCTTTTTGCCCTGCTTTTTATACATGCCCGCAAGCTTACCCGCGTGCGTGGTTTTACCCGCGCCCTGCAGACCCACCATCATCACAACCGTGGGGGGCTTGGGGGAAATGGTTAGCTTTGCCTGCGAGGTGCCCATCAGCTTGACAAGCTCCTCATTGACGATCTTAACAATCTGCTGTGCGGGTAGGAGAGATTCTAACACCTCCGTGCCCACAGCGCGCTCGGAGACCATTTTAATAAAGTCCTTTACGACCTTAAAGTTTACGTCCGCCTCAAGGAGCGCAAGCTTGATCTCGCGCATGCCTGCCTTCACGTCAGCCTCGGTCAGCTTACCCTTGTTGCGAAAAAATTTGAAGGCGTTATTCAGTTTTTCGGTTAAGCTTTGAAACATTTTGACTGCCGCCCTTCGTTTGTTTTTTTATAGTGTAGCCGTTTTACCCCTCGGTTATCTCACCGCTTACCGCGGCAATCAAGCGCTCTGCCGCTCGGGACATTTCTTTGTTGTCGCGGGTAAGCAGCCGCAGCTGCTCGCATGCCTCGCGCACCGCACCCTCTCTTGCAACGAGGTGAAGCTTGCTTTCAAAAAAGGAAAGCTCCTTTTCCGCCTTTTTGATGCTATCGCGCACGCCCTGACGGGAAATGCCAACGTCCTGTGCGATCTCGCCAAGGGAAAGATCTTGATTGTAATAAAGATCGAGCACGCGCTGCTGACGTTCGCTTAAAAGCGTGGCATACACATCGATCAATTCTGCCAGCTGCAGATTCTTTTCAAACATATTTTCACCCTGTAAAGCAAAATACTTTACAGAGTATACCATACACCTCTCCCTTTGTCAAGAGCTTTTTGAAAATTTTTTCCCTTTTTATATAAAATCTCGCTCGAAGCCAAGCGCGGTGAGCATGGCGCGTGTGCTTGACGTGCCCGTAAGGTGCATCAGATCATCAGTGGTGATCGCATCGGCGCAGTCCGTGCAAACACGCCGCGTGCCGCTTGTGAAAAAAACCTCGCCGTACGGCAACGCCCCACCGCACAGATGGCATCTGCATCTTGCTTTTCCCATATACTCCCCTTTCCGCCCCTTGACAAACGAGGGGCAATCTTTTATAATAATTCTGTTTACATATTCAGTATAGCAGAAAAAGCGGCTTTTGTCGTCAACTGCGGAAGGGAGAACTTAATGACGGTTTTGGGTGTTTCGGAGCTGACACTCTCCTTTGGTGTGCGAAAAATTCTTGACCGCGTGAGTTTTTCGCTTTCCGAAAGCGATAAGCTTGGCGTGATCGGCGTGAATGGGTGCGGAAAATCCACCCTTTTTAAGGTGATCACGGGAGAGCTTGAGCCAGACGAGGGCAACGTATTTATCGGCAACGGCAAGACGGTTGGTGTATTGAAACAGGACGATGCCTTTGAGGTGGACGAAACGGCGGGCGACAACGCGCTTGACCAGATGATTGCCGCCTTTCCCGAGCTGCTGCGCGCCGAGGAAAAGCTTGCCGAGCTTGAATTTGATCTGCGCGTGCGCGAGAGTGAGGCAAGCACCCCCGCTTATGCCGCACTGACTGCCGCATATACCGAAAAGCATGCGAAATTTATTGCCGACGGTGGTCTTGAATTTCGGGGGCGTGCAGCTTCGGTCTTACTGCGCATGGGCTTTGATGAGGAGAGTATGCGTCGCCCGCTTACAACGCTTTCGGGCGGGCAGCGCACGCGCCTCGCGCTTGCCCGTCAGCTGGCACGCGAGCCCGATATTTTACTGCTTGACGAGCCGACCAACCACCTTGATATCGATACTCTTTACTGGCTTGAAAATTTTTTGGCACAGTATAAAAAATGCGTGCTTGTGATCTCGCACGACCGCTATTTTCTTGACCGCGTGACCAACAAAACGCTGGTGCTCGAATATGCGCGTGCCACGCTCTATCACGGCGGCTACACCGCCTCGGCAGAGCAACGCCGCATTGACCGCGAGATTGCCGAAAGGCACTACAAAAACCAGCAAAGGGAAATTGCCCGCCAAGAGGCATACATTGCGCAGCAGCGCGCGTGGAATCGCGAGCGCAACATCATTGCGGCAGAATCGCGCCTAAAGCTGCTTGCCAAAATGGAAAGGCTTGAAAAGCCAAAGGAGGCACCCAAGGCAATCCGCATGACCTTCCGCGAGGCAAGGGAGAGTGGCAACGAGGTGCTTTCGGTGCGTGGGCTGTCGATGGCGTTTGGTGAAAAAAAGCTGTTTACCGATATTGGTTTTTTACTCCTCAAAAACGAGCGTATGTTCATAACAGGCCCTAACGGGTGCGGAAAATCAACGCTTTTAAAGATCATTCTCGGCAAGCAGCAGCCAACCGCGGGGCGCGTGGAGGCAGGCTACAACGTAGAGATTGGCTATTACGACCAGGAAAACCAAAATCTCACGCCCGAGAACACCGTGCTTGACGAGCTGTGGAACGCTTACCCAAATCTCACCGAAACAGAAGTAAGAAGCACGCTTGCCCTCTTCCGCTTTGTTGGAGAGGACGTTTTTCGCACCGTTGCGGTGCTTTCGGGCGGTGAGCGTGCACGGCTAACGCTTGCCAAGCTCATTCTCTCACACATGAACCTGCTTGTTTTGGACGAGCCGACCAACCACCTTGACATTGACTCACGCGAGGCACTGGAAACGGCACTGGAGGCGTTTGACGGCACAGTGCTTGCCGTTTCGCACGACCGTTATTTTATGGATAAGCTTGCCACGCGCGTGGTGGCACTAAAGCCCGAAACGGGTGACGGCGATCTGCTTGACTACAAGATCACCCGCGGGGGGCGCGGATACAGCGAATTTTTGGAGTTTAGAGATGCACGCCGTGCGCGCCTGCAGAGCGGCATGATAAGCGGCACAGCAGCCACGCCCATAACCAAGGGCAAGGCAGATTATCTTGCCCGAAAGCAAAGCGCCGCCGAGGAGCGACGCGCCAAGGCAAGGCTTGAGCGCCTGAAAAAGGAGGCACAGGCACTGGAAGCAGAGCTTGCCGAAATTGACCGCGAGCTGTTTGGCTCTGCTGCCAGTGACTACATCCGCGCAGCCGCACTGGATGCCAGAAAAACCGAGGCGGAGGAGCGCTTACTTGAAATTTACGAGGAGATTGGGGTATAAAGATCGCCACACATCATATGATGTGTGGCGATCTTTTTTATGTTGCCGTTACAATTCTTATAGTGTCAACTGACTTCTTTTATATCAATAGAGTAGCCAAGTACCTCTCCAATAGATGTAACCTTTCCTTTAATGGTCACAGTATCGCCTTTGGATTTGTTCAAGAGATATTGCTTTTGTGCATCGTTCTTGATATAGCACATTACGGTATCAAAGTTCCATTCGTCAGCATTAACAGGCTCAATGCTGATATAGGCACCATCACTGTCAAAGTTATAAATTTTACCCGTTACCTGAACGTATTTGTTTTGATATGTTTGCTCTGCTTTCATGGCGTTGCTATCAAGATCATCAAGCATTTTTTGAAGATCTACGGTTTCGTAGGTAATTGTATTATTATTGTTATTCGATTCTTGATTTTGCGTAGCTTGTGCACCATCATTACTATTGCTCGCTGACTCCTCATCACCGCCTGATGCTGCGACGATAACGATAAGAACCACTATGATTACAAGACAAATGATCCACCACTTTGATTTTTTCTTCACATGAACTTGCTGGTTGTTATCCATAAATCCTCCTTTCACACGGCAACAATATAATTATACTGCAATTTGCGGTTAATGTTAATACCGCAAACTGCGGTATAATATAATATTTTAGAAAGGAGGGCTGCGCATGTTCAAAAGGATACGCGATCTGCGCGAAGATCACGATCTCACGCAAAAGCAAATGGCAAAAAAATTAAATTGCTCCCAGCAGGTATACAGCAATTATGAATTGGGACAGCGCGATATTCCTACCGATATTTTGATAAAACTCTCCAACTTTTATAACGTATCCGTAGATTATATTTTAGGAATCAGCAATAACCCTCGTATTCAAAAGTGAAAGACCCGCACCGTGCGGGTCTTTTACTTTATTACTTTTCAAAATCGTATTGATGCACGCTTTTGAAATACTGCGTGGGGGTCACGTTGGTAATCTTTTTAAAGGTGTAGTAAAAGTAAGAGGAACTGCTGAAGCCAAGGAAATCGGAAATGGTGATGTTTTTTGTGATATTTTCCTGCATGTATGCCACCATTTCACTGATCAGCGGATCGCTATACTGCTCGGAAAGAGGGAGGGCGGCGGGGTCGCTGCGAGAAAGATCGAACAGCCCGCCTGCCTCGGCGAGAAATTTTTTTATCACACCGCGCTCCTCGGTATTGAGGTGAAGGCGACGTAAAACCCCACAACGGTGCAAATTTGCATACCGTTGTGGGGTTTTACTTACCAATTTATTTTGCCGCAAGGCATTCGTAAACAAGATCGCGCAAGCGTGGGTGGAGAACGTGATAGCCGTAAATAAAGTGGCGCACGTTGGTTCCGAGCATGAGGGAAACGCGATTGACAGGGTCGATCAAGCAGTAAGATGAGGCGGCACCGTCCCAGCCAAATTCGCCGCGCGGCGATTTGGCACCCGAGGTAGCGGGGTCGAGATGCACTCTGCCGCAAAGCCCCCAGCTGTAACCGAAAAAGCGCGTTGACCAGGCGGCGGTCATGCCAAGGCGACCACCCGGAGTAAGGATATCTGTTTCGCTGATCATTTTAACGGTTTCGGGCTTCAAGAGAACGTATCCCTCGGGGCTTTTTCCGTTTGCAAGCGTGGCAAGGAATTTACTGTATGCCGTAACGGTAGAGAAAATACCCGCGCCGCCGCTCTCATAGCGCGGTGAGAGGACGTAGGCGTTCTCGGAGCTCATTGGCACCAGCTCTCTTGTGGCGGAATTGTAATCATACATTTGGGGAAAGCGTGCCTTTTGCGCTTCGCTTGGCACAAAGCCGATATCGGAAAGCTCTAAGGGATCAAACACAATGCGCTTTAAGTATTCGCCAAAGGACATGCCCGCAACCACCTCAACAACGGCAGCCAGAACATCGTGGCAAAGACTGTATTTAAACCACGTGCCCGGCTCAAAGCACAGGGGCTTTTCTGCCATAGCAGCAACGATCTCGCGCGTGCCGCCGGCGGCAACAGCCGCCCGAATAGCAGGTGCATGGATGTCATAATCAAGCCCGCCCATCATGCCAAACAAATGTGCCACAGTCATGGTTTCCTTGGCATTGCGAATCTCGCCCGTTTTTTCATCCTTCACCTTAAGATGTGCATATTCGGGCAAATAGCGCGAAACGGGGGCGGAAATCGAGAGCTTTCCCTCCTCCACCAAGCGCATGGCGGCAATGCAGGTCATGACCTTGGTGCAGGAAAAGAGCCAACGAATATCCTCCTTTGTGGCAAGACGGGTCTTTGCAACGTCGGTATATCCGAGTGCCTCGTGATAAAGGGTCTTGCCCTCTCGGGTGACCGCCACCTCAAGCCCCGGCACAGTGCCGTTTGAGGTAATACCGCGCAAATACTGATCTAACGCTTGAAAATTCATAGCCTTGCTCCTTTATTTCATGGTATCTCTATTGTAAGATGGAGCACGCGAAAAGTCAAGATATTTAGACAATTTTGAGCATTTGCGATTGATATCCGTTTTATTTGCAAAGTACAACCTCAAGTGGCTTCCCTGTTTTTTCGGCGTATTGAATGACCGATAGCGTTCCTTTGGAAATACCGTTCCAGAAAACAATAACTTTATCTGCATAATCCACTATCTGTTTATTTCTTACAATCGGTGCCGCACGGCCGTATCGCTCGTATTGGGGCAAAAATTCAGTAAGCTTCACTCCCTTGCGTTTTGCATATTCGGCAGCACAACGATCTACGCCCGTTGCACCTCCGGATACGATTTCTTCCACATCTGGGCAAAGATGTGCTTCCAATGCAATGTTGGTTAAATTTCTTGATCCTACAACAGCTATTTTCATTTTCAACTCCAAAATAAACATATTTTGAACATATTACATATCCACTTATTACATTTTAGCACAAAACAAGCGTAAAGTAAACATATAATAAATTCAAAATGAGGTTTATATGGCTACAAAAAGTTTATCTATCAGAATTGAAGAAGAAATGCTCGACAAATTACACGTGATTGCAGACTATGAGGGCAGAAGTGCAAACAGTCAAATACTCGTGCTGGTCCGTGACCTTATCGAAGCCTATGAAGCTAAGCACGGAGAAATTAAAACCGGAAAAAGATAAAAGAAGCCCCGCACACAGTGCGGGGCTTCTTTTTGATCGATCAGTTGATCGTTTTGGTTGCAACAACCTCGGTGCCGTAAACATCCGACAAGATCACGGTGCCTGCCTCAATGGGTGCATCAACTCTTGCGGCGCGGATCATTGCCATAACGTCAAAGATGTTCTCCTTCGGAACGGGAGCCGCGGTCTTCACGCTTACCATGGTATCCTCACGGTTTGCCACGCGCACGATAGAGGTAACGGTACGGGTGGGGTGAGTGCACTCGTCGATGGCATACTGCTTACCCTTCGGGCAAGAGTTGCCGGTAACGGTAAGATTATCCTTTTCCCCCTCCACGGTCATCGCGCAGCCGCGGGGACAGATGATACAAATCAGATCTCTTTTCATTATTGCACCTCCAACGAAACGGTGATGGGCTCTTTGGCAAGTGCCAGCTTATCGCTCTTCACCACGATTTTTTCCATCTCACCGGGTGCAGCCTTTAAGCGCACAGCGGTAGCAAGCACCTCATCGCCCGATTTAACGGTAAAGCGAACCTTGCCGAAGGGCTGGGTCACGCGCATAAAGAGTGCAACGTCGTTGCCCTTATCGGTATGTACGCGCTGGGGCAGCACGTAACGCACACCGTTGCCGGGCTTTGTTGCCACGGTCACGCCGGCAGCTGCACCGTTCTTTACAAAGTTAGCGGCGCCAATGCCTGCAATTTCAGCCTCATCGGAAACGTAGTCAACCAAGTCATGCACCTGCAGCACGTTGCCGCATGCAAAGATACCGGGGACTGCGGTCTCGCGGTTCTCATCAACCAAAGCACCCGATGTGATGGGATCAATCGGAATGCCGGCGGAGCGAGTCAGCTCGTTTTCGGGAATCAGACCGCAGGAAAGCAGGAGCGTATCACAGGGAATGTAGCGTTTGGTTTCCTCTTTTACGCGGCGATTCTCATCAACCTCTGCAATGGTAACGCCCTCTACGCGCTTTTTGCCGTGGATCTCGGCAACGGTGGTGGAGAGGTAAAGCGGAATACCGTAGTCCTCAAGGCACTGTACGATATTACGGGTCAGACCGCCCGAATAGGGCATGATCTCACATACGGCCTCAACCTTTGCGCCCTCGAAGGACATACGGCGTGCCATAATCAGACCAATATCGCCCGAGCCGAGGATCACGACCTTTTTACCAACCATGTAGCCCTCGCAGTTGATCAGCTTTTGTGCCGTGCCTGCGCTGTAAACGCCTGCGGGGCGGGTGCCGCTGATGTTCAGTGCACCGCGGCTGCGCTCACGGCAGCCCATGGCAAGCACTACGGCGCCTGCCTTGATCTTGAGGATACCCTCTCTGTTGCGTGCGGTAACCACGCGATCGGAAGAAACGGCAGTAACGGTGGTCTCACAGTAGACCTTGATGCCGCGCTTTTCCACTTCCCTGCGGTAAACGTCTGCATACTCGGGACCCGTGAGCTCACGGCCAAGCTTGTGCAGACCAAAGCCGTTGTGGATGCACTGGCGAAGAATGCCGCCAACGTTATCCTCACGGTCGAGGATCACAACGTCGGTCACACCCTTGTCGTATGCGGCAACTGCCGCTGCCATGCCGGCGGGGCCGCCGCCAACGATTACAATATCATGTGCTGTCATCATAGCGCGCCTCCTTACAGCTTACCTGTGAGTTGTGCGGAGCCCTCACCGTTTTTGGTGATGCTCTCCATCGGTTGACCGTTCTCTTCAGCAAGCAGCTTCATAACGTAAGGCATGCAGAAGCCACCCTGGCATCTGCCCATGCCCGAACGGGTGCGGCGTTTCACGCCGTCAATATCGCGTGCGGGAGGATTGCGGCGAATGGCATCGCGGATCTCGCCCTCGGAAACGGTTTCGCAGCGGCAAACGATCTTACCGTATGCGGGATGCTCCTTGATGTAGGCATCCTTCTCATCGTCGCTCATCTCGCGGAAGGCGTGGGGGTTCTCACGCTTGCCGCACCAATCAGCCTTCTGGGTAGTAGTAAGACCGAGAGCACGAAGCTGGTCGATGGCGTAATCGGCGATTGCCACGCAGGAGGTAAGACCGGGAGAGTCGATTGCGGCAACGTGTACCATGTTCTCAACACTCTTTGCGGGGCAAATGATAAAGTCGCCACCCTTTTCGGAGGAGCGAACACCCGAGAAGGAGGTGATGACCTGACGGAAGTTAACGCTCGGCACGCTCTTTGCGGCAAGACGTGCCACGATCTCAAGCCCCTCGGGCGTGGTCTCGGTATCGGCAGGGGTCTCTACCTTGGTAGCGGTGGGGCCGGTCAGCAGATTGCCGTCAACGGTGGGGGAAACAAGAATGCCCTTGCCATCGACCGAGGGAACCTGGAAGATGGTGTGCGAAACGCGGCTGCCCTCGTTTTTATCAAGGAGCATATACTCGCCCGCACGGGGGATAATGGTAAAGAAATCGTCGCCAACCATATTGGCTACGCGATCGGAATAAGCACCTGCACAGTTGACAAGATACTTGCCACAAACGCTCTCGCCACTCTTGGCAGTAACGGTGAATACGCCGTCCTTTTTGGCGATGCTCTCAACAGCAAAGTTGACCTTCAGCTCTACGCCGTTATCCATGGCATTGCCAATGGCGGCAACGGTCAGCTCGTAGGGGCAAACAATGCCTGCGTTAGTTACGTTGAGGACAAGGGATACCTTCTCGGACAATGCAGGCTCAAGCGCGCGTGCCTCGTCACCCGTGAGGATCTCAAGGCCCTTGATGCCGTTGATCTGACCGCGCTCGTAAAGCTCTCTTACAGTCGCCTCCTCCTCAGGCGTGCCAAAGGCACACACAAAGGAGCCGTTTTTGCGGTAGGGGGCATGGATCTCGTCTGCCACGTCGTAAAGCTTCCCTACACCCTCGGCATTCAGCTTTGCCTTCAGCGTGCCGGGCTCGGGGTCATAGCCGCCGTGCACGATACCGCTGTTTGCCTTGGTAGCACCCATGGCAACGTCGTTTTCCTTTTCGAGCATACAAACCTTCAGGTCGTATTTCGAAAGCTGTCTTGCCAGCATGCCGCCAATTACGCCGGCACCGACAATCAATACGTCAAACATACTTCTTTCCTTCCTTGCTTGTTGTACTTTTATTTTTAAAATTTGGAACTCAAATTAACTGTACCACAGGTCCTGCTTGCCCGTGGAGACCGCCAAGGCACCGCATTCAAGCGCCGAGGTGACCTCTTTTTTTGTTTCGATCAAGCCCCCCGCGATCACGGGGACTCTGCCACCCGCAAAGCGCGAGATCGCCTTGCCGATAACACCGGGCATGATCTCGATCAGGTCACACACGGTATTTTCTAAATTCTCACTGATGCTCTCCATCCCCTGCGAGTCGAGCGCGAAAAAGCGCTGCACGGCAATCAGCCCCTGCTCCTTTGCTTGGCGCAGCAGCTGTGTACGCGTGCTGATGATACCGTCAACTCCAAGGCTTGCAAGGTACTCAATGCCCGCGCGGTCCTTGCCGATGCCGTCGGCAAGATCAATATGCACCAAAATGCTCTTACCCGCCGCGTGCGCTACCCGAACGCGTTCTGCCACGGTGATAATGCTTGCCTTGAGGCAAAAAATAACCTCGGCGGGGGAATTGATCGCTGCCGCAAAGGCACTGTCGTGCACCGCTGCGATAATGGGATTCAGTTCAAGACATTCGATCAGCTTATGTGGGGACATACGTTGCTCCTTTCAGGGCAAAATTGACACAAAAAAAGATGCATAGGTACACCTCGCCCTTGTGTACTCCTGCATCTCCAATACTCCACAGCCTTTATATTATATAACAAGCTATTTTTCTTGTCAAGTATTTTTTTAAAAATATATATTTTTTCATTTTGCTTATATTTTGCGAAAGCAAAAATAGGGGGGCTGTCTCAAATGCAAATTTGAAACAGCCCCGAAGCTAAAGAAATCGTCGGATTTATTCTTTCATAAGCTCGATCTTCACCTCAAGCTCCTTGTCGCCAATGGCGGCAAAGCCACGGTAATGACCGTTGCGGTTGTAGCCGATCTCGTCAAGATCGATGATCCTGCCGGTCGTAGTATAGCGGCAAACACCGCCCTGATAGCGAACCTCAAGCTCGCGGTCGCTTACTTTGATATCGGTATGCACCTCGCCGTCAAAGGAGAAGGCGGGCAGCATATATGCCAGCTTATCGTTGCTGGTTGCCCTGATGGCGACACCGCCCTCATCCACGGTATAAGTGGTGGTAACTTCTCTTCCCGTGAAGAAGCGGCAAAGGAGCGATGCGTACGCCGACGCTTCCCTCTCGCCCATATCAAGCAGCTCGTATCTGCCGATATACGCGTCGGTGGCAAACTGCCAATAGTTATCCGAAAAGATACCGGGAGAAAGCGACATGGCTACGGGGTGCTCACCCACCACAAATTTAGGGCAGGCGGGGCAAGGCAAGGACATGCAAAGCGCCGAGGGGAGCCCCGCCTTATGGACACGACCAAGACCCGAGGCATCGTAGTGGGGGTCTGCGTTGGTATCAAACTCCAGCGCATAGCCGCCCGCGCGAAGGAATATCTTGTTAAAGTGATCCGAGGTCTTGAAGGTCATAGGAGACGTATCCGGCTCGCCCGCCTCGATGGTGTCGTCACAAAGCATATAAGCACCGTGAAGGTTCGAGGCCACCGTGATCATGTACTTATCAAAGTAGGCATAGACCTCACAGCCAAACTGCGTTTCGATGGGAAAACGGTTTTTCACATGATAGATGGGACTCTTTGCAAGCCACCCCTCGAGATGGTCAAGTGCGCGCGCAGCAGCAGCCTTGAATTTACCCGCCAGCTCCAAATTTCCTTCCCTTTTATAACGAGCGGCGGCAAACTCAAGAACCGCCAGCGACATAGCCTCGTTATGAAGGAACTGGTTACTTCGGCCGCCAAACGCCACCTCACCCGTCACCGACTGCATCTTGAGGGTAAACAGCTCTGCCCGACGGAGCACTGCGTCGATCTCGGCGCGGTATTTACCATCGTATCCGAGGTGAAGCAGCATTGCAAACAGTGTTCTCGGCACCAGATCGTACATGACGGGCGGATGATAAAGCGCATCGCGGTACATGCCGTTTTCATCAAACCATTGAAGCTGAGTGGGGATCTGAATATCGATAAACTCGCGCGAGTCGCAAAGCCCGTAACTTTGGCGCGCATATTCGCTGACGGTGGTGAAAAGCGCCCAGTTAAAGACCTTGTCGGTGGGCGTTTTGGCGAACTTATCATAGCAGGTGTAGGGGTCAATAGAGGCAATATCCTCTTTCCATTTGGCAAGGCGCTCGGCGGGCACGACCTTTGCAGCCTCCACCTCCATTAAGCAAAATACGACCTCTCTTACCGAAAAATCGTTTGCCGCCTTGACGCGCGGAATCTGGTGACAGCAAAAATCCATCATCTCAAGAAACAAGGGCAAAAGGTCACGGCGATAGCCGTGAGCGATCAAAATGCCAATGTTTGAGGCCATACGAGGAAAACCGTGTTCGGTAAGACCGTTCTTTTTAACACGTTCAAAATACGCAACGATCTGCTCGTCGGAATAAGCGGTCAGAACCTTGGCCATTAAAGCAATATAGCGTTCTTTCATAGCAACCTCTAAAATTTTATTTTAATTCCATTATATTAGATGTTTTTTGTAAATTCCTTGCTCTTTATTGCATTTTTATTGCATTTTTGATCATTTGCAGTGCAACACCACAAACGGAATGAACCTCATCAACCTCCTATAAAAATGGGCTAAAGCAAAATTTTACTTTCGCCTATTTCGTTTAGTTTTGCTTTGGAATAAAGGATACGACAATAGCACCGGGGCCCGCGTGCGTACCAATCACGCAACCGAGCTGACCGATGGTGAGCTTATCCATATGATCACCGTAGATCTCCTTGCTATCCTTCAGATATGCATCCACAGTGCCATCGGCAAGATCACCCGCATAGGTAATTACCACGGGGTAGGAAAAATCGATACCGCCTGCCGCTACAATAGCATCGTTTACCATTTTGTGACTCATTTTTAAGCCGCGCGCCTTGCCAACGGTTTCGAGCTTGCCCTCCCAGTTGAGGGTCAGCACGGGCATAAAATGCAGCATACCGCCCACAAATGCTGCGGTTTTGGATATGCGCCCGCCACGCTTGAGGTACTCAAGTGTTTCCACACGCACCAACAGGCGCGCCTTATGGCGCAGCGCGTCAAGCTCGGCAAAAATTTCCGCCGCCGTCTTGCCCGCATCACGCAGCTTGATTGCCTGTGCCACCAAAACCTGCTCACCCGCCGTGGCGGAAAGGCTGTCTAACACAAAAATTTTTCCCGGATAGTCGGCCGCGGCGATTCTTGCGCTTTGATACGTGCCGGAAAGGCCGGAGGAAATCGTAATCACAACAGCCTCGTCCCCTGCCTCTACGGTTGCCTGAAACAGCTCCTGAAACTCTCCTACGTTGACCTGGCTTGTACGGGCAAGCTCCTTGTTTGCCTCCAGCTTTTGGTAAAACGTATCCGGCGTGATATCAATACCGTCGCGATACTCAACCCCTGCCAGAACGGTTTTGAGCGGGATGAAAAGAAGCCCTTGCTCGGCGGCTGCGGAAGCCTTGATATCGGATGCGGAATCCACAATAATTTTAACGCTCATATAAAATCTCCTCCTGTACCGCACGCTGACGTGCAGTGTACTGTTATTATTTTGCTTGCATTGTGCAATGCGTTAAATTTCAATAAAATTGCTCCACGCCTGTCTGCCCTCGCTATCGGTCACGTAAGCGCGAACAAAGCGCTCGTTTGGATTGAGAGGGTACTCGGCGTGCGTGATTCCCTCGCCAACCCTTGCACGGTTGGGGGAAAGCACGAGATTGCTTTCAAATACCACCTCACAAACGGGGCTGCAATCCACCACCATGGTATCGCCTTGGCGGGTAAGATGGATCTCGGGGCCCGTGGAAGCATAAAAACGCTTTTCAAGAATTGCTTTCTTCACGTTGGCGGCACAAAGATCCTCGCTCTCCACCATGATAAAGGCCTTGGGCATAGCTCCGCTTGTGGGTCTATGATAGTCATCTGCCGCGATCAGCGGGAAGAGTTGACCGTTCAATGCATAGTGGTCTACCAGCATGGAGGAATCGCCACGGCGCGTATTATTGGATGACGTATTGAAAATTTCGGTCGCATCAAAGCCCTTCAGAGCCTTCACACGCTCGGAGGTGTTCATAGACCAACCGGGGTGTGCCAGCACGGCAATGCCACCAGCCGCATGGATCGCATCAATAATCCCCTGCGCGGTCGCGGTTTCGCGTGAAAGCGTCGGCTCGCGATCGGCAAGTAGGCACACGATATGAAAAACGCCCTCGCCATCACCCGCATCGCGAATGCCGACGTGGTATTCAGCCCCCGAAAGGATCGGCAGATCGGAAAGTGTACCCGCAGCGTTGTATGCCCAGTGGTCGGTGAGGGCAATGGCGTCATAGCCGTGCTCGCGGTAGACCTCCGCAAGCCTTGCGGGGTCAAGGCTGCCATCAGAGCGCGTGGTATGCTGGTGCAGACCCAGCTTAAAGCGCTTTTTGCCAAACATATCTGTATACATACTAAGATACCGCCTTTCAAAACGTCTATGCCGTAGTACATTATGTTTATTATAAAAGGACAATTAAAAAAAGTCAAGCAAGATGTGACAAAAACAGAGTGTTTGTAGAGAAAGTCGCCGAAGGGGCGCCAAAGCTCGACCTGCCGCGACAAAATCTTAAAAAAACCTCACCTTTCCCCCTTGGCAAAGCGCAAAATTTGTGTTATAATTAAATGTTGTTAATAAAATCTTATGGACTGCAGAAAGAGAGGTACAGCTATGATCCGTGAAGATCTGCGCAATATTGCCATCATCGCCCACGTTGACCACGGCAAGACAACGCTTGTTGACCAGATGCTAAAGCAAGGCGGCATCTACCGCGATAACCAAGAAACCGTGACACGCGTTATGGACTCGGGTGATATTGAAAAGGAGCGCGGCATTACCATTTTGGCAAAAAATACCGCCGTGCACTACAAGGACGTAAAGATCAACATTGTAGATACCCCCGGGCACGCCGATTTCGGCGGTGAGGTGGAGCGCGTTTTGAAGATGGTAAACGGCGTTATTTTGCTGGTGGATGCTGCCGAGGGTCCCATGCCCCAAACACGCTTTGTGCTGCAGCGCGCACTGGACCTGAACCACCGCGTGATCGTTGTGGTGAATAAAATAGACAAGCCCGACGCGCGCCTGGGCGAGGTGGAGGATGAGGTTTTGGAGCTTCTCATTGACCTCAACGCCTCCGACGAGCAGCTTGACAGCCCCATTCTTTACTGCTCGGGCCGTGCAGGCACCGCTTCGCGTGAGCCGGATGTGGCAGGCGCCGATCTTACCCCTCTTTTTGATACCATTCTTGACTATATTCCCGCCCCCGAGGGCGACGACGAGGGTGGACTGCAGCTCCTTGTTTCCTCGATCGACTACAACGATTACGTGGGCCGTATCGGCATTGGTCGCATTGAACGCGGCAGGCTGAAGCAAAACCAAGATGCCCTTATTTGCAACTACCACTCGAATGAAAATCCCAAGCGCACCAAGATCGTATCCATTTATCAGATCGACGGTCTTACACGCGTGCCCGTGGAGGAGGCGCGCATGGGTGACATCGTTTGCTTCTCGGGTGCTGCCTCCATTACCATTGGCGACACCATTACCGCAACGACAGACCCCACGCCCCTTGAGTTTGTAAAGGTCAGCGAGCCGACCATGGAAATGACCTTTGCGGTAAACACCAGCCCGCTTGCGGGTAAGGAGGGCAAATTCGTTACCTCCCGTCAGCTGCGCGAGCGTTTGTATCGCGAGACCATGCGCGACGTTTCGCTGCGCGTTTGTGACGGTGACACCACCGATGAATTTAAGGTAGCAGGCAGAGGTGAGATGCACCTCTCGATCCTTATTGAAAACATGCGCCGTGAGGGCTACGAGCTTTGCTGCTCCAATCCCCGCGTGCTTTTTAAGGAAATTGACGGCGTAAAATGCGAGCCGATGGAAAAGGTTACGCTTGACGTTCCGCTTGATTTTGTGGGACCCGTTGTTGAAAAGCTTGGGCAGCGCAAGGGTGATCTCTTAGAAATGCACCCCGTTGGCGACCGCACGCGCATTGAATATCTCATTCCCTCCCGCTGTCTTATCGGCTACCGTTCCGAGTTTCTCACCGCCACGCACGGCGAGGGCGTGATCAACACCCTGTTTGACAGCTATCAGCCCTACCGTGGCGAGATCCCGATGCGCTTTACGGGCGCGTTGGTTGCCTCCTGCGACGGCGAAACCACCCGTTACGGGCTTTTCCACACCCAGGAGCGCGGCAATTTGTTTGTGGGCCCCCAGACCAAGGTCTATGAGGGCATGATCGTGGGTATGAACCCCAAAAACGACGATATCGCCGTAAACCCCTGCGCGGAAAAGAAGCTGACCGCGATCCGCTCGTCAGGTGCTGACGAAAAGCTGCTTCTCACCCCGCCCGTGATCTTTTCGCTTGAGGAGGCGATTGAGTTTATCGCCGACGATGAGCTCATAGAGGTTACGCCCAAGTCGATCCGTCTGCGCAAAAAGATCCTTAACACCGAGCTTCGTATGAAGGAGACCATGCGCATTCGCCGCGCCATGCAGCAAAAATAAGCAACTGCAATTCAAATAAAACACCCCCATTCATGTAATTCGTGCATGAATGGGGGTGTTTTTTACACATATACGCGCCAAAACGCATATACTGCAATGAAAAATACCATTGGGGGAGGCACAGCATGGAAGAAGCAAGAGGGGAAATTTGGCGCGGGAACGTGCCGCAAAACAGCGTTTTTGCAAAGGAAATCTACCGCGCGTTTTTACATGAGCTGCAGGATGTGACTGCCTACGTGCAGGGTGCTATGACGCTGGCAGCGCATCTGCCTGCGGTGGCGCGTCTGCTTGATGAGATCGCGCGTGTGGAGATCTCTCATTACGAGCAGTTGGGGCAGCTATTGCTACACCTTGGCATCACTCCCGCACTAAACACGAAATTGCGGCAGGAGCCCCTGCGCTTGGGGCTGGATGCGACCACAGGGGCTGCACTGCTTGCGCGGCGCATGATGCAAGAGAAGATCGCCGAGGAGCAAGCCGAGGAGAGCGAATACCGCCGACTGGCAAAAAACGCGCCGACAAAGCCCGCCGCCGACATGCTGCTGGCAATTGCCGCCGAGGAGGCCGCACACGCCATAGCACTGCGCGGCATGCTAAATCGCTTTGAGAGGGCGTAAATTCACACCGTTTTGGCACTTTTCGCATATTTTTGCTCCATTTGGCAACAATAAAAGCATCAAATGCGGAGGTTTATTATGACGGATATCAGAAAATGCGGCATTATTGGTGTTGGAAACGTGGGGGCAACAACTGCCTTCTCACTGATGAAAAGCGGACTTTTTTCAAAAATGGTATTGATCGATATTGATCAGCAGCGCGCCGCAGGTGAGGCGGCGGATCTCAATCACGGTCTGCCCTTTCTTGCCCCGATGGAGATCTATGCGGGAGATTACAGTGATCTTGCCGATGCGGGATTGGTGATCATCACCGCGGGCGTGGCGCAAAAGCCGCACGAAACGCGCCTTGATCTATTACGCGCAAATACCCGTGTTTTTCGCACCGTTACCCGTGAAATTTGCAAATACAACACCGAATGCATCCTGCTTGTGGTCACAAATCCCGTAGACGTGCTTACCGAGGTCACACGCCGCATTTCGGGCTTCCCTGCGGCGCGCGTGATCGGCTCGGGCACGGTGCTGGATACCGCGCGCCTGAAATATTTGCTTGGCAAACGCCTTTGCGTGGATAGTCGCAACGTGCACGCCTTTATTATTGGCGAGCATGGGGACAGCGAGCTGCCCGTTTACAGCAGTGCCAATATATCGGGAGTGGATCTTGACAGCTTTTGTGAAAACAAGCCCCGCGAGCTTGATGACGAGATGCTGCAGGAGCTGTTTTTTGAGGTGCGCGACGCTGCATACGGCATCATTGGCGCAAAGGGTGCGACCTACTATGCCGTAGCGGAGGCGGTGCGCCGTATTGTGACAGCTATCGTGCGAGATGAGAAAACCATACTTCCCGTTTCGGTGGCGGCAAGCGGGCATTACGGCTTGCCCGATATTTCCATCAGCCTCCCCGCCGTGGTGGGGCGCGGCGGCATTGTGCGTGTGCTGGATATGCCATTGTCAAAAGAGGAGCACCGCTTGCTGCACGCCTCTGCCACGCAGATCAGCGAGGCGCTGCAGGGACTGGAGCTGACGGCAGCACCCGCACAATAAAATCAAAAACGGCTGACTTGATTTTCAAGTCAGCCGTTTTGGTTACCTTTTCGGCAATGCGTTGCCGAATTTTTTAAAAATATTATGCGCGTTCGGCGCGGCGGATCGCCGCGGCAACGCTATCGTTTGTATTGATAGCCTTTAAGTAAAGCTCGGGGTGCTGACGCGCGATCACGGCAAAAAGCTCGTGTGCAAAATCGGGGCCGATCTCCTCAACACCCGTAAAATCAAGCTCCACGTCACGGAAGCCATCCAAAATCTCACCAAGGCGACGCGCCTCGGAGCGAGAAACGGGAAAGCCGCCGCCAAACATACGTGCCATGGGCAGCTCGGTGCGCACAAACCCCTCTTCGGGGTCAACGTAACGCGCCATGATCTCACCGAGATCGCGCGTGGTATCGTTGGCAAGTGCCATTTGCACGGCTGTGCCGCGGAAGCGCTCGCCGCCGCCCTCCTCCTCGGCATCCTCCTGGTTGGGGGTAAAAAGCTCTGTATCCGAGCGAATGGCAAAGTGATCCATCAAGCGGGCGGTGAAGAAAATACCCTGCCCCATGTGTGTTTCGGGTGCGGAGGTATAGCCGCCCGAATAAAGAAGCGAGGCTGCCTCGGAGGCGGTGATGACCTCACCCGTTTCCTCACGCTCCGCCTGCTGAATACGGCGGAAAATA
>JAZOLJ010000008.1:0-60522 GCA_045652845.1 Eubacteriales bacterium | reverse complement strand
TGGGGCAAGGACCGCGCCGATACCGACCCGACCGTGACGGAGGAGGAGCTTTCCTCCATTATTGAAACCGTTGAGGAGGAGGGCGTGATCGACGAGGAGCAGGGCGAGCTGCTGCAATCGGCACTTGAGTTTCACGATATTACCGTAGAAAAGATCATGACGCCCCGTATCAACATGACCGCATTTGACATCGAGGATAACGAAACCATCCGTGCGCTTTTGGCGGATACGGCACAGTTTTCGCGTATTCCCGTGTATGAAAACAGCGTAGACAACATTATCGGTATTTTGTCGCTGAACCGCTACTACAAGGCGGCAATGGATGAGGAAGCCCCCGATATCCGTTCGCTTCTGCTGAAGCCCTGCAAGCTTCACAAAACCATGAAGCTGCCTGCAGCTCTTGCGCGCTTACGCGAGCAAAAGATGCACCTTGCCATCGTGATTGACGAATTTGGCGGCACGCTTGGTGTGGTCACGATGGAGGATATTCTTGAGGAGCTTGTGGGCGATATTTGGGACGATACCGACGTGATCGTGACCGAATGCTACCCGACGGGTGAAAACACCTATGAGGTTTCGGGTGAAATGAATATTGATGACTGCTTCTATGAGGTGGACTTCAAGTGCCCCGAGAGCTTCAGCTGCGAATACACCACCATGGGTGGCTGGGCGGTTGAAATGCTGGAGGCAAATCCGCACGTGGGCGACAGCTTTAGTTATGAAAACCTTTTTGTTATCGTTTCGGCTATGGACGAGGAGCGCGTGACGAAGCTTACGCTCTTTGTAAACCCCTTGCCGAAGGACGAGGACGAGGAGGACTAAAAGTAGAAGGGAGGGAAAACGCATGGCGATCCATGAATCGGGAGAGAACTATCTTGAGCAGATCTTGATTCTTTCAAAGCAAAAGGATAAGGTGCGCGCAGTGGATATTTGCGCGGCGCTTGGGTTTTCCCGCCCTACTGTCAGTGTGATGCTGCGTGAGTTGCGCGAAAACGGCTTTGTGACCGTAACCGAGTGCGGTGGGCTTTCGCTGACCGCGGCAGGCCTTGCCGTGGCGGAGCGCATGTACGAGCGACACTGCCTTGTTGCCGAGGCACTGATGACCCTTGGCGTTTCGCGCGACACCGCGCTTGAGGATGCCTGTAAGATCGAGCACGATCTGAGTGAGGAAACGGTTGCGTGCTTGAAGGCGTATATTGCAAGGGTGAAGGGGCAAGAATGAAGCACGTAGATATTTATACAGACGGTGCCTGCAGGGGAAACCCGGGGCGCGGCGGTTGGGGCGCAATTCTCGTATATGGGTCTCACGAAAAGGAGCTTTCGGGGGGCGAGCCCCATACCACAAACAACCGCATGGAGCTTTGCGGCGTGATTGCTGCGCTTTCTGCACTGCGTGAGCCCTGCGAGGTTACACTGACCTCGGATTCCCGCTACGTGGTGGAGGCAGTAAACAACGGTTGGGCGCAGGGCTGGCGTGCGCGCGGCTGGCGCAAGGCGGATAAAAGCCCTGCCCTGAACGTGGATTTGTGGGAGCAGCTGCTGGGGCTTCTTAAAAAGCACAGTGTGACCTTTGTGTGGGTGCGCGGGCATGACGGGCATCCCTTTAACGAGCGATGCGATAAGCTTGCCACCGCCTTTGCGGACAGCTTTCCTCAAACGGCTGGCGGCGAGCTCTTGACCCCTGAGAAATAACGAAAAAAAGACCGCATTCGTGCGGTCTTTTTCTTATTTTTGCCCCGTTGCCGTAGGGCTTTGGGCGTGTCGCGCCTGATATGCGCTTAAAACACCTTTTTTCTGTGTCAATCTGTATGATTTGGCGGCGCCAATTTTGTTTAAAATCGCGAAAATAAGGAAAAAGGATTGACTGATTTTTGGAAATCATATATAATATGATTGTATCTATTTTGGTATGTGCACCGTGCGTTCACATACCGATACAAGCGGAGCGATCCGCAATACAAGGAAAAGGAGATAAATCCTATGAAGAAACAACTGCGTTTGGTTCTCTTCGCGGCACTGATCATGATCCTGGTCATGATGACGGCACTGGCAGCCTCTGCGGCTACCGACGGCGCCGACGTGCGTGAGGAAGGGCACTACTACGAGGTCGTCAGTGCAGCCGATGCTGCCACGCCGAAGTATTATACCACTTTGGCAGCTGCAGTCGGTGCGGTCGATGCCGATGGGTACACCATCACGGTTCTTGTCAATGTGACAGAGTCGGGTGTTGTGCTTGATCGGGCATTTACCTACACCATCACGGGCGGCGCACAGGGTGCAACCATTACCTTTAACGCAACCGCGGCGGCAGGCACCAACAAGGTGCTGTTCAACGTGGCGGCAGGCAAGGTTACGCTTGATAAGCTCACCGTTGCGTATGACACCGCTGCGATCACGTCAGCTCCCGCAGCCGTGGCGTACGTTAGCGGCGCGTGCGAATTGACACTGAACGATTTTGTAACGAGTGCAGTCGTTACCGATACCGTATCTCTTAATGCTGTGGCAACCGTTACCGTATCGGGTACGAGCACAAGCATCAGCGGCGGCACAAACAGTGTGATCAAGGCCTTTGCCACCAAGAGTGCGAATTCCGCTGTAACCGTTTCGGGCGGTCAGTTTACCTCCGACAAGTACATTGCACATATACTGGCTCCCATCACCTTGAACGTAACGGGCGGCACGCTAACGGGCTCTTCTGTTAACTCAATGTTTTATGCAACTGCGGCGGGCAGCTCTACTATCACGATCAGCAACGCAACGATCACCTCGGGTGATACCAAGGGCGTTTTTGCAGGTCTTAACACCAAGCATGCGATCGCACTGCTGGCAGGCACCAAGATCTATGCAAACAACAGCACGATGTTCGGCGGCTTCCATGCGGATGCAACCATGGAGATAAACGGCGCGGAGCTGCATCTCGTTGGCGCGAAGGCTCTTTTGCATGCTGCTTCTGCCGTAAAGGTAACCATTACCAGCACCGCGGGCTCCGTGTTTGTAGAGGACGGCGCCTCAATGCCTGCTGAAATTCTCGATAAGACGGAAACGCAAAAGGGCTTTGATTGGACGAAGCTTTCGCTCACCGTTACCTCGATTGCCGACCCCTGCGAGATCACCGCGGGTGAGCACACCATCACCTCGCTGGCAGACAACACAGCGCTGGCAAAAGCGGGCTTTATCGCCGCAAACGCCGCGCGCTTCCCCAATCTTGCGGTTGGTGCTGAGCTGGATTGCTGGGTTCCGATTATACTCAACGGCGCGGATGCTGTTTTGAATATTTCCACGGTTGAATTGGCACTGAACACCTCCTTAGTAGAGGTTAAGGCAGGCACGCTGAATATCACGGGCGGCACCTACGAGCTGCTTTCCGAGGGCTGCGTGATCGACCATCAGGGCGGCACCGTAAATATCAGCGGCGGCACCTTTAAGGGCGCTGACCTTCCCGAGGCTTACATTCTGCATTCTACCGCAGCAGAGGAGAGTGCGATCAATATCACGGGCGGTAGCTTTGCTGCATTTGGCGTAGTAAAGGCAGAGGGCGTTGTTACCGTTACCATTACCGACGGTAGCTTTGCTCCCGTTGACGAGAGCAAGGATTCCATTACGCTGCACGTCAACCATGAGAGCGCGAAGCTGAACGTAACCGGCGGTACCTTTGTAAACATGTCCCGCGCCGTGTGGATGACTGCGGGCGAGGCTGCAATTTCCGGCGGTAAGTTTAAGCTCGGTGCGAGCGTGCCCTGTGGCACTGTTGTTGGGGGCTTGGCAACGCTGCTGTACGTGGATGGTGCAGTAAAGCTTGCGGTTTCCGGCGACGCTGATTTCTGCATCACGGTGGATGGGAACACAAAGTATATAGCGCTTCTCGTTTCCGCAAACGCCGAAGACGCTCATATCAATATCAGTGGCGGTTCGTTTGGCAGCACCGATAATGTCAAGCGCACCATTGCGTACTGTGTAAACGTTGCAGCTGCGATCACCGACTTCAATATCACGGGTGGCTCCTTCTACGGTGGCACCTCTCAAGAGGCCATCAAGCTGAATGCGGCAGGCGCTGTGCTGAACATTTCGGGCACCACCGAGATCTATTCCTACAGAAACGTCCGCATATATAAAACGGCTACGCTGAATATCAGCGGCGGTAGCTTCAATCCTGTCTACAACGGCGAGCAGGTCAATAGCCTCTTGCTGTTCGTTCGAAGCGCAGGCGCCGGTTCTGTGATAAATATTTCGGGCGGCGATTTTAACAATTACATGACCTGCTTTACACTCGAGGGTGCTTGTGAGATCAACGTTACGGGCGGCACCTTTACCGAGCGCACCGTTGGCACGTCGAATAATGAGGCGTTTGTATCTATCGCAAGCGGTGTAAGCGGTGCCAAATTTAAAGTGGGCACAAACGAGGATGGAGTTGGTCCCGTCATCAATCTTGGCAGATCTGAAAGTGCTGATGGCACCACTCACTGTTCTGCCTCCGCATTCCTCATTCCGGCGAATGCGAATGCCGAGATTGAGATCAGCGGCGGTACCTTCAATACGCTTGATGAAGAAAACATTATCTTTAACATCGCCGAGGGCAGTGTTAAAAAGCTTGAGATCACGGGCGGTACGTTCTTCATTTCGGGCGAGGAGGCAAGACTTCTGCCCGACGAGATATTTGACGTTGAGGGCACCACGTGTGTGGTGACCGGTGCAACGGTAAACATTTCCTACGGCGCATATCTTCCCATTTATAAGCATATCGACGCAAGCGGTCTTAAGCTGGTCGTTAGCGGTAAGTACTACGTGAAAAACCCCTTCACGGTTTCTCGCCCCTATGCGGGCGAGGATAACGGTGGTAAGGGCTACGTGATTTCCAGCATTAGCGACGTTTATAGGCTGATGCAGAATCAGTTTGCAAGCTTTACCGCACAGGGAAATGCTATCTGTGCCTCCGGCTTTGTTCCATTTAATATCAACGGTGAGGGCGTGGTTGTTACGCTTGAAGGCTTTACCGATAACTATGATATGGAATATCTGATCAGGGTTACAAAGGGTACGCTGAACGTGATCGGCGGCAGCTTTTCTGCGGGCGCAGGTGAAAGCATTTTTGAGGTGCTTTCCGATAACGCAGTCCTGAATATTACCGGTGGCTTTTACAATATCAAGGGCACGTTTAGCTACATGATCCGTATTGCCGATGGCGTGACCGGTTCGGGCATTACGGTTACCAATGCCAACATGCAGGTCGCCCAATTCGGTAGCGTGCCGTTGCAGGTAGCCTTTGACGTTACTGCAGAAGCACTTAAGATCAACGGTCTGTCTGAGCTCATTCTGAACGCGGCAAAGGAATATACAATTTCCTCTTTTGCAGATATCACGGCATACGTAACCGAGATCCTTTCTCCCAAGTTCCCCAACATGACGGTTGACGTTAAGACTTGGATCCCGCTTCACCTGAACAATGCAGATGCCAAGCTGGTTATCACCAATGGCGTATATGAGGCTTCGGTTCCCTTCATGTTTAAGATCACCGCAGGTGACCTTGAGATCACGGGCGGCAAGTTTACCAACGATCTCGGTGATATCATTCAGGTTGTCGGTGATAACGTAACCGTTTCTATCAATCTTCCCGATAACGCCGACAACGGTATGTATGCCGAGGATTACATTATTTGGGCAAAGAACGCAAGCAACCTTGCGGTCACCATCACAAACGGTCGCTTCGTTGAGATCACTCCCGACACGGCGAACGATCAAAATGACGTGCTCTTCCTCCTTGATGGGGGCGCTTCTGCAACCGTTACGATTGAGGGCGGCTATTTTGAGGCTTCCCGTGTGCTGCTGATCAACAACGTCACGGCAACGGCAACCATCAACGGCGGTACCTTTGTCAGCAACCAGATCGTGGACGGTGAGACCGTTACCGCACGTGCTACCAACGCACATATGCTTGTTCCGTATGGCACGGGCGCGGTCCTTGTCATCAACGGCGGTAGCTTTGACAACAAGCAGGGTAACTTTATTATCGCACCAAGCACCGGTGCCAGCACCACCATCAACGGCGGTAGCTTTAACGGCGGTGCAGGTTGGTTCTTCACTGACACTGAGACCACGCTTGTGATCAATGCCAATGCAGACCCTGCAAAGAGCCCCGTATTTACCGATACCGAGGGCTATGGCGACGGCAATTACTACATTGCATCTACTCATGCTGATGCAAGAATTACCATCAACGCAGGCACCTTTGTGGGCGGCGTTTCGAATGAGTATATTCTTTATGCCTCCAAGGGCACGTGGAATATCAACGGCGGTATCTTTGACGGTTCCTTGTTCTACGTTACCACCGACTCCAAGATCACTGTTGGCGGCGGCACCTATACCGCAAGGGGCGCGGGTGCTAGGCTCTTTGACCTTGTCGGTGCTATTACCTCCAGTCACCTTAACATTACCGTGGATCTTGCCACGAGAGTGGAGGAGGGTGCAAGCATTCTTGAAACCACGCTTGCAAAGGCAAATGCGCTCGCACTCCTCTCGAGGGTAACCTACACGGTAAACGGCAGTGCAAGACTGGGTGCTGAGATTCCTCTTACGAAAAACGAGATCTGGAGCACGCCTGAGGATCAGCAGCACCTGATCAAGGAGTACTTTGGTGATGCAATCAGCTTTGAAGAAGCCGGTACTTATTCCTTGATCCTCAAGGGCGCTTTCACCATCACCATTACGGGCGGCACATGGGAGTTCCATGGCGGTGACTTCCTCAAGCTCAGCGGCGTTACCAATCTCGTTATCATGGACGGTACCTACATTGTATCAGGCGGTGATATCTTCAATTTGAGTGGCGCTGCCACTGAGGTTCGGATCGGTAACGCAACTGATGCTACCGTAAAACCGCAGTTTGTGGTAGGGGTTGGCGGCAACGTGCTGCAGCTGAACAATGCAAAGGGCGCGTTTAACGTAATCATCTACAACGGCAGCTTTATCAAGGGCGAGTATATCGGCGGCGTGCTTACCCCCGTGATCGATTCTCTTGATTACACCAGCCCGCTGTTCTACCTTGAGGGTGGGGCTAAGAATAACAGCAAGCTTGTAATCCTTAACGGTTACTATGAAGCAACCCGTATCCTGATGGATTATCTCTCAAACGCAGCGATCGAGATCTATAACGGTACGTTTAAGAGCAACTATGTTGCAGAAAATCTTAGACCCGAGCATTACGGTGAGGACGGTGTAACTCCTATAGTTGACAGCTTGTGTGATCTTTTCCACATGCGTGGCACAGCTCCCTTTACCGTTTACGGCGGTGACTTTGACGGTGGCTTGGGCAATGCGATCTTTGGCCTTAAGGGTCAGGGCGGCGGCACGTGGGAGTTCTTTGGAGGCACCTTTACCGGCGGTTGCTACTGGATTTACGCCAGCGAGTACATTAATATCAACATCGCCAATACGTACGATAACGACGGTAACGTGATCGCAATCCCTGTCTTTGCTGCTCCCACTCTTCACACGAAGTACGGTATTTTCAGTAATACCGCCAAAGCAGGCTCCGCTACCTGGAACATTTCCGGCGGAAGCTTCTCGATGAAGGATTACACCGGTCGCATGATGCTTGTGCCCAATGGTAATATTACCGTTAAGATCAGCGGCGGCGAGTTCCTTATTACCCGCGGTGATGTATACGACGCCGATCAGCAGCTGCAAAACGACACGATCGTTTTCTATGTAGCCGGCGGCGACGGCTATACCGTCAATATCGATATTACCGGCGGCACGTTCCGCGCTGCCCGTATCATTGCGTACACCAAGGTTGGAGGCACGCTCAACATCTACGGCGGTAAATTCATCAGCAACTCCCTTTCAATAGACGATTCCTACATGCTTCACATCGGCCACGACAAGGCAGTGTTTAACATTTACGGCGGTACCTTTACGGGTAACAACTACACTGCAAGCATTCTGGTTGCTGCCACCGCATCGGGCGGCACGCAGACCGTTAATATTTTTGGTGGTACCTTTAACATGGGTGACCGCTGGATCTATGTAACTAAGCCGACGATCATTACCATTGACAATGGCTCGTATGTCAACGAGAACGGCGATACCGTACAAACAAGCCCCGTCTTCAGCGGCTTGTCAGACGGTGCCGGTGCGGATATGGAGAAAGGCAAGGCAAAGAACTACACCTCGGCAGGAATTTGCGTCAATGCCGTGGGCGCTGTGCTGGATATTAAAGGCGGTAGCTTTGAGACGGAAACTTCCCATCCCTTCATGTTGTTCTATCTGGTTGCCGGTAACGTAACCGTTTACCCCGGCGCTGAGATGAAATCCGCATACCGTATGTTCGCGGTACCCAACGCCTTTAGGGGCAATTTGGTGATCAAGGGCGGTACGTTTACCGGTATTGGTTCTTGTAGCATATTCTATTTAGAAACCACGCAGGAGAAGCACGACGAGAAACCCTACAATTCTGAAATCATTATTGAGGGCGGTACCTTTAATGCAACCGAGTCCGCTACGGTCTTCTACATGGGCTCCGCTGCAAAGGAATACAAGTTTATCATCAAGGATGGTACCTTTACCTCGGCTGAGTCCCGTATGTTGATTGCTGAGGGTATGGGCACGCAGTTTGTCATTGAGGGCGGTAACTTCTCCTCTGCGGCAGCACGTATGTTCTTTATTGACAGTACCTTAACGCCTCTGGTGATCAAGAACGGTACCTTTACCTTCGAGGACAGACTTGGCGGCGGCGTTGACAACGCAATGCTTTACGTGGTTGGCAAGGCGGCTGCTTCGGTTGAGATTCAGGGCGGCACCTTTATTGATAAGCGACGCGGCAGCGATCAGTCCTTCCTCAAGATGAACAAGAGAGGAACGGTTAGCTTTACGGGTCCCTTCGAGCTGTACACACTGGAGCTGAAGGATAACTTCTACTACGATTACGATGATAACAGCAAGTCCTTTTCTATGGATAACTACATCCGTGCAGAGCTGGATGGCGAGCCCTATTACAGGTGCTTTGGCTACTATCACCGTTATGCGCCGAATATGACGGTTGCGCCCACGCTTCGTCCCGTTTTGGGCTCTGAGGGCATCGTATATACCGCATCCGTTTCTGCGGAGGTGGCAGAATACCTTAAGAGCCTTGGTACCGTTACTTACGGCACGCTCATCTTCCCGACCGAGTATATGGGTAGCGACGGTTGGCAAGGCGACACTGACTTTTTGGCAGAGCTGAAGGCATATGCGCTTGACAACGGCAGACCCGAAGGTACGGTTTATACCATTGTAAACGCTGTGAACGGTATTGTAATCGAGGCAGATGGCTCGATCACCTTCCGCGCGGCACTGATCAACTTGAAGGAAAGCAACTATACACGCTCCATAAGCGGTATTGCATTTGCTAAGGTAACGGCTGACGATGGCACTGAAACCTACTACTATGCAAGCCACGTTTCTGCAGGTATTAGCGGCAACATTCGTAAGATCGTATCGAATGCACTTAAGGATGTTAATACCATGCCTGTGGAGGAAAACGGACGCGTATATTGCTATGCGGCTATTATGCAGAAGAACAGATTTAGCCGTTATCCCACCGTGCTGCAGGATTACTTGAGAAAGTATCTCCCTGAAAATCAGCGCAAGCCGAAGTATTGATCTACAACAGTAAGAGATTTACTCTTACAAACAAAAGCACCCGACTGCCTTGGCAGTCGGGTGTTTCTTTGCCTAAAAAGCATCCCGTGTGGCATTTTGCCACACGGGATGTGGGTTAAGCTTCAATTTCTTCAATTTCGCGCATCCATTCGGCGGCACAGGCGTCGGAGGGCATATGCCAATCCCCGCGGGGAGAAAGGGCAACGGAGCCGATTTTAATACCGTCGGGGACGCAGTTGCGCTTGAACTGCTGTGCAAAAAATCTTTTTGCAAATACGGCAAGCCACTTTTTCACGGTTGCGCCGTCAAAAATGCCCGCAAACGCTTTTGTGGCAAGTGCGAAAATTTTGGCGGGACGGTAGCCGTAGCGCACGTGATAAAAGAGGAAGAAATCGTGCAGCGCGTAAGGGCCGACAATGTCCTCGGTCTTTTGTGCGATCTTGCCAACGGCATCGGGCGGCAGCAGCTCGGGGCTGATGGGGGTATCAATAATGCGGTAGAGGACCTCGGTGGCATCGGGCAGGATGCTTTGGTCGATCACGGCTTCGATGATCCAACGAATTAAGGACTTCGGCACGTCGCAGTTTACGCCGTACATGCTCATGTGGTCGCCGTTGTAGGTGCACCACCCAAGTGCCATCTCCGAAAGGTCACCCGTACCAAGCACAATGCCGCCGTGCTTGTTTGCAAGGTCCATTAGCACCTGCGTGCGCTCGCGCGCTTGGCTGTTTTCATAGGTAACCGAAAAATCTGTGGGGTCGTGCCCAATATCCTTAAAGTGCTGCAAAACCGCATCACGTATCGGGATTTTCAGTGCTGTCACTCCAAGCTTTTCCATCAGCTCAAGGGCGTTTTTCAGTGTGTCGTCGGAGGTGCCGAAGCAGGGCATTGTGACCGCGGTAATGTTGGTGTGGGGAAGCCCCAGCTTATCCATGGCGTGAATGGCGACTAAGAGTGCGAGGGTAGAATCCAGCCCGCCCGAAATGCCGACGGTCAGCTTGCCGCCAATCACATCAAGGCGGCGTGCAAGTGCGGATGCCTGTATTTCAAATATTTCTAAGCAATGCTTCTCGCGCGTTTTCTTGTCATCGGGTACGAAGGGTAGGCGGCTGACCTTTAGCAGCTCGCCGTCGGATACGGCAAGTGCTGCTTGCAGCTCAACGGTCGTTGTGCCTTCGGTAATACCGTAATGGGCGGCGCACTCTCCAAAGGTGCGGTCGTGGCGACGATCGTGACGGATGCGACCAAGATCAAGGTCGCTGATGAGTGTGTAGTCGCTGTCGATCAGTCGGCTGTTTTCTGCTTCAATTTTGCCCGCAAGCGCGATCATGCCGTGCCCCGAGAAGAGCAGGTCGGCGGTCGATTCATCCTTGCCGGCACCGGCAAAGAGATAGGCTGTTTTGGTGCGTGCGGATTGCTCGGCTACGGTCAAGCGGCGTTTTTCTCGCCCCGTTACCGCCTCATGTGCGGCAGCAAGCCCTAAAATAACCTCTGCGCCAGCCATGGCAAGCAGCGTGGAGGGGGGCAGGGGTGCTGCAAGATCCTCACAGATCTCAACGCCAACCGTGGTGCCGTCGGCAGCACGGATTAGCAGATCTGCGCCAACGGGGAAGGTGAAGCACCCTACCGTGTGCAGCACAGTGCCGCCGAGTGCCGAGGCGGGTGAGAAATGACGGCGCTCCTCGCTCGCGCCGTAATTCGGTAAAAATGTTTTGGGAACGGCTGCAATGATCCTGCCGCCCGATAAAAGCACGGCACAGTTATAAAGCTGGCCGCCGATCAGCAGAGGGGCGCCAACCGCCACCAGCATGCTGTTGGGAGTAGTGCCTGCCAGCAAGCAAAGCGCCTCGCTCGCGCGGTCAAGCAGTAGGTCTGCCGCAAAGAGATCGCCGCAGGTGTAGCCTGTAAGCGAAAGCTCGGGAAAGGTTAGTGCGGTAACGCCCTTGCCATGCGCTTCCTTTATTTTTTGTTCGATCTGTGCGGCGTTGTAGGTAACGTCCGCGACGCGCAATGAGGGTACGGCTACAGCCGCACGCAGAATGTCTTTCATGTTAAACCTCCGAAACGCGAGCATACTTTAACCTTTATTGTAGCACATTATTGCAAAAAATGCAATGCGCGCGCGAAAAAATGCAAAAAAGCTGCCGTTGCAAGCGGTTTGCGTGCTCGGCAGCCCTTTTTTTATTTTCTTACAAGGTATTTGCGCATGTCAATGGCGCAGGCAATCAAAATGATCAAGCCCTTGATGATATATTGCATGTTGGCATCTATGCCAAGGAACGTCAGGCCCACGAAAATGAGGCGCAGCAGCACCACGCCAAGGATCACGCCGCTGATCTTACCCGTGCCGCCGACGAAGGAAACGCCGCCGATCACACACGCTGCAATGGCATCCAGCTCGTAATTCAGCCCCGTTGCCGCACTGTTTGAGCCGATGCGCGCAGCCTCAATAAAGCCCGTTATGCCGTACAAAACACCTGCCAGCGTAAACACAAGTATGATCACGCGCCTCACGTTCACGCCCGAAACGTTCGCAGCCTCGGGGTTTGAGCCTACGGCAAACATGTTTTTGCCAAAGGCGGTTTTGTTCCATACCACCCACATGATGGCTGTGATCAGAATCACGTACCACACGTAGTTGGGGATAGGTGTGCCGGCGGGCGAGAAAAAGCTCCCCTTGATAAAATTCGTATACGAGGGGGCAAGCCCTGAAATTGACTGACCGTTGTTGTTGCCTGTCATCAAAAACAGCAAAAGTGCGCCGTATACGATCAGCTGTGTGGAGAGCGTTACGATAAAGGGGTGCAGGTGAAAGGTCGCGGTACAATATCCGTTAATAAACCCCGTTAGCGCCCCAATTGCAATGACAATGAGAAATACAACGGGCAGCGAGAGCGTTGCCAGCCCCGGAAACATTTTGCCTGCATATCCGGTTGTCTGTAAGAGTGCCGCCGAAACACAGGCAACAAGGCCAACAATGCGCCCCGCCGACAGATCCGTGCCCGTGAGAATGATTGCCCCCGCAATGCCAAGTGCAATCGGGAGATTGGCGGCTGAAAGAGAAATAATGTTCACGATCGAGGACCAGGATAAAAAGCGTGGATTTAAGCACTGAATGAGCACGATGGCAGCCACGAGAAAAATATAAAGGGAATTGTTAATGAGCAGCTCCCCAAGGTAAACGCGGCGCTCTGCTTTATCCATTGACTTGATTTTTTCAATACGTTTGAGTTTCATACGATAGCCTTTCTGCTTACCGTTATACGTTTTTTGCAGCAAGCGTCATGATCTGTTCCTGCGAGGTAGTGGCTGCCTCTACCTCGCCTGTGATCTCGCCGCCCGACATCACGTATATGCGGTGGCAGATGCCGATCAGCTCGGGCAGCTCGCTTGAGATCACCAAAATGGATTTGCCGCGCGCTGCAAGCTCCTCGATGAGCTGATAGATCTCATATTTTGCCCCTACGTCAATGCCGCGGGTTGGCTCATCCAGCATAAGGATCTCGGGGTCAGTGAGGAGCCATCTTCCAAAGATCACCTTTTGTTGATTTCCGCCCGAAAGCGTGCGGATCTGTGTGGCGCGTGATGCCGTTTTAATGGATAGACGCTTGATCAATTCCTCGGTTTTTGCAGCACGTTTGCGGTCATTTATCAAAAAACCGCCGAAAAGGAAGGCGGGAAGGGCGGCAACGGTGGTATTTTCGGTAATATTGAGAATGCCAAAGATGCCCGTTGCGCGCCGTTCCTCTGTGACGTAAGCAAAGCCGTTTCGCTTCGCTTCGCGTGCATTTTTGTTGCGGATCTCGCGCCCTTTAAAATATAATTTTCCCGATTCTCTGGTGGATATACCGAAAACGTTCTCAAAAAACTCACTGCGCCCCGCGCCTGCAAGCCCCGCAAGTCCTACGATCTCGCCGCGCTTTAAGGAAAGCGAAACGTTTTTTACGTTTTGGTATCTTGACGTGATGCCCCTTGCTTCAAAAATGACCTCTTGCGGGCGTGATATTTTGGGTGGAAAGCGATTGGAGAGCTCACGCCCGACCATGAGCTTGATGATTCTTTCCATACTCATTTCCGAGGCGGGGGCGGTGGCTACGTTCGCGCCGTCGCGCATGACCGTAATATCGTCGGAGATCCTTAAGATCTCCTCCATCTTGTGCGAGATATAGATGATGCCGCAGCCGCGCTGCTTTAGCATCTTTATAATCTCAAAAAGATGCTCGACCTCGCTTTCGGTCAGCGATGAGGTCGGCTCGTCAAGCACGATGATCTTGGCGTGATAGGAAACCGCCTTTGCGATCTCTGCCATTTGTCGCTCGGCAACGGACATGGTGGACATGATACGCTCGGGGTCGATGGAAAGGCCAAGATTTTGAAATACGTCTACCGTTTTTTGATGCATTTCTCGCTCGGATGTGAAAATGCCGAGCCTTGTGGGGTAGCGCCCCAGCCAGATGTTATCCATCACGCTGCGCCCCAGTGCTTGGTTTAACTCCTGATGCACCATGGCAACCCCGTTTTCAAGTGCCTCGCGCGGGCTACTGAAGCGAACACGCTTGCCTTCAAGCAAAATCTCGCCCCCGTCCTCGGCGTAAATGCCGAAAAGACATTTCATTAACGTGGATTTTCCCGCACCGTTCTCGCCCATTAGGGCATGAACGGTGCCGCTGCGCACACAAAGAGAAACTCCGTTTAGCGCGCGCACACCGGGAAAGGTCTTGACAATGCCGCGCATTTCAAGTAGAACATCGCCTTTTTTTATACCGTTAGCCGACATATTTTTCATATTGGATGCGGATCTTTCTCACGTTTTCGTCAATGATAAAGCTGCCGGTGTCTGCCATCAGATCACGCCCCTCGGTGAGCGCATTTTGGGTGATGTGCAAAAGCCCCTGTGCCATACCCGCGGCATCCTGCTTGATGGTGCCGCTCATTTGCTTGTTTGCGATCAGATTTTTGGCGGCATCGGTGGCATCCACACCAAATACGGGGATGGTGGGGGTGCCTTCGCCCTTGTTGTAGCCCACGGCATTCAGCGCCGAGATTGCGCCCTCCGCCATACCGTCGTTGTTGCAGATCACCAGCTCGATCATGTTATTGTTGGCGGTGTTGTACTCCGTGAGGGCGGTCGTCATATATTCATTTGCAGCCGTGGCAGACCAAAGCCCGTTTTTGTCTACCAAATACCCGTTTGTGTTGGAGGGGTCGTAAAAGCGCAGCGGCTTTTTACCCGCCCCCTCAAGCACCTTGTTTGCCTCCTCTACGCTGTATTTCGTGCGGAAGATCGCCTCGTTGTTGCCCTCCTCACCCTTGAAAAGGATATAGGAGATCTCGCCGTCACGGTTGAGGTCGTAGGCGTTGAAATTCGCCAGCAGATATTCACCGATCAGCTCACCCTGTAAAATGCCCGATTCCTCGGCACGTGTGCCTACATAAACGCACTTGTCGTAGCTTTTAACAACCGCATCGCCGACCTCGCGGTTGAAAAAGATCAGAGGTACGCCCGCATCCCTTGCAAGCGTGGCGATCTCGTTTGCCGCATCGTCTGAGCCTGTATTTACAATGTTGACAAGCAGTGCCTTGGCGCCCTTTGTGATCGCTGTACGGATCTGCTCGGTCTGCGTGGTCTGGCTGCCGTTGCTGTCATAATCCTGATACGAAATGCCCGCGTCTGATAAAGCCTTGTCAAGAGATGTGCGCACCGATGAAATATACGTGTCACTGTAAGTGTAATAAAAGACGTGAACGTCAGCCTCCTTACCGCCACTGCAGCCGACGAGCAGGGAAAGGGTAAGGCAAAGCGTTAACATCAAAGCCCCAAATCGTTTTTTCATATCTGTTCCACCTTTTCTTGATTGGCGCGAGTTTCGCGCTTTGGTTTTATTTTGTCTTGGCGTCCTGCAGATTATGAAGCAAAGCGCTTGGCAAAACCTGCTAAATGTATAAAAGCCGGGATAAAAAAGTAATAAGAGCTAAAATAAGTGTGAGAATGTGAAATTTTTGTAAAGAAATGCAAGGATGCCCGTGAAATATGCGTGTAGAAAAAATAGGGCAAAATTTGTTAATCCTGCACAAAAAAACGAGCCGATCGGCAGAGCGCGGTACGGTGGGAACAAAAAAACCAAAAAAATTTTTTGTTAAATAAAATTTACACACCATGCTCCTTGAAAAGTATAGTTGGGTAAAATCGCCAAAATACAACCCATTTTCAGATGACTTGCCACTTTTCCTTGGCGAATTGGTAAATTTAATTTAACAAACAAAAACCGAAACGATAAAAAGTGACGAAATTTGCAAAAAAATGATCGAAGCGTTGCTTTGGGCAGGTGCTGCGGATAGCGCGCGAGCGCGCTCGCGCGCATTATGCGCGAGAAAATTATACTTGACTTTGCGGTTGCCTTTGTGGTAAAATGTTGCCATACACCGAGGGTTGTGCGTGGCATGGGTCTCGGGTGTCTGCATTGTGTAAGGGTGATGCGGCGGCGTTTGCCGCCTTCCGTTATTACACGCGTGCGATGCAGGCATGCGTTGCGCATGGCAAGAGTGAGCGCTCGTGCCGTGCAAATATCAAGAACTGCAAGCTGCAGTAAGAGGAGGAAAAACATGAAAAAGAAGATGCTCCAGCGACTTCTCGCTTTGGTCTTGGCGGTTACTTTCGTTTTCGGCGGCTCGCTGACGGTTGGCGCTGCTACCGAGGGCGACGGCTCGACCACCGATGCGACCACTGCGGGATTGAGGGAACAGCTCAACGCAGATTCCTACGAAATGTATCTGGCTGAGAATGCGGACGTTCCGGGTGCTACTGCGCCCGTGGTGATCATAGGCACGAACTATGATGCAGCCTCTACGACCGCGCAGGTACAGTCGATTAGCAAGGACGGTCATGCGTTGCTTTACACGCCCGAAAAAGACTCCGTAACCTGGAAGGTGAACATCCCCAGCACGGCAAAATACAGCATTGTTATTGAGTATTTGCCCAGTTACGTGGTCGGCGAGGACGGTCAAGAGGCTGCTGATAAAAAGCCCAAGACTGCATCGATCGAGCGTATACTCAGAATTGACGAAAAAATCCCGTTTGCAGAGGCGCGCTTTCTGACCTTGCCCAAAACCTGGCGCAACCAGTACGTTCATGCCAAGGTAATGGCAACCAAGGATGCTACCGTTGCCGATATTCAAGCGGCAGCTGTGGCGGCAGGCTTTGTGGGCGCCGAAACGGTGACGGAAAATGGGGAAAGCTTCGTTAAGCTTGAGATCCCCGAGGTGTGGACCTCGGCACTCACCGATTTTGTGAACAAGTATACGGTTCGCTTCTTTACCGCGGATATCGATGGTAACGAGCTGCGCCCCGGCATGAAGCAGCTTCCCGTGTTCAGCACTTACGAGCTGCGTGATCCGGACGGCTTCTATGCCGAGAGCCTTGAATTTGTATTCGAGGCGGGCGAGCGCAGCATTACGCTTGAGGCGGTAAACGAGCCCTTGGCGATCAAATCCATTACGCTGATGCCGCACGATAGCCTTGAGGGCTACGATGATTACTTGAAGAAGTATACGGATGCGGGCCTTACTGCCTCCGGTACCGATAAGCTGCTCATCCAAGCGGAGTTCGCGGGTGCCAGCTCCTCGCAGACCGTTTATCCCGCCGAGGACCGTACCGATGCGGCTACCCTGCCCTCTGATACGACCTGCACCATTCTTAACACCATCGGCGGTGAGAAGTGGCAGACTGCAGGCCAGTGGGTACGCTACACCTTTAAGGTAAACAGCAGCGGTATGTATAATATCGCGGCGCGCTACCGCCAGAACGTGCTTGACGGCATGTACGTTTGCCGTTCGCTTCGTATCGAGAGCAAGGGTCTTTCTGAAGGCGAGTATGGCTATTATGACGGCTCCGTTCCTTACAAGGAAGCGTGGCAGATCCGCTTTAACTATAACTCTGCATGGCAGTCCGCGCTCCTCAACGACGGTACGCTTGATGCCAATGGCAATCCGCTTGCCTACCAATTCTATTTTAAAGAAGGTGTCGAATACACGATCACCCTGGAGGCAGGTCTTGGTTCTACGGGTGATATCGTGCGCCGTGTAAACGCTGCACTCACCTCCATCAATAATGACTACCTTGCTATCATGAAGCTGACGGGCGCTGCCCCCGATGAGTACCGTGATTACGGCTTCGCTCGCGTAATGCCCGACGTGATGATCGATATGATCCTGCAGTCCCGTGAGCTGTATGCGATTGCCGCAGAGCTTGCAGCGGTTACGGGCGAGAAGAGCTCGAGCGTAGCAACGCTTGAAAAGGTGGCGTGGGTGCTTGAGCGTATGGGCACCGATGAGAGCGAGATCGCAAAATATCTCGACCAGCTGAAGTCCTACATCGGTTCTCTCGGTACTTGGGTAAGCGATGCCAAGACTCAGCCCCTGCAGCTTGACTATTTGGTGATCCAGCCCCTTGGCGGTGAGGCACCGAAGGCAACGGCAGGCTTCTTCGAAGGTCTTGTGCACGAGCTTTCGAGCTTTATCATGTCCTTCTTCCGTAACTACGACCGTATGGGCGCCACTGCTGAGAATGTCGACGCATCCAGCGCCATCGACGTGTGGATCGCTACCGGCCGTGACCAGGCACAGGTTCTTCGTAACCTTATCAATAACGATTACACTCCCAACAGCCAGCTTAACACCTCCGTAAACCTTAAGCTGGTTGCCGGCGGTGCGCTGCTGCCCTCGGTTCTCGCGGGCATGGGCCCCGACGTTTACATCGGCGTCAGCGAGGACAACGTTATCAACTACGCGATCCGTGGCGCGCTTTTGCCCATTGAGGGAATGAGTGGCTTTGATAGCTATGTTGAGGAAAACTTCAATGATGCCGCTATGGCGGTGCTCGGCATTGAGGATGCCGAGGGTGTTTACCACTGCTACGGTCTGCCCGAAACGCAGAACTTTACCATGATGTTTGTGCGTGAGGATGTTCTTGCGGACCTCGACATCGAGATTCCGAGAACGTGGGATGACGTGCTGGCAGCAATTCCTACTCTGCAGGCAAACAACATGCAGATCGGTATGCACCAGGATTACAAGGTCTTCCTTTATCAAATGGGCGGTACACTCTTTGCAGATGACGGCATGCGCATCAACCTTGATTCTAACGTTGGTCTTGAGGCGTTTGATACCATGTGTAGCTTCTTTACCATGTATTCCTTCCCGAAATCCTACGACTTTGCAAACCGCTTCCGTACCGGTGAGATGCCGATCGGCTTTGCGTCCTACAACGGCACCTACAACCAGCTGATCGTCTTTGCAACCGAGATCCGCGGTCTGTGGGGCTTCTACCCGATGCCCGGTATTGAGACCACGCGAGAGGATGGCAGTGTTTACATCAATAACGTAAGCGTTGCAACCACCTCCGCCATCGTTATGATGAACGGCTGCGGCAGCGAAGGCGGTGAGGCGGGCGAGCTTGATAAGGCACGTGCTTGGGAGTTTATGACTTGGCATTCGGGTGCCCGGTGTCAGGTTGACTACTCAAACGAGATGGTAGCGATCATCGGTCCCTCCGCAAAGCATGCAACCGCAAACCTTAACGCGTTGAAGGAAATGCCTTGGACCTATGAGGAGTACGAGCAGCTTCAAAAGCAGTTCAACAACCTCGCATCTATCCCCAACTATCCCGGCAGCTACATTATTGGCCGTTATACCAATTTTGCTTTCCTTGCCGCATATAACGACAATGCGGATCCTACCGAGGAATTGCAGAGCTACATCACGATCATCAACAAGGAGATCTCCCGTAAGCGTGAGGAGTTCGGTCTTGAGACCCTTGAGATCGGTCAAACGCTGAAGAGCAAGCGTCTTGATGAGTTTGCTGCTGCATTCGAGGCCGACGTGAAGAAGCTTGGCGAAAATCATTCGTCGGTAACTGCTGCCAAAGCAATTCTCGGTGATATCCTGGGCGATATCGCGCGCGAGGATTACGATCTGGTCGAGTATCACGTGCTTGTCAGTGCTTCAAACAATATGAAGGCACTTGATGCTACGGCATTTGCGGGTACTATCACAGCCATCGAGAGGGCAATCCTCGTTCTGGCGTGAGATTTGGTTACATTATAATTTAGCGCTGTAAGGAGAAAAAACATGTCAAAGAAAAAAGCGGTGATCCGATCCGACATGACACGTGCGCAATGGACGTGGAAGGAGATGAAGCGCAATAAGGTCGCCTACGCAATGGTAGCGCCTTATATGATCTTATTCACTCTTTTCACCGTTGTTCCCGTGTTCCTTTCGATAGTGATCAGTTTAACAGACTTTAACCTGCTTGAAATGCCTACTTGGCAGGGGCTCAAGAACTACATTCGTCTGTTCCTTGATGACGATATCTTTATTATTGCTTGTAAAAACACCCTGATCTTTGCGATTATCGTAGGTCCTGTTTCCTACCTGATGTCGCTGATGGTTGCTTGGTTTATCAACGAGCTGCCTCCTAAGATCCGTGCGGTGGTAACTCTTATCTTCTATGCACCCTCCATTTCCGGTCAGGTATACATGATCTGGGGTACTCTCTTCTCGGGCGACTCCTACGGTTGGGTCAACGGTATTCTGCTGGATCTCGGTATCATTTCTACCGAAATCCAGTGGTTCCAGGATGCCGACTACGTTATGCCCCTTTGTATCGTGGTTGCACTTTGGACCTCGCTCGGCACCTCGTTCCTGTCCTTTATTGCAGGTCTGCAGGGTATTGACCGTTCGATGTACGAGGCAGGTGCGGTTGACGGTGTGCGTAACCGTTGGCAAGAGCTTTGGTATATTACGCTGCCCTCTATGAGACCGCAGCTGATGTTTGGTGCCGTTATGGCGATCACGTCCTCCTTTGGCTTCGGTGGCGTTGTTACGGCACTGTGCGGCTTCCCGTCTGTTGATTACGCTGCACATACCATTATGCATCATTTGGATGACTACGGCGGCCAGCGCTTTGAGGTAGGTTACTCCTCGGCGATCGCAGTTGTCCTCTTTGCAGTCATGATCGGCGCAAACATGCTGGTCAAGAAAGTGCTTTCAAAGGTGGGTCAGTAATATGTCAAACAAACTTCGTACAAGAAAACATAAGGTCGTACTCAACCGCTCGGCCGGCGGTGATGCGGGCATCAGCGTGATGCTGGTTATTCTGGGTGCCTTCATGTTCCTGCCTATGGTATACGTGGTCATGCAGTCACTCAAGCCCCTTGACGAGCTGTGGATGTTCCCGCCTCGTTTCTTCGTTCGCAACCCCACGTTTAAAAACTTCCGCGATCTGTTCATGCTGATGACCACCTCGTGGGTGCCCTTCTCCCGTTACATCTTTAACACCGTATTTACCTCTGTTGTAGGTACTGTGGGCAACCTGTTCTTCTCGTCCTTGGCAGCGTATGCCTTGGCAAAGATCAAGTTCCCGGGTGGCAGAGGGATGTTTAAAACGATACGTACATCCCTGATGTTCCACTCCACGGTTACGTCAATTACTTCCTTTATTATAATGAGTGCACTGAACTGGATCGACACCTACTGGGCACTGATTATGCCTGCTTGGGTAAGCACGCTGGGTCTTTACCTTATGAAGCAGTTCATGGAGACCAACGTTTCCGATGCGGTGCTCGAATCTGCCCGTCTTGACGGTGCCTCCGAGCTTCGCACCTTCTGGGTCATTGCAATGCCCATGGTTAAGCCTGCATGGCTTACACTGATCATTTACTCCTTCCAGGATCTCTGGAACAAGGGTTCTTCGATCTATATCCATTCCGAGCAGTTGAAATCCTTCAACTACGCCATCGGTCAGATCATGGCGGGCGGTGTGAAGCGTGCGGGTGCGCATGCAGCGTCTTTGGTTATTATGATGCTGGTGCCGATCCTCGTATTCGTTATTTCGCAGTCCAACATTATCGAAACGATGGGCTCTTCCGGTATCGTAGACTAATTAAGGAGGAAAAACATGAAAAAATTCATATCTGTTATATGCGTGCTGTTTGCCCTCCTGATGGTGGTATCCATACCGGTTGGCGCCGCGCAGGCATATACGACTTACACCTATTCTATCGACGGTCAAGCGCTTTATTCACCTGATGCATACGTTGCTGAAAAAACGCTGACCGCAGACTCAATGGGTCTTGATACGTTGCTGAACAAGCCCGGTGATATGGTAACCGATGCTGACGGTAACGTGTACATTGCCGATACCGGCAATAACCGTATCATTTGTCTTGACCGTTACTATCACCTTCGTTTTGAGATCAAGAATTTCATCAACGATAAGGGTGTTGCAGACGAGTTCAAGCTTCCGCAGGGCGTATTCGTTACCGAGGATCGTTATGAGGGCGAGGGAGATAAGCGTGAGCTGAAATATGCGGGTCGTATTTTTGTATGCGATACGCAAAACAGCCGCATCGTCACCTTTGACCGCATGACGGGCGAATTTGATTCTGTGATTGAAAAGCCCGAGTCCAGCCTCTTCTCTGAGAGTGCGATCTACTGGCCGGTTGCCGTTGCTGTAGATGCATACGAAAGACTTTACGTTGTTTCCACCGAGACCAAAGAGGGTATTATCGTTATGACGGATAAGGGTGAGTTTACCACCTTTATCGGTGCACAGCAGTCGGTTTTGTCGCTGTGGGATCAGGTATGGAAACGCTTCCAGACCAAGGAGCAGCGCGATAGGTCGAGCAAGGTTATTTCGCACCCCTACAACAACATTACGATCAATGCTGACGGCTTTATTTACGCCACCATCTCAGCCCCTGATGATCCCGAATTGCTTGCCCAAATGGAGGGAGCCATCACCTCGAAGAGCACCAGCGGTGCTTACGCACCCTGTAAGATGCTGAACCCCGCGGGTGATGAGATCATGCGCCGTAACGGCTTTTGGCCGCCTGCAGGCGAGATCGACTACAAGGGAGATATGGTTACCGGAACAGCGTCGGCGATCTCTCAGGTAGAGGACGTTGCGTGCGGTCCTGAGGGCACTTGGACGATCTTTGACTATAACCGCAGCAAGATCTTTACTTACGACTACGACGGTAATCTTCTCTTTGCATTCGGCGACGTCGGTAATCAGCTCGGCAACATCGGGGCGAAGTCGATCCGTTCGATCTGCTACCAAAACGACACCTTCCTCGTGCTCTCCATTGACGGTGAAATCACCATTTTTAACCGCACAGAGTACGGTGACATTCTCGTTAGAGCTCTTTACCATCAGAACGCACGTCTTTACGACCGCGCGATCGACGACTGGAAAGAGATCCTGATGCGTAACTCCAACTACGATGCCGCTTATGTCGGTATCGGTCAATCCCTTGCCCGTAGCGGTAAATACGAGGAAGCACTTGAGTATTACCGCTCCGCTTATGATACGGCAAATTACTCGATTGCATACAAAGAGCTTCGCAAGGAGTGGATGTCCCGCTTCTTCTTGATGATCCCTATTGTGATCTTTGCGGTCATCTTCCTTATTAGCAAATTCCTCAAGCATGCAGCCAAAATCAACAAGCGTGTATCCGTATCTGGTAAAAAGCGCACCTTTAAGGATGAGATATATTTCGTGTTCCACTTAATGTTCCATCCAATGGACGGCTTCTGGGATCTGAAGCATGAAAAGCGTGGCTCGGTTCGCGCAGCGTTGGTATTCATGGCAATTACCGTTGTAACCTTCTTCTACCGTGCGATCGGCTCCGGTTACGTGATGAATCCGCAGGGAACAGGCACGTCAAACATCTTCATGCAAATTCTTGTGGTATTCGTGCCGGTGCTGCTCTTCGTGCTCGCAAACTGGTGTCTTACCACTCTGTTTGAGGGTGAGGGTAGCTTTAAGGATATCTTTATTAGTGTAGGATATTCGTTGCTGCCGATCACACTTACCTCCATTCCCGCAACGCTGTTCTCTAACTTTGTTGTGGCAGAAGAGCTTGATATTCTCAACCTTATCATGGTTCTTGGCTTCATCTGGGCGGGTATGCTCATCTTCTTCGGCACCATGGTTACGCACGACTATACCATGGGTAAAAACCTTGTTACCACGCTCGGCACCATTGTCGGTATGGCGTTTATCATGTTCCTCGGTGTGCTCTTTGCATCGCTTGTAATGGATATGGCAAGCTTCTTTACCAACATCGCGTCCGAGATCAATTACCGACTGTAAGTGCGAAAGGAGATCAAAAATGAAAAATAAAAAACTGCTGATGCGGTTCCTTTGTGCGCTTCTATCGGTGCTGATGCTCGCATGTGCATTCCCCGCCGTTGCTGTTTCGGCAACTACGGGTGACACTGAGGAAGAAGAAGTTGTTAGCGTAAAGGAACAGCTGGAGCTTTATTCTGAAACCACGTACGATAGCCCCGAGGCACGCCTCGCGGCAATGACCAAATACTTCGACAACGGTGAGTATTCGCTTTACTGCGATGAAAGGCTTGGCGTTGTAGCATACAAGAAAAACGCCACGGGTGAGATCCTCTTTACCAATCCCTGGGATATGAAAAAGGAAAGCAATCCTGAGGATGCGACCCGTAGCCCCATGAAATCTCAAATTATTCTCCAGTATGAGGATAGCCAAAAGAATATTGCTACACTCAACAGCTTTGAGGATGCCGTTCTTAAGGAGCAGATCGCCGTCACGCCTATTCAAAACGGCGTGCGTGTGGAATACGCGATCGGCGAGATCTCTGCGCGCCTCCTCGTGCCTATGCGCATAGAGAGAAAGACGTTTGAGGAAAAGATCCTCAAGCCCCTTGAGGAAAATCTCCCCAACTTTGAATACAACAAATTCTGGGTTTACTTTTCTCTGAAGCAGCAGGGCGGCATAGGTATTGCTACTGCATATCCTGTAACCGAAGAGAAGGGAATTGATATTTACGTATTCAACGGTGACCCCGAGAACACCAAGGTTTTGCGTGAGCTGGAGGCTAAAATCCTTGAATACTGCCCCGATTACTCCTTTGCCCAAATGGACGAGGATTACGAGCTGGTAGATTATGAATACAAGGCAACCTCGCCCGCAGTGTTCAGAATGGCTCTTGAGTACACGATCGGTGCAAACGGGCTTTCTGTTTGTATGCCTGCAAACGGTTTGCGTTATGACGAATCCTCTTACCGTGTAACCGACCTGCAGATCCTGCCCTACATGGGCGCCAGCTACAAGGGCAACCCCACTCGCGAGGTGAAGCCCGCGACCGGTAGCGAGGGCACGGGCACGCCTGCCGAGCCCCCGGTGGTAGAGTATTTCGATAATGGCACTACCTATACCGGTTATTCCTTCCTCCCGGACGGTTCGGGTGCTCTTTATGAGCTGACGGCAATTTCTCAGCGTATTACCCGCGTTTACGGCAACGACTATGCACTTTTCTCGGTTGTGGGTGCTCACACCACACCGATGCGCATGCCTGTGTTCGGTCAGGTGGAAATCGCCACCGATAAGGATGGCAATTCGGCCAGCCGTGGCTATCTCGCCATTATTGAAGAGGGCGAAACGCTTGCTTCCATTGCCTTGAACCATGTGAAGGGTCAAGATTACGCCTCTGTTGTTCCTTCCTTCATTACCAGACAGTCTGACACCTCGAAGTCCGACTGGGCGGTTTATGCGTCACGCCGTTATACCGATGACTATAAGCTGTGCTACATCATTCTGTCTGATGACGGGGCGGCGCAAGCAGCAGGTCTTAACAAATATTACGAGTGCTCTTGGATGGGTATGGCTTGCGCTTATCGTGATTACCTTGACGGCCAGGATAACGGCTTCGAGCGTCTTGGCGAGAATGATGTTTCGGCGTCGATCCCGCTTTACATCGAGACCTTTGGCTGCATGGATACGGTAAAGAAGATCATGTCCGTTCCCGTAACGGTTTCCGTGGCACTGACTTCCTTTGAGGATATCGAAACCATGTACGAGTACCTGCTCGGTCAGTCTGTTTCCAACGTTAACTTTAAGCTGACGGGCTATGCCAACGGCGGTATTTTCTCCGAGGTGCCCTACAAGCTGAAGTGGGAGGGCTCTGTTGGCGGCAAATCCGGCTTTAAGGATCTGCTCGAGTATGCTGCAGCGCATCCCGAGCTTGGCATTTTCCCCGACTTTGACTTTGCTTACACTCAAACTCCCGATGGCTCCGTAGATATGAAGAAGTACGGCGCACGTACGGTAGATAACCGTTACACCTCCAAGCGTACCTACTCCGTTACGCAGCAAACGCTGGTGAGCCATTACCAGATGGTACTGTCGCCTGCAACCTTCAGCCATTTCTATGAGAAGCTGGAGAAGAGATATGCCAAGTATCAGAACAAGGCAATTTCGCTTTCTACCATGGGTAGCGACCTCAACTCGAGCTTTAACGAGGAGAATGTGTCTTTGCGTGAGGATTCGAAGAATTACGTCATGCAGGCACTTGATTACTTCACCTCTAAAGAATATGACGTTATGGTAGATGGCGGTAACGCCTTTACCTGGAAGTACGCAGACTACATTCTTGACGTTCCGCTTTCCTCCAACCGCTACAATGACGAGTACGCAACCGTACCCTTCATGGGCGTGGTGCTGCACGGCTACGTAGAGTTTGCAGGAACCCCCTTGAACACCGAGGGTAACCTCTCCTATGCAATGCTGAAGGCTATGGAAAGCGGCGCAGGCATCTACTTCGTGCTTTCCTACGCCAACACCGAGCTCCTCAAAGAGGACGAGATGCTTTCTCAGAACTACTCGGTACGCTATGATATTTGGAGAACGCGCTTGGTTGAGATCTATAAGGAGCTCAACGCAGTGCTCTTTGACGTACAGCACCGTTTGATCATCGACCACATGTTCCTTGAGGATAGCAAGCGTGTGCCCGATGAGGATGAGCTGCTGAGCGACACTCTCGAAGAGGTTGCCAAGCAGGCAGCTGCTGTGCAGGAGCGTATTGACAATATCAATCTCGCAACCACCACCATCAGCCAGATCAAGACCAGAATTGAAGGCTATCAGCTAAAGCTTGCTGCTGACTATCAGGCTCTTCAGGCACTGCGTGCAGAAACCAGCGAGCTGATGGTTGCTTGGAACGAGTATCTTGCCGATCAAGCTTCTGCAGAAAAGAAAACGCAATTTACCCGTATTCTCACTGCAAAGGTAGCACAGCCTATGGCAGAGCTGGTTATTATGAGAGCCACTATTGATGGCTTGATGGAGGCAGCCACTGCCAACTATCAGTATCTTGTGAGCGCGAACGCCGATGCCGCAACACTTGAGGCAGCAGAGGATATGCTTGAGGATATTGCAATTGCTTACAACGCGATCGATAATCTTTACGGTGAAAAGAGCGCGCAGTTTAATTATGACCATTCGCTGCTGCACGACTTGAGCTCCTACGCCGATCTTTCCGTTGAGGACCTGATCAGCTTGTATGACGCAGCACTGGCAGCCGATGGCCTTGGCATTAAGCTTGCTAAGGTGAACAAGGATAACGCAGATGAGCCCGACGGTATGATCGACAAGCTGGCACAAAAGCTTGAGATCAAATCCGAGCCGGTAGCTAAGGATACCGTAAGCACCACCACCACCAATACCGACTACAAGTATGCAGTTGATAGCGAGGTCGTGCTGGTTACCTACGGTGATTACGATGAAAACGGCAAGAAGGTCGCCTACAAGTCGCTTATTCTTAACTTTAACGACTATGCTATCACAACAACAGTGAACGGTATCGTTTACAACGTAGATGCTTATGATTACGTTGTGATCATGCACACCAATTCTTAAGGGAGGTAAAAACATATGACAAATCAAGTCAATGCGCCTGCAGTAGCCGCTGCACCCGCAAAAAAGAGAAAAATTGCCTCTCTTGACAAGAGAAAGTCGCGCGCAGGATGGCTCTTTGTGTTGCCGTTCCTTATTGGTCTGGTATTCATTTACTTGCCCATCCTGTGGGAGTCGATCTCCTATAGCTTTTACAACTATACGTCCGTGAGGGGTGTCGTTACCAAAGAGTTTGTCGGATTTAAATTTTACTCGGCGGCTCTGATAGAAGACGAAGCCTTCGCAAAATCCCTGCTGACCGGCTTGCAGGAAATGGCGTTTGATATTCCTGCAATTCTCATTTTCTCGCTCTTCGTTGCCGTGATTCTTAATCAGAAAATGGTTGGCCGCGCGGCATTCCGTGCTATCTTCTTCCTGCCCGTTGTGGTATCCACCGGTATGATGGAGTCGATCATGGCGAGCTCCTACGGTGCGTCCGGCAACGAGATGGATCTTGGTATGGAGGAGAGTGCAACCGAAAAGCTGCAATCCTCCATGGCACTTGAGGGCTTGCTTGCAAGCATCTTTGACGGGTTAGGATTTGGTGCCGGCTTAGTGACCTACATTTCCTCTGCCGTTGCCAGCATTTCGGGCATTATCAATCGCTCGGGCGTACAGATCCTGATCTTCCTTGCCGCCCTGCAGTCGATCTCTCCTGCGATCTACGAATCCTGTCAGATCGACGGCGCTACCTCTTGGGAAACGTTTTGGAAAATCACCTTCCCTATGGTAAGCCCGATGATCTTGGTAAACGCAGTGTACACCATCATCGACTCCTTTACCACAGATTCGAATACGGTTATGACGCTTATCAATAATACGTACCTCAATGCTGCAAAAGAGGGCGCAAAGAGCCTCAGTGCGGCAATGGGTTGGATGTATTTCCTCTTGGTATTGCTGATAGTTGGTATCGTAGCGGGCATCTTCTCCGCGTACGTCTTCTATCAGAGAAGAGATTAAGGAAAGGAGGATGATAATATGACACAAAATATGGATAATAAGCCGCAGGTTGTGCGTGAGTCCAAAAACAAGATCCGTGTGGATTTTGAGCGCACCGGCTTAAAGGAACGTCTAAAAGCCAAATACCTTTCCTCGTATTTTGCCAAAAACGTGCTGTGGTACATCTTCCGCCTTCTGCTTTTGATCGGTATCGCATTCGTTGTCCTTAGGCCCTTCTACACGTTGGTGATGCGCTCCATCATGGCGCCGGAAAACTTTGCTGACGTTACCGTTGTGAACGTGCCTCGCGCGTTCTCTGCAGTAATTTATAAGTCGATCATCGTCGAACTCCAGTATTTTAAGATCTTTTTCCTCACGCTCGCGTTTTCTCTTGGCTGTGCAATTCTGCAGACCTTTTCCTGTGCACTTATCGGTTACGGCCTTGCGAAATTTAAATTCCGCGGCGCAAAGGTGGTCTTCTTCCTGGTTGTTCTGTCACTTGCGATCCCTCACGGTACGATGCAGTCTGCGATCTTCTACCGCTTCCAGCACATGGATATTTTCGGTATCCTGAACTTCCTGGCGGGTGGTGCGCGCACGGGCATCGAGGGGCTTGACGCAGTACTTGCAAAGATCAAGATCTTGCCCGAAAGCTTCATTGGCGGTATCAGCACGATCAGAAGCGTTGTGCCGATCCTCTTGATGTCGGCTACAGGCTTTGCCTTCAAGAACGGTCTTTACATTTTCTTGCTGCGCCAGTTCTTCCGCGGCGTGCCCGATGAGCTTGAGGAATCCGCATACCTCGACGGTGCAAATACCTTCCGTACCTTTATACAGGTTATCTTGCCCCTGTCCGTGCCGATGCTGATTACTGTATTCTTGTTTGCGTTCTGCTGGCAGTGGACGGATGACTTCTATCTCCCGCTGTTCTTCACGGGTGCTCCTCCGTCATTTATGACCTATCTGCCAAAGCTTGAGCACCCCGCAACACTTCAAACGATCTATTCAAACCTGCCCGGTGGCGGCGGAGGATTCAAGCAGGCGATCAACTATACTTGCGGTCTGATGGCTTGCTTCCCGCTTATCATTCTTTACATCTTCTGCCAAAGACATTTGGTACAGGGTATCGAGCGTTCGGGTATCGTTGGATAATTTCAAATTGTGGCAAATGCTACAACAAAAACCGTCGGTTGGGAATTCCCAATCGGCGGGTCTCTTTTTGCTTTTTTATGTAAATGCCCGCGTGGCTACCTGATCCGATGCCATGAAGCACCCGCTTACATTGCTTGCTCTTTTCGGATCATTTTTCTTTTGTTTCTTGTTGTGTACACGCGGCGCACGCGAAAGGTTGGTTCAAAGGATAAGATAAAATCACCGCTATCGGTGCTTACCTTTTTCATCACACCAAAACGCTCGCGGTAGTTTTTCATGGCAGCCACGAAAAATTCCTCTGGAATGCCGAAAAATTCAGCAAATTCCCATGGCTCGCGGCAGCCCTGCAGCGAGGCGCCGAGCAAGCCCTTTATCCCGATCAAGCGGTCAAAAATGCGCTCACGGGTGCGCCGTTCCATGCGTGGGTCTTCTAATATATCGCCGTAGGAGTGCAGGGCATGGGTCAGCTCCTCGCAAAGCACCACGGTGCGCTCTGCCTCGGTATCCACCTGTGCACTGATGGCAATGGTATCGTCGCAGCAAAGCCCGCGAATGCGGGGTGAGGTAAAGGGATATTTTTCAATAACGGTAATGCCGTTTTGATTTGCTTCGTCCAGTAGCTTTTCGTACATAGTGCCTCCCTTAGTAACCTCGCTTCGATTTAACAAAACGCACGAAATCCTCGATCTCCTTTAGCTCCTCATCAGAAAATTCCTCTCCCTCAAAGTGTGCTGCCAGCGTGTGAGGACGCTCCTCCTCCCATCCCGTGAGAAACGCGGGGGTCACGCCCAGCGCACGCGCCAGCTTTTCTAAAGCCTCGGTGGGCACCTTATCGGTTTGCCCCGTGGCATAGCGATGCACGGCGGATTTTGCAAGCCCTGTGGCGGCTGCCAGCTCGCCGTAGGAGAGATCCAGTAGCTTCATTTGTGCGCGAATGCGGTCTGATACAGTCATAACCGTTGCCTTTCTTTGTGCCCGACGGCTGCTGCCGCGCAAGGCTTTATTTCTTAATTTTATTGTATCAAAGCCCGGCGGTGCTGTCAATCGGTCGTCACAAAAATGTGACGAATTTACAGTTTGTTCATCTTTTGGTTCTTGACAAACACGGTGAGATAGTGTATGCTATAGTCGTCCCAAAACAAGGACGGAAAATTCGAAAAAGAAATACAGCGCGGTGCGTTATATTTGATTTTGCGGGAGAGTATATTTATATCGTCCCAAAAATGAGACAACTTTCGACAAAATTCCCGTCCCGAAATCGAAACGAACAAGGAGGAATAGAAGAGATGCCGGTTGCAGGAATGTGCCCGTATTTCCGCTATGAAAAGGCGGGGATCACTTATTGCGAATGTGGGGAATTGAAATTTCCCGATCGCCGCGCGCGCCGTGACATTGTGTATGGCTATTGCGGTCATCCCGATGATTACAAGCGCTGTCCGTTTAAAAACGCACTTGATGGATATTACGAAAGGAGATATCAATGAAAAAGCAAGAAAAACCTATTGCGGGGAAAGGTCGCATGATCGAGGAGGAGATCGTAAAAAGTCTGCTTGAAAAACGCACAAGGCAGATCAAGCGTTTACACGACGAGCTGGCAGGCTGGGAGGAAACGGCACGCCTTTCAGGTGCCTTTCTGCTGCTTCTCACTCTCGCACTCATCAAGGATAAGGAGGCGACGGAGGCGGTATGTGCACAGCCTTTGGCAGATGGCACGCCGTCGCTGCTGATCCTGCGGGATGGCATTACCGCATTGCTTGATAAATGCCGTGTGAAGATCGAAAAAGAGGAGAGTGCTTACCGTATTATCTTTGGCGAGGACGGTAGGGGGGCGTGAAACGGAGGTGACGCGCTATGCCGCAGGAAATAAGAGAGCCGGAAAAGCAGCCCTGTGCAGCAGATCTCTTGCAGGCGTCGGGCACCACGGCAGTACGGGTAATCCTCTCACTTATGCAGGATGAGGGAGTAAAGCCCGAGCTTCGCCTCAAGGCGGCAGAAAGCATCCTTGATCGCCTTAGCGGCAAGAGCGCTCTCGCCGAGCAGGGCGGCGCGGCGAGTGGTACGATCAAATTTGAGGGGGAGCTTGAGGAATGGAGCCGCTGATCTTTCAAAGGCTGCGCCGTGAGGTGCCAAACGCGCGGCAGCGCGAGTTTTTTCGCTCAAGTGCCCGTCATACGGCATACGGCGGTGCGCGTGGTGGAGGTAAATCGTGGGCAATGCGGCGCAAAATGGTGATGCTTGCCATGCGATATCCGAATTTGCGCCTGTTGCTTTTGCGCCGCACCCTGCAGGAGCTGCGCGAAAATCACATTCTGCCGCTGCAAAGCGAGCTGGCGGGATACGCCGGCTTTAAAAAGGACGAGCGCGCGTTTATTTTTCCAAACGGATCGCGCCTCACGCTCGGCTATTGCGATGCCGACAGTGACGTGCTGCAATATCAGGGCGCGGAATATGACGTGATCGGCTTTGAGGAGGCGACGCACTTTAAGGAGGAATGGATCGTGTTTATTTGCACGGCACTGCGCACCACCAAAAGGAATTTCACGGCGCGTGTGTATTATACCTGCAACCCCGGTGGGGTAGGGCACGCCTATATCAAGCGTTTGTTTATCGATCGCCGCTTCGAGGCGTCCGAGCGGGCAGAGGATTATGCCTTTATTCCTGCCGTGGTTTATGATAATCGGGTGCTAATGGACGCAGACCCCGAATACGTGCGCCGCCTTGAGGCTTTGCCCGCGCACAAACGTCGCGCGCACCTTGAGGGCGATTGGAACGTATATGAGGGGCAGGTCTTTGAGGAGCTGCGCAACGACCCTGCCCATTATGCCGACAGACGCCATACACACGTGATCGAGCCCTTTACGCCGCCCCCCGAATGGCGGGTGTATCGCTCCTTTGACTTTGGCTACGCTAAGCCCTTTTCGGTTGGCTGGTGGGCAAAGGATCACGATGGGAGGCTCTATCGCATCATGGAATTTTACGGGTGCGTGCGCGGCGAGGCAAACGTGGGCGTGCGCATGTCCCCAGAGGAGATCTTTCGAGAGATCGCGCGCATCGAGCGTGAGCATCCGTGGCTTGGCGGCAAGCAGATCACAGGAGTTGCCGACCCCGCCATTTGGGATGCCTCGCGCGGCGAGTCTGTGGCGCAAACTGCCGAGCGTTGCGGCGTTTATTTTGAGCGCGGTGACAATCGACGTGTGGCGGGCTGGATGCAGCTTCATAACCGATTGAGCTTTGATGCAAACGGTATACCAATGCTTTACGTATTTTCCACGTGTCAGGAATTTTTGCGCACGGTACCGCAATTACAGTACAGCCGCACACACGTGGAGGACGTTGACAGTGATATGGAGGATCACATTGCCGATGAAACGCGGTATCTTTGTATGCTTGTTCCCATGCGCCCCGCCGTGCCAAGAGTGCACACGGTGGCAAGGCTTTTTGATCCGCTTGACCGCGAGATCAAGCAATACGCCTACCGCAGCGAAATGCGGTGAAAGGAGAGAAAATGAGAAGAAAAACAGTGATAGGAAAGGCAGAGGTGCGTGCTGCCATGGAGGAGCTGCTTGCGTGGCGACGCGAGCGCGAGAGCTTTGCTGCAAGAGTGCGCGATGAGGAGGATTGGTATCGCCTGCGTATGGCGCCGCGCGCACGCAAAAATAGCGACGGCGAGGTCACAGCCCCTACCTCTGCGTGGCTTTTTAACGCCTTGATGCAAAAGCACGCCGATCTGATGGAAAACATTCCCACCGCAGTTTGTCTGCCGCGCGAGGAGTGCGACGAGGAGGATGCACGTGCGCTTTCCGCCATTCTGCCCGTTATTTTGGATCGCTCGGGCTTTGCGGGAGCGTATTCCGATAATATGTGGTATAAGCTCAAGCACGGTGTGTGCGCGTGGGGTGTTTTCTATAACACCGAGCTTGAAAACGGGATAGGGGACATTGACGTGCGCCGTGTGGATCTTTTAAACCTTTATTGGCAGCCGAATGTAAAAAGCCTGCAGCATTCACGCTCGGTATATTTTGTTGAGGAGATGGAGATTTCCGCACTGCGTGCGCGCTTTCCCCGCTATGACGGAAAATCTGCGGGTGAGCTTGATGCCTTTTTCTGCCCGCAGGGCGAGCGAGAGGGGCGTGTTGCGGTTGTGGATTGGTATTACAAAAAGCGCACGCCCGAGGGGCGTTGCCAGCTCCACTACTGCAAATTTGCAGGGGATACGGTGCTGTTTTCTACCGAAAACGATCCGCTTTATCAAAACGGATGGTACGAGCATGGGCAATACCCCTTCGTGCTTGACGTGCTGTATCCCATTGAGGGAAGCACGCTTGGCTTTGGAATTATTGCCCTTGGCAGAGATCCGCAAATGTATATCGACCGCATGGACCGCAATCTGCTCGAATACATGGATTGGGCAACGCGTGTGCGTTACTTTTGCAAGAGAAGCACGGGTGTGAATGAGGAGGAATTTTGCGATCTTTCAAGGCGCATCGTTTCCGTGGAGGGTGATCCCGACGAGGAGCGCTTGCGCCAGATCGAGGTCGCACCCCCAGATACCCTCTGGCTGCAGCTCAAAAATGACAAGATCAAGGAGCTAAAGGAAACCACGGCGAACCGCGACGTGCTGCAGGGCTCTACCGATACGGGTGTAACGGCTGCTGCGGCGATCGCCGCACTGCAGGAGTCGGGCAACAAGAGCATGCGTGACATCATCAGCGCCTCTTATCGCGCGTTTGTGGAGATGGCGCGCTTGATGGTGGAGTGCGTGCGCCAGTTCTACGGCGAGGTGCGTTGCTTCCGCGTGCTCGGCAAAAACGGCGGAAATCGCTACCTGCATTGGTCAAATTCACATATTAAAGAGCAGCAAACGGGGCTCTCGGTAAACGGAACGCCACTTTCACGCCGCCCGATCTTTGATATCGACGTGCGTGCTGAAAAACAGAACCCGTATACCAGATATTCGTACAACGAGATGCTCAAAAGTCTTTATACAATGGGCGTTTTTGATCCCGCCAACGCGGCGGCGGCGGAGGTGCTGCTTGATGCTATGGATTTCCCGGGTGTTGAAAATTTGCGCGCACGGATCGCACAGTTTCGGCGTGACGGCAGTGAGGGGGGCGCGTCTGCCGCAAAAAGGGACACGCCTGTGGCGGAAAATCGCACAGCGCCCGATCTTGAGGGATTGACCGAGCGTGCGCGGCGCGCCGCCGAGCGTGTGGCGGATACCGCCACGCAAAACGGTGCGATATGATCAGGGTCTATGCCGATCGGCAAGGTGAAAGGTGCCGCTTGCTGGTTTTGGGGCATGCCTGCAGCACACCCGAGGGGCGGCTGGTTTGCGCAGCGGTTTCGGCACTGACGCAGGCGCTTGCCGGCTATGCCAAAAACAACCCCGTTTGCCGTCATGTGCGCGTAAGCCGTGAGTCGGGCAGTCTGTTTCTTTCCTGCCGCAGCGGACTTGGCGATGCATTTGATATGACGGCACAGGCACTGCTGCAGCTTGCCGACGAATACCCGCAAAACGTGGTATATTGTACCGAGAAATCGGCAATTTGAGCGCGTTTATGCATCAAAATAGGCGCGGGCTTTCGCACTCGCGCTTGACATCACAAAGGTGAGGTATATATGAAAAGCAAAATTTGGTATGACCTCTCGCTTTTCGGCGAGAGTGATTTGGGTGGAGAGAGCACGCCTGAGCTCACCCGGCAGGCAACGGGCGAAGAAAACGAGGGAAATACTCCTGTCGCCGGGGAGCAAACCATACAGGCGCGAAGGGAAAGCTTTAAAAATTTGATGGAGGGGGAATACAAGGACCTTTTTCAGGCATTTTTTCAAGAAACCTTCAATAAGCGCTTCAAGGCGCAAAAAAGCATGATGGAGGAGCTTGAACGTGCACGCGGCGTGATCGACGCCGCGGCTGACCGTTACGGCACACGAGATGAGGAGGCGCTGACCGCCGCCATCCGGGCGGAAGAGAAAAAAAGCGCGCCGACAGAGGAGGCGGCAGCCCCCGCATCGCGTGAAGCGCGAGACACTGCAAAGGAGGAAAACATCGATGCAGTGATCAAGGCGGCAGTAGAGCGCGCGAGAGAGGAAACAGAGCGCGCGGTGACAGAAAGCATCCGCGCCAGAGGCATGCGACCTGCTGAAAGTGCACTGGCTCCCGGTGTCGGTGCACCGTTTGGCAGCGGTGCCTCACGCCTTACGCGTGCCGAGCGTGCCGAAATGGCAAGGCGCGCCGCACGGGGCGAGCGTATTGAGTTCTAACTGCGCTTTTTTGCCAAAAACAAGAAAGGAAAAGGTATGAACAAAGTAACAAGGATCTTCGACCTGCAGCAATTCGGCGCAGGCGAAAACGTTAACACGACCACAGGCTATGCCAACACGGAAACCGATACCGTTACGGCATACGTTGAGGGCGGCGGGCTTTCCGACGAGATGCGCACCTATTATGCGGATTATCTCATCGACAACGCCGAGCCCAATCTCATTCACGATCAGTTTGCGCAAAAGCATGCCATCCCCAAAAACGGTGGCAAATCCATTCGCTTCCGCAAATACGATCCGCTGCCCAAGCTGACCGCGGCTCTTTCGGAGGGCGTGACCCCCACGGGTCAGTCCCTTAACATGGGTGCCGTTGAGGCAACGGTAAGACAGTATGGCGGATACGTAGAGCTTTCCGATCTTTTGCTGCTTGCCGCCATCGACAACAATCTCGTTATGGCAACCAAGCTGCTCGGCTCGCAGGCAGGCAGAACGCTGGATACCATCACCCGTGAGGTGCTTTGCGGCGGCACGAACGTGCAGTACGGCGAGGATGCCGTTACCGCCCGTTACCTGCTGGTGGGCGGTCAGGAAAGCGGCAACCACTATATGAGCGTGGATTGCATCAAGCGCGCCGTGCGTTTTCTCAAAAATCAGAACGCAGAGAAGATCAACGGCGCATACGCCTGCATCATTCACCCCGACTGTGCCTACGACCTCACCAACGATGCCAACTGGAAGTATCCGCACCAGTATTGCGATACCAAGGAGCTTTACGAGGGCGAGATCGGTATGATCGAGGGTGTACGCTTTGTGGAAAGCACCGAGGCAAAGGTGTTCCACGCCCCCGATCTTACCCCCACCTCGCGCACCATGGCGTGCCTTGCAGGTGCTTACAGCACGCTTGATAGCGCTGGTATTGCCACCGATGGCTTTGGTACGGGCTCAAGATATCGCCTGAAGATCGGCTCGGGCGCCTCGGGTCATCGCGCTACGCGCGATATGGTGGGCAGAGCTGTTTTGATGTACGATGCCTCCGAGGCATCCTGGCAGTATGCAGAGGTAACCGGTGCCGTTTACAGCGAAAGCAGTGATAACTACCTGTATTTTGACAGACAGCTGGTGGCAGGCGGCATCGGTACGACCGACCTCGTGACCACCGCCTCGGATATCCTCTATCCCGGTGAGGCAGGGCTTGCGGGCAGAGATGTTTACGCTACGCTTATTCTCGGTGACAACGCCTATGGCACCACCGAGCTGACGGGTGGCGGTCTGCAGCACATTGTGAAGCAGCTTGGCTCTGCCGGCACGGCAGACCCCCTCAATCAGCGTGCAACCGTTGGCTGGAAGGCAACCAAGGCTGCGGCGCGTCTGGTGGAGGCATTTATGATCCGTATTGAAACCGCCTCTACCTTTGAGGTGGGCGAAAACTGATCACGTATCGGTACAAAATGTACAAATGCTACACGCGGCACGCCGCGTGTAGCTGAAAGGAGAATTTATGTCAGCGACTGAAAAAGAGCAGGTAACGCTTTCCGCACTCCAAAAGGAGATCGAGGAGCTGCGTGCCGCCTATGAGGCAAGGCTTGCCATGCTTTCCGACGAAAAGGACGGAAAGGCGCGCGAGGAAAGCGCACAAGCCGAAAAGTTTAAGCACTTTTTGCGCGAGCAGGAGGCATGGCTCAACGAGTACGTTGAGGTGCGCCTGTTTAAGGATAACGAAAAATATAAGGATGACGTCTACGTGGCGATCAACGGCAAAAACTGCGTGATCCGTCGCGGTGTGTGGACCAGGATCCGCCGCAAGTTTGCGCTTTTGCTCGATCAATCCGAGATCCAGGATCTGCGCACCGCCGAGCTGATGGAGCGCGAGGCGGGTCGCTTTGCCGATGAGAGCCGCAGACGCGATGTGTGAGGTGGCTTACATGACAAAAAATGAAGTATTGGCATTCGTGCAAAGCGTAAAGCCGCATGATCTTGAGGATACCGTGATGCTCCGCTGGCTTGAGGAGCTTGAGAAAAAGATCGCCTGCGAGCTTCATAGCAGATATGTCTGTGACAATCGCTATATTGGGCTTTCCGGTGAGCAGCTCAGCGTTCCCGCGCCCTACGACAGGCTCTACTGGACCTATCTTGTGGCAATGCTGGAGTTTGTGCACGGCACGCCCGAAACCTATGAGTTTGCAAACGGCGTTTTTAAGGAGGCGTACGGCGAATACGCACGCTTTTTGCAACGCCGCGGCGGATTTGGCAGACGGCGCGGGGCGCGGTAAGGAGGCGATATGACGGTGTTTGAATGGATCAGCTGTAATTGGGAGCTGGTTGGCATTTGCTTCGGTATCCTTGTAAACCTTGCGGCACTTGCGTATAACGTGTATAAGTTTTGCCACACGGGCAGGCTGAAGGGCTTGCAGTGCATGACGGCACTCTTTGAGGCGGCGCGTGAGTACGAGCTGCAGGCAGAGCAGTTTACCGAATATTCCTCGGCAGAAAAGCTGAACTACGTGCTGTCGCGCTTGCGCGTGCTTGCTGCCGACCTTGGATGTGAGTTTAACGAGGAGGAGCTGACGGCACGCATTGAGGCGGATATTGCGTATTCAAAGGGCGTAAATGCCCATGGCAAGACCGATACGCTTGAATGACTGCACGTGAAAAGCCGCGCGCTCGATATGATGCAGCGCGAGGAGGGCGCAGAAATCCTTGAAGCTGTGCTCAAAATCTTGAAAGGAGTTGAAAAGCTGTTTTGAATTATCAGGAGAAGGTCAGCACCCGCCAAGATGTGCGGGCGCTCTTTGAAAAGGTAAAGGAAAATCCTGCCGTGTCGCGTTATCGCGGCTATACCGAAACCAAGTCCTACGGCTGGGACGAGGCGGCAGACGATTACGTAAAATGCGAGGGTGAGGTTTGGTTCGATAACCCCGCATACGATGCGAATTTTGTGATGGTTGGCACCCCCACCGAGGCAGATGCCGAGCTGCTTGACGAGCAGCTTGCGGCGCGTGATAGCGAAATTGAAGCGTTGCACGCCGAGTGCGCGGCTCTCCGTGAGCGTGCCGAGGCACTGGAAGCGGCGCTCGCGGTGGCAGATGCCGAGCGGGCAGAGGCAGTAGCCAAAAAGGATGCCGCCTGTGCTATCCTTTGCAATTTGCGCGAGGTGCTTGAGGCAGTGCTTGCCTACAAGCCCGCATAATATCCACGGTGTGTTGCGCGATGTCGCGCAACACACTTTTTTCTTGTATAAAAAATGGAAATTGCGGAAAGATAAGAGGGAGGAAGGGGAGTGGAAGGATGAGAAAGGCATTAAAGATCACCGAGTGCGGCATACTTTGCGCCGCATCTGTGGTGGGAAAAATCGAAAAAAACGGCCCGCTTGGGGGCTTCTTCGATCTGCACGGTGAGGACGACCGCTTCGGGCAAAGGACTTGGGAAAAGGCAGAGGCGGAGCTGCAGCGCCTTGCACTTAATACCGCGCTGGCAAAGGGCGGACTGCACGAGGAGGAGCTTGACGCGATTTTAGCGGGCGATCTGCTCAATCAGTGCGTGGGTGCAGCATACGGATTAAAGGATTTTGACGTACCGTATTTGGGGTTATACGGTGCTTGCTCCACGGCAGCGGAGGGGCTGCTGCTGGCAGCTTTGCTGACCTCAAGCGGTCAGCTGCGTCGCGCGGCGGCGGTGGCATCCTCGCACAACTGCACCGCCGAGCGTCAGTATCGCTCGCCGCTTGAATATGGCGCGCAGCGCACGCCTACCGCACAGTGGACGGTAACGGGTGCGGGGGCGTTTGTGGTAGGCGAGAGCGAGCGCGCCGAGGCACTGATCCGCGGCGTGATGCCCGGAACAGTGGTAGAAAAGGGCATTAAGGATGCCGCCAACATGGGCGCGGCAATGGCACCTGCCGCGGCAGATACGCTGCTGCGATTTTTTAGGGAGTCGGGCAAGCGCCCCCGCGATTTTGATCTGATCGCCACGGGGGATCTCGGCTACGAGGGCAGTGCTATTTTGTGCGATCTAATGGCAATGGATGGCATAGACGTGCGCGACGTTTACAACGATTGCGGCATGATGATTTACAGCCGTGAAACGCAGGATACCCACGCGGGTGGGTCAGGGTGCGGCTGCTCGGCGGCGGTGCTTGCCTCGTATATTTTGCCAAAGCTCGCGTCGGGTGAGCTGCGCCGCGTGCTTTTTCTCGGCACGGGCGCCATGATGAGCCCACAGATCATTCAGCAGGGCGAGTGCATTCCTGCCATTGCACATCTTGTCTGCCTTACGGCAAAGGAGGAAAGCGAATGGAAATTGTGTTAAGGCTGCTTTGGGCGTTTTTGGTGGGCGGCGCGTTTTGCGTGATCGCGCAGATCCTCATTGACAAAACCAAGCTGACCCCTGCGCGCATACTCGTTTCTTTTGTGGTTGCGGGCGTGCTGCTCGGTGCCGTGGGGCTGTACCGCCCATTAGTAGAGTTTGCGGGCGCGGGGGCAACTACCCCCTTAACGGGGTTTGGTTATCTCATTTTCAAGGGCGTGCGCGAGGCGGTGAACGAGAGGGGCTTGATCGGTGCGTTTACGGGCGGTCTTAGCGCTGCCGCAGGCGGCACTGCCGCGGCGCTTGTCTTTGGCTTGATCGCTGCTGCCATTTGCCGCGGAGGCAAGCCGCGCGGCTGAAAATTTAACTCAATCGGAGCTGCTTGGCGCATACGCCAAGCGGCTTCTCTTTTTATTTTGGCGGGCTTCTGACAAAAAGTGAGGATTTCGGAGGATTTTAAAGGATTTCGGAGAAAAGCGGAGTTTTTTCGTTTTTAAATCGGAAAATCCGCAGTTTTTTCGGGCAGATACGGCGAGATTTCGCCTATTTCCGATTTTTTAACAAAAAACTATTGCATTTTGATATAGTTTATGTTACAATACCGCTATAATCGGTTTTGTTGTACTAAAACGGGCTTTAAAGCCGCGTTTTAGCAAGCCGTTTTGAAATTTTTACCCAAAGGAGTATTGATGCCCAATGAACGACAAGCTGATCGAGCTGAGATCAATTGAAAAATCCTTTGATGGCGAGCAGGTGCTTTGCGGTATTGATCTTGACATCCACGACAAGGAATTTGTGACCCTGCTGGGTCCCTCCGGTTGCGGAAAGACCACCACACTTCGTATCATCGGCGGCTTTGAAACGCCTGACGTTGGCGAGGTGATCTTTGACGGCGTGCGCATCAACGACCTGCCGCCCTACAAGCGTCAGGTAAACACCGTGTTCCAAAAATATGCACTGTTTCCGCATCTTAACGTTTATGATAACGTAGCGTTTGGGCTGCGCCTCCAAAAGGTTGGCGAGGAGGAAATTCGCGACCGTGTGCGCGAAATGCTGACCATGACGGGATTAAAGGGCTTTGAAAACCGCAAGCCCACCACCCTTTCGGGCGGTCAGCAGCAGCGTGTTGCCATTGCACGCGCGCTTATCAATCGCCCCCGCGTGCTGCTGCTTGACGAGCCGTTAGGCGCCCTTGATCTCAAGCTGCGCAAGGATATGCAAAATGAGCTAAAGCGCATTCAGCACGCCACGGGCATTACCTTTATCTACGTTACGCACGATCAAGAGGAGGCACTCTCCATGTCCGATACCGTGGTCGTGATGGCGGGCGGTAAAATTCAGCAGATCGGCACGCCAACCGATATTTATAACGAGCCGATCAACGCCTTTGTTGCCGATTTCATCGGTGAATCCAATATCCTTGACGGCGTTATGCTTGCCGACAAAAAGGCGCGCTTCGCGGGGCATGTTTTCGATTGCGTTGACGGCGGCTTTGCGAAAAACGAGCCTGTGGACGTTGTCATTCGCCCCGAGGATGTTGACGTGGTAGAGGTAGAAAGGGGAATGCTTTCGGGCACCGTTTCCTCGGTTACCTTCAAGGGCGACTATTATGAGATCATTGTTGACATTGCGGGCTTTAAGTGGATGATCGAAACCTCGGATTACGTAGCACCCGAGCAAAAAATCGGGCTTTACATCGAGCCCGATGCCATTCACGTGATGAAAAAATCCGAATATTCCGGCATGTTTGGCGACTACTCCACCTTCTCCGAGGAGATGGAGCATCTATCCGACCCCGAGCTTGAGGTGGAAGAGGAGGACGTGGCGGAATGAAGCAGAAGCGCTCCTTGCTTGAAAAGGCGGCGGCGGTCCCCCATATGGTATGGATCGTGCTCTTTGTTTTAGGGCCGCTTTTGTTCGTGTTGTATTTTGCGTTTACCGATACCAAGGGCAGCCTTTCGCTATCCAACATCGAGCTGCTCTCCTCGTATTCGCATATCTTTTTCCTGTCTATTTGCTTTGCGCTGGTAGCAACGGCATTTTGCCTCCTGATCGGTTATCCGCTTGCCTTTGTGATGGCACGCGCCAAGCCCTCCACGCAAAAGCTGCTGATGCTGCTGTTGATGCTGCCTATGTGGATCAGCCTACTTATCCGCACCTACTCCCTCATGACTCTGCTTGATAACGGGGGTCTTGTTAACAGCCTGCTTACCGCCATGGGTCTTAATCCCGTTTCTGTGGTCGGCACGGGCGGCGCGGTTATTCTTGGCATGGTGTACGATTTTCTGCCCTATATGGTGCTGCCCATCTACACCTCGATCAGCAAGCTCGATAAGCGGTATTTTGAGGCGGCGGCGGATCTTGGGTGCAACGGCATCCAAACCCTGTTTCGCGTGATCCTGCCCCTCACCGTCCCCGGTATCGTTTCGGGCGTTACCATGGTGTTTGTGCCCTCTATTTCTACCTTCTATATTTCACAAAAGCTTGGCGGCGGCAACTTTGACCTCATTGGTGATACCATTGAGCGTCAGTTCAAATACGCTTCCACGTATCACATCGGTGCGGCGATCTCGCTGGTTATGATGATCCTCATTCTCATTTCCATTGCCGTGATGAACCGCTTTTCCGATGGCGACGGAGAGGAGATGATCGTATGAAAATTCTCTCCCGTCTTTATCTTTGGGTGGTGTTTGCCCTGCTTTACGCACCCATACTGGTGCTTGTTGTTTTTTCCTTTAACGACGGTGGCTCGCTTTCTGCCTATACGGGCTTTTCCTTCCGCTGGTACGGCGAGCTCTTTCGCGATCAGGTGGCACTCGAGTCGCTTAAAAACTCCTTGTTTTTGGCACTCACCTCCTCCCTGCTTTCTACCGTGATCGGCACCTTTGCGGCGCTGGGGCTTGACCGTATGCGCAATCGCTATCTCAAGGGGGCAATCAATTCGGTGACCAATATCCCGATGATGAACCCCGATATCGTAACGGGCGTTTCGATGATGCTTCTTTTCGTTGCGCTTGGCGGCATGATCGGCATGGGAGATATTCTTGGCAAATGGACTATGCTCATTGCCCACACCACCTTCAGCCTGCCTTACGTCATTCTTTCTGTTCTGCCGCGCTTTAAGCAGTTTGACCGTACCCTGCGCGAGGCAGCACTTGACCTTGGCTGCACCCCCGCACAAAGCTTTTTCAAGGTGGAGCTGCCTGCAATCGTACCGGGTATTGTTTCGGGTCTTGTGATGGCGTTCACGCTCTCGCTTGATGATTTCGTGATCAGCCATTTCGTAAGCTCCCCCGATTTTCAGACCCTGCCGCTTTACATCTACAACCAAACCGCGCATAACGTCAAATACAGCATGTATGCGTTGTGCACGCTGATCATCGTTACCATTTTGGCGCTTTTGCTTGCCGTAAACTTTGCAGGCAGCATCGGGGATAAGACCAAACGCAGAAGGGAGGGGGTAAAATGAAAAAAATCGTTACCGTATGCCTCTTATTTGCTGTTTTGGCACTGCTTTTACCTGCCTTTTCCTCGTGCGGCGACTCGGGCGAAGCCGTTACGCTTTACGTTTACAACTGGGGTGAATACATCTCCGACGGCACCGAGGGCTCGCTTGACGTAAACGCCGCCTTTGAGGAGTGGTATTTTAGGGAATACGGCCAGCGCGTGGAGGTCAATTACTCCACCTATTCTTCAAACGAGGATATGTATGCCAAGATCAGCAGCGGTGCGGCGAATTACGATATTGTCATCCCGTCTGATTACATGATCGCCCGCATGATCGAGGAGGAGCTTTTGCGCCCGCTAAACCTTCAAAACATCCCCAACGCGCAGTATATTGATCTTACCGCCATGTTTGGCGATCAGATGCCCTACTATGATCCCACCAATTCCTATTCGGTGCCCTACACCTACGGCACGGTTGGTATTATTTATAACACTACCATGGTGGATGAGGCGGATCTTGGTACGTGGGATATTATGTGGAACGAGAAATACGAGGGCAACGTGCTGCAATTTAACAACTCTCGCGATGCATTTGCTACGGCTCTTTTTAAGCTCGGCTACAGCGTAAATACCGAAAACGAGGCAGAGTGGCGCGAGGCACTCGCGCTGCTGATGAAGCAAAAGCCGATCGTGCAGGGCTACGTGATGGATGAGATCTTTAACAAAATGGAGAACGGCTCTGCCGCCATTGCCCCCTATTATGCGGGCGATTTCTTCACCATGTATGCCGATAATGAGGATCTTGGCTTCTGTTATCCCACGGAGGGCACCAACGTGTTTGTTGACGCAATGTGCGTGCCCGCCTCCAGCCAAAATCCGGAAATTGCAGAGCGATACATCAACTTCATGCTCTCAAAGGAGGCGGCGATCGCCAATGCAGAGTATATTTGCTATGCTTCGCCCAATCGCCTTGTCACCGAGGATGAGGACTACCGTGCCACCATGGAGGAGATCCACCCCGACGCGATGGAGATCCTTTACGGCACCGAGGATATTCCGATGGAGTTTTACGAAAATCTCCCCGAGGAACGCTTGATGCTCCTCAATAGCCTGTGGGAGGATCTGAAGATCGAAAGTCCCATCAACACCTCCATTATCGTAATGGCAGGCGTGATACTCGGCACCTGTGTGGGTGCAGGCATATTCTTTGCCGTGCGAGGCAGAAAACGCCGCCGCATTGTTGCCACACTTTGGCAAACCCAATAAAAAACGGCACGGATGCACAAAAAAGTGCATCCGTGCTTTATTTTTGCGGCAAAAACAGCTTTGCAAACAGCGAGGCAGAAAGCACGGCAAGTGCCAAATTTTGCCCGTAGCGCAGCAAAATGCAAGAGGAGAGGGAAAAGAGAAAAAGGAGCGTGAGGTATGAGGTCACGGCAAGCGCGCGATCTGCCGTATCCGTGCAAAAAAGGCGCGAGAGTGCGGCGTGCAGCACTCTGCCTCCATCAAAATCGCGAATGGGAAGCAGGTTAAACAGGGCAAAGGAAAGCGTTGTGCGCAAAAGAGCCGCATGAAAGGGCGTGCTTGCGTGCGGCAGCAAAAATGCCCCCAGCATGAGTGAGAAAAGCGGCCCTGCTGCGGCAAGCAGCAGCTCTTGTCGGTAAGAGGAAATAAAGCCAAACGGGTATATTTTAGCGCCAAACAGATCAATTTCAAGCAAGCGCACCCGCACGCCAAGCCACCGTGCCGCCAGCAGATGCCCACATTCGTGAAAAAGGGCGGCAAGAAGGGTGGCTGCAAGCAGGTGGTTTTTGCTTGGCGCAAGCATAAAAAAATACAACACTGCAGCGGGGGCAATTCTGATTTTCACACCATCACCTCTCTTTTAGGCAAGGGTGAATGATCCGAGTTCGGATCATTCACCCTTGCCTACTATATGCGCCACGGCTTGACCGTTTGATAAAAAGCAAAAGCCTCTTTTCAAAGCATCAAAAATATGATACAATAAAGAAAAAACCAAGGAGGCGCACGTGGAAAAGAAAAAACAAGCACTAAAAATGCCGCGCGCGGCCGTCCTTTGGCGTGCGCTGGCTCTCTTATTTATCGTAGCAGCCCTGGCGCGTTTTTTGTACGCGCTTGATTTTTCGGAGCGTGATGAGGGGTATCTTTACGTGTACGTGCTTGACGTTGGGCAAAGTGATGCTATTTTGTTGCGCACGGGTGAAAAGACCATGCTGATCGATACGGGCACCGCCGCCGAGGAGGCGGCACTGCGCACCGCCTTGATGACCTACGGGGTCGATCACCTTGACCTGCTTGTGCTGACCCACCCGCACGAGGATCATATCGGCAACACGCATTTGATTTTGAATGAGCTTGCGGTCGAGCAGGTGCTGCTGCCCGTAGGCGAGAGTGAGGACGTTGGATACAGCATGATTTGTGAGCAGGCGGCGGCGCGTGCGCGCGTTGACACTGCCGTGACGGGGCAACACTTTTCCTTTGGTAACGCCGCCGTTGAGGTGCTTGCGGCAGGCTTGCCGGGCGAGAGTGCCAATGCCGACCGCAACGAAAATAACGCGGGCACCGTGCTGCGCGTTTGCTTTGGTGATACGGTGCTGCTCTTTATGGGTGATGCCGAGCAGGAGGTCGAGGCTTGGCTGCTTGCGACCTACGGTGAAGCCTACTTGAATTGTGATTTTTTAAAGGTTGGGCACCATGGCTCAAGCACCTCTACCACGGCGGCGTTTGCGGCAGCACTTACCCCTACCGTTGCCGCCATCAGCTGTGAGAAGGGCAATGCTTACGGCTTTCCGCACGCGGTGGTGCTTGCCAATCTTGCGGCGGTAGGCAGCCACGTTTACCGCACCGATGAGAGTGGCACGCTGGTGTTTGGCACCGATGGCAGGGAGCTGCGTGTCATTCCCCCTAACACGAAAGGACTTTAAAGATGGATGATGTAAAAAAACCACCCGTTGTGGGGCGTTTTGCCCCAACACCCAGCGCAAGATTGCATCTTGGCAATCTGATGTGCGCGCTGGTTGCGTGGCTTTCTGCGCGCAAGCAGGGCGGTAAAATATTGCTTCGTATTGAGGATCTTGATGCTGCACGCTGCCCCTTTATGGGGGAAAATACGCGCTATATGCTTGACGATCTTGCATGGCTGGGGCTTAGCTTTGACGGCGAGGTGCTGTATCAGTCGGCGCGCGGAGAAATTTATGAGGAATATTTTAATATTTTAAAGGACAAGGGGCTGATCTACCCCTGCTATTGCTCCCGTGCCGAGCTGCACGCTACCACCGCGCCCCATCTTTCGGATCACGCGCCGATCTACGACAGACGCTGCCTGCTGCGCGCTGCACGCGGTGAGCAGCCGCCCGCGGGCAAAAAGCCTGCGTTTCGTGTCACCGTGCCCGACGAGGAGCTGGGGGTGTTTGACCGTATTGCGGGGGAATACCGTGAAAATCTGTTGCGCGATTGCTCAGATTTTGTGGTGCGCCGCGCCGACGGCATTTTTGCCTATCAGCTTGCTGTGGTGGTGGATGATGCGCTTTCGGGCGTTTCGGAGGTGGTGCGCGGCAACGACCTGCTTTTTAGCACTCCACGCCAGATCTATTTGCAAAAAACACTGGGCCTTGCTACGCCGTCGTATTGCCATATTCCGCTTTTGGTGGATGCCGCAGGCAGAAGGCTCTCGAAAAGGGAGGGCGACGGATGCATGGAAACGGTGCGCCAAAAATACAAGACCGCCGCACCCGTCCTCGGCGCGCTTGCCGCGGCTCTTGGGCTGATCGCGCGCCCCGAGCCAGTGGAATTAAGCGAGCTTGTTCCGCTTTTTGACCTCGCCAAGATCCCCAAAAGCACCGTAAGGCTGCCCGAGGGATTTTAACGCAAAAAAACTTTAAAAACTTTTCAAAACCCCCTTGACAAGCCTTTGCCATTTGTGTATAATAGTAGCGTTGCCACGCGAGAGTGGCGGAACTGGCAGACGCGCACGTTTGAGGGGCGTGTGGTTTACACCGTACGGGTTCAAGTCCCGTTTCTCGCACCAACAAAAAAGAGAGTCTCCCAATCGGGAGGCTCTCTTTTTTGCTGCCGCGCGAAGCGCGGTCTTGAACCCCTGCCGCCCTTGCGTTCGTCCCCATCAGCACCACACGAAGCGGCGGCAGAGAAGAAGGTCGATTTTTGCAAAGCAAAATGATGCCGTTCAGGCATCAAGACCTTCTTCAAACGTGCAGGGCAAAGCCCTGCAAAGTGGTTCAACGTCCCATCATCCTTTAACTTCGGCGGCTCGCCGCCAAAGCGGGGCAAGTCCCATCAAGCGCATAACAAAAAAGAACGGACTGATGTCCGTTCTTTTTTGTTTGTTTCTATCAAATACTTTGTAAATATGCCTCTAATATCTTCAAAGCCGTTTTCTTGTTTTTGCTTGATGCGGAATTGAGAAGAGCCAAAATTTCATCAGAGGAAAGGTCGGTGTCGCTTGTCAATACCTCGTCGGGGGTGATTTTCAGCACCTTACATATGCGTAACAGCGTTTCCACACGCATATTGACCGTGCCTCGCTCGATATCGGCGTAGGTCCTGTCGCAAACGCCTGCTGCTTCTGCAACCTCTGCTTGTGTCATTCCCATAGCTTTTCTGATCAGGCAGAGTTTATTGCCAATCGCAAGAAAATCGAAAACAAGCATAATTCTTCCTCTTTTCGCACTTTATATAGGAATTATAACACATAAAACCCTTGACAAACAGGAACTATGATGATACAATTATAGGCAGTATAGTTCTTGTTTTGCTCGTTCGCAAAACCAAACTCTACTAAAACTGTTTTGCAAGGAGGTTAAATAAAGCAAAATGGCAGATATGGGTACAAAGGACGCCGCCGAGAAATGGGGCGTGTCACAAGCAACAGTTCAAAAGTGGTGTCGTGAAAGAAAAATAGAGGGCGCCACACAGGACAAGCCAGGCTCGCCTTGGCATATTCCTAAAAATGCAATACCGCCCAAAAACAAATGAAAGGATTTATTATTATGAAATTCAAGGGTAAATATCTACATGCAACATTTAAGTTATTTTGCGCTTTGATTGCAATATGTATACTGTTAACTACAATTGCATGTTCCTCGTCAAAAACATCAGAATCATGTCAACATATATGGAAATCAGCAACCTGCACTGCTCCTAAAACATGTTCTTTGTGTGATGAAACAACGGGGGTATCTTTAGGACATTCTTGGGTTGATGCAACCTGTACCTCGCCTAAAACCTGCTCTGCCTGCGAAGAAATCGAAGGCTCATCTTTAGGCCACTCTTGGATTGATGCAACATGTATTGCCCCCAAACAATGTTCTGTTTGCGAAACTACCGATGGCACATATAGTATTTATGACCACGAAGGAGTAGAATCGTGTGAGGTATGTGAAATAGATTATTATCAAACTCTTCTGAATTTTGTGTTAACTCGTGGGACAAAAGCAACAAACATTTATACAGGAGGGATTTATTGGTCTTATGAAAAGACAGTTTACATTTCTAGTGATGCATATAAGTTTAATTTGTCGAAAAGCGAAGGCACAAATTTTGTTGCATGTCGTTTATCAAAGGATTCTAAATATTTCTTTACCATAAATATTGAACCAGGTGCAAGTGGAGTATATGCATATACTTTTAATTATTGGCATTCTACTCATGTCGCATCTGATATAGAAGGAAAAATCGTGGCTTCTACAATTGATTTGGATACAACGCAATTGCCATATGACAATTATTCAAGTACAGCAACAGCATTATCGCCTGGTGAAACAAGTCAGGCCGCAACCATCTATCTGCAAATGCTATTGAATACTATGAACAAGCAATTTAAATCAAATTCATTGCCCTTGAGCACAAAAAATTTCGGATTTGTCAATTATCCTGGAAATTGATTTTGATGTTTGAATGAAATAAATTGCAAATATTAATAAGATACTTAGCATCGATATTCAAGAAGAACATGATAAGAAAGGATTATTGCGAATGACTGACACCTATTCAATGACCACTTCTATACAGAAGAAACAAGACAAGACCGCACTTATATTAAACATAATCAAACTTATATTCCTCATTCTATCATTCTTGCTTTTAGTGATAATTGAAATCCCAGCACAGGAAAAGACAACATTGTATGTAGTAAGCGGCGGTCCGCGGCAGGGTACTATAATAGATTACAACGACCTCTCCATGAATTTTTTTGGCAAAGCGGCTTATCTTAACTCGAAAAGCTGTGGTGCTACTTTGGAGATCGTTTTTTTGGTCGTGTTGGGAATCAATATTGTTGTGGCCGCAGAGGCAATTATCCCACGGTGTGAGATTTTAAATAAAATATATTTCTCCGCTTTGCCACTTGCTGCAGTGGTGTTGTGTATAGTTGTATGTGTTGAAGGAGATGTCATTTATATATTAGATACTGAAGCTCTGTGGTCTACGATGACGGAGAGGGCTTATGTGGAAGAAACTGTTAGATTTTATCGGTCCCCTATCGACACACTCTTTGGGTGCATACTGGCTTTCGTTATCAGTCTTGTCCCCGGTGTTTTATCGCTTTTAAAAAGCAAAGACGCGAAGGTTCAAAATGACAGTGTTACGATCTCCGCCACTCCGCAAGCCGCAGATAAACAAACACCGCAAGCATCGACGTTTATCGGGTCTGTGCCGGATGAGTTGAAAAAATACAAGGATTTGCTTGACTTGGGGGCGATCACGCAAGAAGAATTTGACACCAAGAAAAAAGAATTGCTCGGGCTTTGATCTGCATCTAAATAGACAACACTAGCCAAACGCAAAAGGGAGTGCCGAAGCACTCCCTTTTGCGTTTGGTGCGGGGTTCGGCAGCTGCCGGACCCCTGCCGCCCTTGCGTTCGTCCCCATCAGCACCACACGAAGCGGCGGCAGAGAAGGAGGTCGATTTTTGCAAAGCAAAATGATGCCGTTCAGGCATCAAGACCTTCTTCAAATGTGCAGGGCAAAGCCCTGCAAAGTGGTTCAACGTCCCGTCGTAACGCACCCAATCGGGGGCGTTTTCTTTTTGCTCGCGCCGACGCGCGGCTTTGAATGTTTGTGCTTGCCATTCGTGGCAAGCGGTTGTTCGCGCCAACAAAAAGAGCCTCCCGACGGGAGGCTCTTTTTGTGTGAAAAGCTATAGATCAGTCAACGGCGGGCAGGGTAACGGTGGCATCGCCGTAGGTGATGGTGGCGGTGTAGGAAACGGCTGCACCACCCATGTCGATAGTGTAGGAGAGGCCGACCAGAGCGCCGTCCTCAAAGGACAGGGAGACGTTGGTCAGCGTGGTGTTCGACTGCGTGTTGAGGATCGATGCGGCAACGTACGCCTTGGCTTGAGCGTCGTAGGTATAGTCGGCAAAAACCTTCAGGCAGTCGGGGAGATAGTCGCTCAGCATGCTGGCAAGACGCTGCTCTACGGGATCGCTAACGGTTACCTTGTCGAATTTTTCCGTCTGCTCATCATATCTGTATCCATACCATACGTTGTCAACGATCTCATCGAAATCCTCGTAGGTGTCAAGCACGGTGTCGTTTGCATCCATCATCGTTTCGATGCAGTGGAATTTGTTGTCAGCACGCTTTTGCACGACGCTCATTTTTTGCTGGTAAACCGGGTGGAATCCAAAGAAGGAAATGGTCCAGTTGTTGCCGAGCGTGAAGGCGCTTGCAAATTGCTCTGCAGTAACGGTTGTTTGGGGATTATACGCTACGGGCTCAGTTTTGGTGGCGCCGCAAGCGGTGCAGGTGAAGGTTTTTGTGCCGGCAGCTTCCTTGGTGGGGGCAGTGGTGATCTCACCGCCGTTCCAGGTGTGCTCGGTCTTGTCTGCTACCTCGGTGCAGTCCTTGCCCTCGCAGGCGTGCCAGTGGTGCGTCTGGTCCTTCGACCATTCGGATTTGTAGGAGTGCTCGTGACCGCACGCCGTCAGTGAAAGGAGCGCGCCAAGGCACACGCATACGGTAAGTAAGAGTGATACAAGCTTTTTCATAGGTTTTCTCCTTCTTGAAAATTTTTGGTTGATCTACCACAAGCCAAGCACTGCATACGCGATGCTCGGTTAAAAACAGTATAGCACGAATTTGCAAAAAAGTCAACTCTTGTGATGAACCTTGAAAACACTGGTTCTTTGAGTTTTGGCAAGTGCATCTAAATAGACAACACTACCCAACAAAAAAAGAGAGCCTCCCCACGGGGAGGCTCTCTTTTTTGCTGCCGCGCGGTGGTCGCGCGGCGATTTTGTTACCGTTGTGCATCTTCTTGCATCGATTTCCATTGGCGGTATACCGCAAGCGCCCCGAGGGAGGAGGCAATGCGCGCGGTATCATCGTCAACGGTAATGAGGTTATCTATCCCCGCGTGCGTGAGCAAGAGGCGAAAGATCTCGCGCAAGGGGTTGCTGCCGCCCAACACAAGCGGGAGCCCCGCAGCCCTGCAGCGTGCCGCCGTTTGCACGATAGTATCATGTAAAATAGCACCAAGCAAAAAATTAGCAGCTTCGTCAAGGGTGTGGTTGCCCCACACGTGCAGCATGCGCGATTTTATCAAGGCGTTTGAGGTGCCGTTTTTTGCGCAATACTCCAAGCCCTCGATCAGGCGTGCTTCGTCGATCTCACGGATCACGGGAGAGGGAAGGGTGTTTTTTAAGAAGGTGTGCTCCGCAATGGCGGCAATGAGATCGCCGCACATGCAGGTGAAAACCGACGTGATGCGCGCATTATCATCTACTGTAAAGGTCTGGCAATAGGAGCCGGGCATCACCATCATATACGCGCCCACAAGCCCGAGGCTTGTGGCAATACCGTAGCACTCGCATTCCTCGCCGCCCATTGAGTCGTATAGCTCTATGGCACGCATGGGGTCGCTCTCATCGGGCTTTGGCGCGGTGCGCACACCGGGGATAAACAAAATGGGAATATCGGTGATCTGCGGCAGTACCACCGCCCGTGCGGCGGCGGCACTTTCGGCAATGCCGATGGGGGCAAGTGCATGCGGCACGTGATAAAGCCCCGCGCTTGAGGCAAGCGTGCCCGCCGAAACGATCATTTCAACGTCGGCTTTCTTGATGCCGTTTCTTTGAAGCAGTGCAGCAAGCATATCGCGAAGAGCCGCCTCAAGCGGCGCATTGCTGCCCGCAAAGGCGGCATTTCTTGTGCCACAGGCAGTTTTGACCTCATCAATTTGACCGTCGCCCTCAAACAGGCGGCAGCGCATGTTGGTTGCGCCGCAATCCACGGTAATGATCATACGGTTTTTTCTTCGGGTAAATATACGCCGTCTTTTTTGAGCGTCGCGATCAGCTCGCCCGCGTCAAGTGCTGCGGGCGTGATACCCTTTTTGATTGCCAGTGCGGCGGCAGTGCCTGCCGCTTGTCCCATTGCCATGCAGGGGGGCATCACGCGAATAGCGCCTGCAGCCGTTGAATCGGCGCTCACACAGCGCCCCGCCAAGAGCAAGCCCTCAACGCCAACGGGCAAAAGGCTGCGGTAGGGCACGCCGTAATAATTCCCCTCAATGGGCGTGTATTCGTTGCTGGTGGGGCCAAATCTGCCGTGCACGTCAACCGAGTTTGCGGCAATAAATACGCTGTCGGCGGGCACCTTGGAGCTGATCAAATCGTCCGCCGTCAAGCGGTACTGCCCCTTGATGTGGCGGCTTTCGCGAATGCCAACGTGAGAGGCGGTGGATTTGAGGCGTGCATCGGCACAGCCGGGCACGTATTTGCGCAAAAAGCGCAGGATCTCATCAGCCTGTCTTCTGCCCTCAAGCTCGGCGGCGGTCAGGCTTTCGTTATCGGTGCTGTCCACGCCCATCATGCGTGAGGTGTTTACGCACCATTCATCCTTTTTCGGCATGCGAAACAGTCCAATGCTCACGCGCTTCAGCGTCCAATCTCCTGCCTCGCGCGCTTCGCTCACGCGCCAATGGAGCGAGCGATAATTCACACCGTCACGGCGGTAAAAGTTGTGCAGGTTTGCCTGGATATCCGCCTCCACCGCGTCGCTATCCACGTGGCTGATGTGGAAAAACATGGTTGCGGGCTGCATGAGCCCCAGCTCCTCGTTGCCCATTTCAAACGGCACACCCGCGCGGGCGGCAACGTCGCCGTCACCCGTGCAGTCGATCACAACCGTGGCGTTTACGGTGTCAATGCCCGATTTGGAGGCAATTTTGATACCCGTTATCGTGCTTTCCTTCACGATCGGCTCAAGAAACGTGGTGTGATAGAGAATTTTTACGCCTGCCTCGCTCAGCATTTCATCCAGCACCAGCTTTAAGCCCTCGCTCTCAAACGGTGTTACGTGGTCATGCCCGATTTTGATCCAAGAGGTAAAGGCGGTGCCGCCCATCACCTCCGAGGGGTGAATGGCAAAGCCCCTTGCTACAAGGCGGTCAACGATCTCCTCAAAAATGCCGCGAATGATCATCGTTTCGCCCTTTGCGTCGTAGGAGGTCATAAAGGGGCCAACCAGCCCCGCCGTTGCCATGCCGCCGCAGCTGCCACCTTGCTCAACAAGCAGCACGCGTGCCCCGTGTCGCGCGGCAGTGATCGCCGCACAAGCACCGGCAGGGCCGCCGCCCACTACCAAAACGTCTGTTTCAAAAATTCTTTCGTTCATACGTCACCTCAAAATATTAAAATATATTATATTTTAATTTTATCGCAAATCTTGACATTGTAAATGGAATATATTATGATAAAAATATAAAATATTGCAATGGAGGGCGTATGAAACGGCTGATTGACTGCAGACGGATCGAGCTGCAAGGCTTTGCCATCGAAAAAGGGTATCAACCCAAGCACGCACTTTTTTATATCCTTTCGGGAGAGATTGAATTTTTTATGTCGGGCGCGCGTTGCCGCGCGGGCGAGGGGGCACTTGTCAGCTTTCCCGATACCGTGTATTTTGAACGCAAGATCCTGCGCCCCACTGTTTTTTACTACGTGCGGTATGAGGCACCCGCCACGCACGCCCTGCCGATCGGTCTTGTTAATATCGGTGACACGGGTCGACTTTTGTCTACGCTGCAGTATTTGCTGCAGTTAAGCGATCGGTTTGGCGAGGAGCATTTAAAAAACGGCTTTTTGGCAGATATCTTTCACCAAATCGAGATAGAGGGGCTGTTAGCGGATACGGCAAAGGATCGCATTATGGCGCGCGTGCAGTACTTTTTTGAAAAAAATCTCTCGCGAAGGATCACGCTAAAAGAGGTGGCACAGGTTGCCTGCCTTTCCCCCTCGGGTTTAAATCACCATTTCAAAAAGAGCGTAGGGTTAACTCCCATGGAGTATTTGACCGCAATGCGCCTGAAAAAGGCGGAGGCACTGCTCTGCTACACTAAGACCCCTGTGGCGGAAATTGCCGCACTTTGCGGCTTTGAAAGCCCATATTATTTTAGCAGCACCTTCAAAAAGCACGTGGGCGATACGCCTACCGATCACCGCCGCAAATACGGTGTGTAAAAAAAGAGCAGCGATCGCTGCTCTTTTTTACATAAGCTGTGCTGTTATTCTAAAAACACAAATTTCTGCATTTTATGTTGCATTCCTTGCCGCCTGCTGCCTTTGCATACAGAGCCAGCTGTAAAGCCCGTAGAGGTCGTTTGCGAGAAACATCACGAAGCAGATCACCATCGGCAGGCTTGAAGGATCCTTTAAGGTCGCCGCGATCCAAAGTGCGATCAGCACCACGTCGTTTACGGTGTAGGCAAGCGCGTAAAAGGGGCTGCGCAGGACCGTGAGAGATGCCGCAAAAAAGCTGGTTGCCACCGAAAGGGTGCTGACAACAAGATTTGCTGTATGGAGCGCACCCAGCACGAAATAAAACACTACCGTTACCGCCGCTGTCAAGAGGGAAAGCAGCAGCCATTCCTTGCCGCGCATGCGGTGCACGGTAACCTGTGCGGTATCCTTATAGGGGTGGCGCAGCCAAGAAGCAATGGCAACGATCGCCACGGGCGCGCTCATGCCAAGATAGGTGATCATTTCACCGTAATATGCGAAACGGTATGAGATAATGCCATAGATCGCGGCAAATAAGAGAATTAAGATCTGCCCTAATACGTAGCCCTTTGCTGTAAAAATCAGTGCGGTAAAGCCAATAAGCGAGGCAATGAGGGTGAGTGGGTCTTTTGCGGGGGAAAGGAAAAAGGAAGCCGTTGAAACAAGCAGTGAAGCGAGCCACAGCACAAGCTCAAATTTGGTAAGATCCCCAAAGGGGTTGTGTATCTTTTGCATCATTACCTCCAAAAAAAAGCCCCCGCAACGCATCTTTTAAGATCCAATGATGCGCAAACGGACGCTTTGCGTGCGGATAGCCTTTATTTACGCCTTGATTATAGCATAGCACGTGCCCCGTGTCAAGTAATTTTTAAACTTTAAAAAAGGGGCTTTGCAAAACGGCTTTTTTATGGTATACTGATATAAAAGTCATCAAGGAGGGGGGTGCCACTGTGGAAAATTTTGAAAAGTATACGCTGCTGCAGGGCATCAACAGCCCCACAGACCTCAAAGCGTTACCGGAAGATAAGCTCCCTGCGCTTGCTGCCGAAATACGCCAATATCTTGCTTATCGCGTGCGCGAAAACGGTGGACATCTTGCCTCCAATCTCGGTGTGGTAGAGCTGACGATGGCGATCCACCGTGTATTTTCGACCCCCCACGATCACGTAATATTTGACGTGGGCCACCAAAGCTACGTGCATAAGCTGCTGACAGGCAGAAAGGAGCGTTTTGACACGCTGCGCGAGTGCGGTGGCATTTCGGGCTTCACAAAGCGCGCAGAGAGCGAGCACGATGCCTTTGGCGCAGGGCATAGCTCTACCGCAATTTCCGCTGCCATTGGTATGGCACAGGCGGATGCACTGTCGGGGAGTGACGCCTATACGGTTGCCGTGGTGGGCGACGGGGCACTGACGGGCGGCCTTGCCTACGAGGGCTTAAATAATTGCCGCCGCGGACTGCGGCTCGTGATCGTTATCAATGAAAATGAAATGTCGATATCTCCCAACACGGGGCGACTTTCCGAGCATCTTTCTCACATACGCACCTCAAAGGAGTATTTGTGGACCAAATCGGTTGCCGCAGGCACGCTTCATCACGTGCCCCTGCTCGGTCGCCCGATCTACAGGGCTTTACGGCGCGCCAAACGCCGCGTGAAGCACCTGTTTTATAAAGAAAATCTCTTTGAGCACATGGGCATCCGCTATCGCGGACCAATAGACGGCAACGACATTGAGGGTGTGATCGCCTCGCTTGAATATGCAAAGCGGCTTGGCACAAGCGTGATCCTGCACGTGAAAACCAAAAAGGGTATGGGTGACAGTGAAGCGGAGGCAAGCCCCGATCTTTACCACGGTCTACCCCCCAACGGCAAATCCTCTGATATTCCCACGTTTTCTGACACGTTTGGGCACATTCTTTGTGAGCTTGCCAAGGGTGACGAGCGCATTTGCGCCATTACTGCGGCAATGAGCCATGGCACAGGGCTTGAGCCCTTCCGTACCGCCCATCCGCGTCGCTTTTTTGACGTTGGCATTGCCGAGGGGCATGCCGTCACCTTTGCCGCAGGTATGGCAGCGGGGGGAAAACGCCCCGTTGTGGCGGTATATTCTACCTTTTTGCAGCGCGCATACGATAACGTGCTGCACGATGCGGCATTACAATCCCTCCCCGTGATCCTTGCCGTTGACCGCGCGGGCTTCAACAGCGGTGACGGCGCGACGCATCACGGTGTTTACGACGTTTCGCTGCTGTCAACCATGCGTGGTGTGCGCATATTTACACCCGTAACGGGGGCGGGAATTGCCGCTTCCTTACAGGCTTCTCTCGCCGCGGGCGGCGTTGCGGCGATCCGCTACCCCGCAGGCTCACCCGACAAAGCCGTGCTTGCGGCGTTTTATTCTGCGGGCACAGATGAGGGCGCGCGCCCCACGGTGCGCGCGTGGGAGAGTGGTGCTGCACCTGCTTTGACGGTCGTCACGCACGGTCGCATTGTAGCCGAGGCACTGCGCGCTGCAAAGGAGCTATACTCAAACGGTATCGCGGTACGCATTCTGCTTTGCGAGTATATTGCCCCCTATGACGCACTGGCAGGGGAGCTTGTGCCCCTTCTCGTCGGTGACCATCTGCTCTTTTATGAGGAGGAGATACGCGCGGGCGGCTTTGGTGAAAATCTTGCGGCGGCACTGCGGGCGCGCGGCGCGCTGCGAAACAAAAAATATGGCATACTGGCAGCGGAAAACGGCTTTGCCGTGCCGAAAGCGGGTGAAACCGTTTGGCAGGCGGCAGGGGTGGATGGAAGCAGCCTTTGTGCGGCGGCATATGCCCTAATGAAAAAAGAAAATGAAGGAGATAGCATATGATCCTGATCGAACGTACCTCGGTGATGAATTTTGAAAACGCCATACGCGGCGCGCGCAATCCCATGAACAGCTGGGCGCGCATGGATAGCACCTATGATGAAAACGGCGTGTTCTGCTTTGGCGAAAATGATATCGATCTTGCTCGCCGTCTTGCGCGTGCGGGCAGCGATCACCGCAAGTTTTTGCGCCAGATCTTTGTTTCGGTTGATATTACTGCCCCGCTTTATTGGTGGAAGGAATTTGATACCTATAAGGTGGGTACGGTGGCAAACTCCACCTCCACCATGCATAAGATCCACGCCAAGGCGTTTGACCGTAACGATTTTTCGCACGATCGGCTTGACGAGGGTGGGCTTCTCGCGCTTGATACGCTGATCTCCTACCTTGAGGTGGAACGCCTTAAATTCGTGTCGGATAAGACCGACAAGCAGGCGTGGCACAACATGATCCAGCTGCTGCCAAGCTCCTATAATCAAATGCGCACCGTAACGCTTAACTATGAAAATCTTATCAATGTTTATTACGCGCGTCGCTCGCACAAGCTTGCCGAGTGGCACACCCTTTGTGACTGGATCATGTCCTTGCCGTATGCCAAAGACTTGATCGCCGTAAAAGAACAATAAAACAAGCCGTGCAGATGAAGCCACATTTGCACGGCTTTTGTAGTTAAAGCCAAACAGGGAAATTTTTTCCAAATCCTGTATAACGGCGGCATTTTTGGGGCATCCTTGTCGTAACAACGAAAAGGAGCTCAACTATGACGACAAAAAGAATGCTTGGTTTTTTGCTGGCGGCGTCCTTGCTGATCGCCGCGTTTGCTGTTTTGCCGATCCATGGCGAGGCGGCGGTTTACGATAGCGTGATACGCCTGCACGTGCTTGCCAATTCCGACAGTGCCGAGGATCAGGCACGAAAGCTTTTGGTGCGTGATGCCGTTTTGGCGACTACTGCAACGCTATTAAAGGATGCAAAAACGCGCGATGAGGCAGAAAGGATCCTTTCTCTAAATCTTGAAACGATCCGCGCGGCAGCCGAGGCTACCGTGCGCAAAAACGGTAGCGGTGATGCGGTTGCCGTGTCGCTTGGCGCGGAGGAATACCCCACCCGCGCTTATGAAACGCTTGCCTTTCCCGCAGGGGAGTATCTCTCGCTGCGCGTGATGATCGGTGAGGCTGCGGGGCAAAACTGGTGGTGTGTGCTTTTTCCACCGCTTTGCCTTTCCGCAGCTACCACAAAAGGGGAGGCGGAGGAGATTTTTCTCGCGGCGGGCCTTACTGAGGAGCAGTACCGCATCATCACCGACAGCAACAACGCCAAATATAAGCTGCGCTTCAAAATTCTTGAGGTGGCGCAGGAGCTGTTTGGTTAAATGCGTTGGCGCGACGTTGCGGTGTTTTATCGCGTATTTCGCGGCTTCCGCTTACTGCCAGACTGTGCGAAAAATCAAAAAATCCAAAGAACAGCCGCCCGTTTGGGCGGCTGTTCTTTTGTGATTTTTAATCCCATTGCAAGAGTAAATGCTGTTACAGGACAATAAATCCCGCAATGGCAATGCCAACACAAAGAATAATCGCGGGGTCGCTGATGGCATCCAGCACGGTATAAAACTGTACGTTGTAGGGTACTGCGCGACGCGGGTCGCCAATGCCTTGCTCGTCACGTGCGCGATAAACGCGCGCCGAGGCACGGCAAAACAGGATCAGCGATACGAGCAGTATCAAGATGAAAACGAACAGAAAAAGCTGTACCGTGCCGGTAAAATAGTAAAGTGTATTGAGATAATGCTGGGTGAGTGCGGCACAAAGATTGTAGAGCACGTGCAGGATCACCGTGGCGAAAAGGGAGTTGGTGACGTAGAGCACGAGCGTGAGTAGCGCACCCGCAAAAAGATAGGCAAGCAGGTTAGAAGGATCAAAGCGGAGAAGGGCAAAAAACAGGGTGCTCATCAATATGGCACGCGCAGCCCCCCGTCGCTCGTATTCTACCACTACAATGCCGCGGAAAAAGAGCTCCTCAAGCACGGCGGGCAGCACGGCGGTGACAAGCAAAAATAAAAGCATTTCCCACACCGTTTTGGGGTGTGCGGTGTCAAACGCCGCCACACAGTTGCCAAGCGTTTCGGTGCCGCCGCATAAAATCGAAAGCAGCAGCGTGCCCGAAAACAGAGCAAGGAATGCGGCGATCAGCAGCGGTGTGTGCGTGCCGCGCGGCAATACCAGGCGCAGTGCTTTTGTGTAACCGCTGCCGCGAAACAGGATATAAGCAAGCGCGGGAAGCAGCAGCGCAACGCCTATAAGAAGCAATGGCAGAAGAAACGGAAGATCGGGTATCGGCAGATACGGTGCGAGAAAACGGCACAAAAACAGCAACAGGAACGCGGCAAGCACCATAAAGCCGACCGTGCGGTGCTCTTTTTTATAGGTCGGTCGCTCGGGGATCCAGCTTGGCATCCGTTATCGCTCCTTTCTGTGTGATAATGCGTGTGGGGTCGATCAAAAAATCGTGTGCCTCATGCGGCAGTGTGTCAAACACAAGCTGCGCATAAAGGGGAAATAACAATTTACCCGCAAAACGGGCTAAAAAACGGTCGTAAAATCCGCCGCCGTAGCCAAGGCGCGTGCCATC
>JAZOLJ010000007.1:0-15086 GCA_045652845.1 Eubacteriales bacterium | reverse complement strand
CGCGCAGTAAAGGCAGGCGGCGACAAGGAAATGGCAGACGTGATTTTTGAGATGAAATGCGATTTTGAAAGACTTGAAAACCGCATCGTGCCGTTTTTTAAAAAGAACAAGCGGTTTTTTGAGGGTAGGATCTTTCACTATATCAAAAATCATCTCACAGAATTTGAAACCGCGAAAAAACAAGAGAAATAAAAAAGAGGGGGGCTGTCTCAAATGCAAATTTGAGACAGCCCCAAGCCAAGGGGCCGGTCAGATTTAGGCGAGAAGTGTTCATCGCCGAGCGTGAGGCGTACTCGGTACGTCGAGCTCGGGGAGGGACGCTAGAAAAAGTCCGTTTAAAATCGAAGAATTTCGAAGAAATCCAACCTATTTTTTTGCATAGTTGTCTCGTTTGCTCTTTTTTAGGGAGTAAATGAGATTTTTTCTTTATATGCACGGACTTTTTCGGTCGCGCCAAATGTGACAGCCCCTTTTTTGCGGCAAAAATTACGTGTGTAGACCCAAACGGACGGTGCAAAATATAAAAAGAAACAAAAAGGAGCGATGAACATGAAAAAAATATTTATTTCTCTTATTTTAATGCTGTTTCTTTTTTCTTTTTTGCTGTGTGAGGTCAGTGGCACACCGATAAAAACCATCAACTGGTATACCACACGAGCTCGGGACCACAAGCAAGCTCTTGTGCCGCCCGATCTTTCCTTTGTTGAATCGCACGGCGGCGTTTATATTGATCACCTACACGGTGATGACAGCTCCGAAAGGGTTGTGTATCTTACCTTTGATGCTGGGTATGAAAACGGAAATGTGGAAAGCGTGTTAAATACGCTGCGCGACACAAGCACACCCGGAGCTTTTTTTGTGTTAAAGCATTTTGTGACCGAAAACGGTGATCTTGTAGAGCGCATGGTAAAGGAGGGGCATCTCATTTGCAATCACACCGCAAACCACCCCAATCTTGCCACCGCCTCAAAAGAAAAGATCGCCGCAGAGCTAAAGGAGCTTGAAGCGGCGGTTGAAGCTGTGACGGGGAGTGGCACAAAGCCGTATTTCAGACCCCCCGAGGGCAGCTTTTCAAGAGAAATGCTTGAGCACGTATCAGCACTTGGCTACAAGACCGTTTTTTGGAGCATTGCGTATGCCGATTGGGATAACGAAAAGCAGCCGACGCCGGATGCGGCACTGGATACACTGCTTTCACGCATGCACAACGGGGCGGTTATTTTGCTTCACCCCACCTCAAAAACCAATGCCGAGATATTGCCTGCATTTATTGAAGCACTAAAAAGCCAAGGCTATCGCTTCGGCACGCTGGATGAGCTATGTCGCGCTCGCTGAAGCTGCGCCGCATTGCGGCGCTTTTGCTCGCGGTGATCACGTTTACTGCCTTGCCGATCAAAACGAGCGCCACGCCGCAGATCGTTTATCGCCATACAAGCAGAAACGGGCAAAAACGCGTGGCACTGACCTTTGATGACGGACCGCATCCGCGTTATACGCCCCAAATCCTTGATATTTTGGCGGAATACGGGGTTGAAGCAACTTTTTTTGCGGTTGGCAGCAACGCCGAGCTGTATCCGCATATTATCAAAAGACTGCTCGCGGAGGGGCATGAGCTTGGCAATCACACCTACCACCATTATCACACCGTAAACGTGAGTGGTGAGAAGCTGCAAAAGGATATTATTATTTGCAATGATATGCTTGAACGCTTGACGGGAGAGCCTGTTTATCTCTTTCGCCCACCCGAGGGTGTTTTTAACGAGGAGATCAAAAAGCTTTGCGCCGAGCGCGGCTACGTGATCGTGATGTGGAGCGTAGACACACGTGATTGGGCGCACACGTCGGTTTTAGATATTTGCAAAAATATAAAGGAAAACGTAAAGGACGGCTCTATTATTTTAATGCATGATTTTATCGGCAAAAACAGTCCGACCCCTGCGGCACTTCGGCGGATCATACCGATGCTGCAGGAGTCGGGATATGAGTTTGTAACGGTTAGTCGTCTGCTTGAGGGGTAGCAGCTTGACTGTCGCTTGCGTTGTCGCTTATCTCATACGGATCGATCATGTATCGCTTGATGGTGGGATAAGCGGCATACATGGAGATGAAGCCGAGCAAAGCCAAAAGGTAGAAGAAGGGAAGAATGATCGGCACAGAAAATCCGACCGACAAGCCGCCGATGATGGCAAGAACGTTTAATACGATCACCAGAGCAATGCTAAGCAGGGCAACAACGTTGCGCTTGATGCCCAGCATGGTGAATATCAGCGCATTTTTCATCAGCTTACCGATCGACAGATCAAAGGTGATCATCATGGGGTAAATGTAAAAGCGCATGGTGAGGTAAATGACCAAAAGCGCCAGCACTAAGCCATACATGATGCCGTAGCCAAAGCCTGCCGAAAGCGGCAAAAAGAAAATAATATCAACGATCAGTACAAAAATGATCAAAAGATCAAGCAAGCCAAACAAAAAGCCCTGCTTTAGATTGCGGCGAATTGCGTAAAAATAGTCAGACCACAAAAATGCAGAATCTCCGCGTACAAGGCTACGCAGATTGTAGGCGGCACCCACGTTTTGCCAGCCCCACGTGAGTACTGTGATCGCGATCATGATACCGATCACAACCATGCGCCCCGTGGTCATGGAGGGAATGTTTAACTGTTGCCCAAATATGCCAAGTAAGGCACTCGCCGCAGGTGAGCCGCCTGCAATATAGGTGCCAAGCAGCGGGGCGTAGGCTGCGTGCTCGGTGGTGGGGGTGGTGGAGCCGAAAAAGTAGACCAGAACCGCCGCAACCAAGGGGATGACCTGAAATACCATCATCAAATTGAGCGTTAAGAGGTTTGCCTTTTTGCGCCACAGCAGCTTAAAGAAATATTGTAACGTAGGGGTCGTATCCTCGGGCTTGGCGTCGGGGCGTTCTTTGGTTCGGGACGACCAACCGAATTTTTTTTCTTCCATATGTTTTCCTTTCCGTTGGCTAAAGCGTCGGCATATCTAAAAGCAGGCGCGGCCACAGTAAATATATCAGCAATGAAAAAACGATCAAAAAAACAGCTTCAAGCAAAAATTTGGCAAACGGATAAGAGAAAATGAGGGAAAGATCTCTTTTCTTGTTTTCAAAAGCAAACCTTGCGGCATCGGTTGCCGAAAGTAAAAATAGCACCAGTGAAAAGGCAGTAAGAAAAAAGCATGCATTCCATTTTAAAATGCCAATATTTGCACTGCGCACCAAAAGCGTGACGCGCCACAAAAGCTGTGCGTCGTAAAGCCCCTTCAGTGCCGTCAAAAGCATTAAATACGTATTACTGACCGACAAAAGAGAAGCAAGCAACGCAAACGGGATCGGCAAAAAGGCACACAGAGCCACAGCGCCACCCCGAAACAGTGCCACGCCGCGCGCGGCTATCATGCACCCGATCACTGTGGCACAAAGATAAAACGAAAGATAGCGAATAAATAATCTGTTGCCGATATTTTCACCGTTCGTCGGCACAAAAAGCTTCATGAACTCACCCCCGGGGTATTATATGGGGCAAGCGGCTTTTCCTATGACAAGTAAAAATAATACATTTAATATTGTATCACAGTTAAGTGGAAAAATCAACTGCTCAGAGAAAACATTGTGTGAAGATAGCGAAAAAAGGACTGCAAAAGCAAGGCTTTTGCAGTCCTTTTTTATTCTGCTTCGGGCAGGGTATCGCGCAACAGCACGTATTGCGGCTTTTCCTGACCCTTAACCGATTTCGGTGTAATTTGTACCTCAGCTACGTCCTTGCGCGCTGGGATCTCATACATGGTATCAAGCATAAGACCTTCCATGATCGCGCGTAAGCCGCGTGCGCCCGTATTGCGCTCGAGAGCCATCTCGGCAATTGCCTCAAGCGCGCCCTTCGCAAAGGTCAGCTTTACGCCATCCATTTCAAACAGCTTTTCATACTGACGCACCAGGGAATTTTTCGGTTCGCTGATAATGCGTACCAGCGCATCGCGATCCAGCTCATCAAGGGATACGGTAACAGGCACGCGGCCCACCAGCTCGGGAATCAAGCCGTATTTTACAATATCCTGCGGTAGCACCTCGCGGTAGATGCCCGCCTTTTTCTTCTCGGCCCTTTTGAGGATCTCGCCGCCAAAGCCCACGGTCTGGTTGCCCTTGCGCTTTTCAATAATACTCTCAAGCCCCTCAAATGCACCGCCGCAAATAAAGAGAATGTTTTTGGTATTGATTTGAATAAATTCCTGATTGGGGTGCTTTCTGCCACCCTGCGGCGGCACGTTGGCAACCGTACCCTCAAGGATCTTTAACAGTGCCTGCTGCACGCCCTCGCCAGATACGTCACGCGTGATCGAACGGTTTTCACTCTTGCGCGCGATCTTATCGATCTCATCGATATAAATAATGCCGCGCTCCGCGAGGGAAATATCAAAATCAGCCGCTTGAATGAGGCGCAGAAGAATGTTTTCCACGTCCTCACCTACGTACCCTGCCTCGGTCAGCGTTGTGGCATCGGCAATGGCAAAGGGAACGCGCAGGGTCTTTGCCAGAGTTTGAGCAAGATAGGTTTTACCAACACCCGTGGGGCCAAGCAGCAGCACGTTGCTTTTTTGCAGCTCGATCTCATCGGATTCAACCTCTACCTTGCCGCGGCGTTTTTTGTCACCTCTGCCGTTCTTTTCTGCATGCAGAATGCGCTTGTAGTGGTTGTAGACCGCTACGGACAGTGCAATTTTTGCGGCGTCTTGCCCGATCACGTATTGATCGAGTGCGGCTTTGATCTGCGTGGGGCGGGGGAGTGTGTCGGCGGTAAAGCCGCTATCCGTGGCTGCGGGAGTATCGATCTCATCAAGAAGATCTGCGCATGCATCTACACAGAAATTGCAGATATAAAGACCTGTGGTGGAGGGGATAAGGATTGCCTGATTTTCATTTCTGCCGCAAAAGGAGCAGTAGCGGCCACCCTTTCCCGAGGTTGTGTTTGCCATAGTTACCTCACACTAAAATTTCAGTTGCGTTTTGCAAGTACCTTGTCAACAAGACCGTAGGCAAGCGCCTGATCGGCAGTCATAAAATTGTCGCGGTCGGTATCGCGTGCGATCTCCTCAATGCTCTTACCGGTATTTTCGGCAAGAATGCGGTTGAGGGTGTCCCTCGTGCGCAGAATAAGATCGGCTTGGATCTTAATATCAGAAGCCTGACCCTTTGCGCCGCCAAGAGGCTGGTGGATCATGATCTCACTGTTGGGGAGCGCCAAGCGCTTGCCCTTGGTGCCCGAGGAGAGGAGAAACGCACCCATAGATGCCGCCATACCGATACAGATGGTAGAAACGTCGCATTTGATATAATTCATGGTGTCGTAAATTGCCATGCCGGCGGTTACCGAGCCACCCGGGCTGTTGATGTAGAAGCTGATATCCTTATCGGGATCCTGTGCTTCAAGAAAGAGCATCTGTGCAACCACAAGAGAAGCGGTGGTGTCGTTTACTTCATCGGAGAGAAATACAATGCGGTCATTTAAAAGTCGCGAGAAAATGTCATAGGAGCGCTCGCCGCGTCCCGTTTGCTCCACAACCATGGGAACCAGTGCACTGTTACGGAAAAAATCCATCATAATTCTTTCAAAACCTCCGTTTATAAATGTTTTATATATTTTTTGATAAAGAACTGTATAGCCGCGACAAGTGCCGCGGCTATCTCATACAGTCATAAACGAGGATTACTCCTCGGTTTTTTCTTCAGCCTTTTCTGCTGCCTTCTTGGTGGTCTTCTTTGCAGCGGGCTTCTTCTTGGGGGCAGCCTCGGCGGGAGCTGCATCGGTTACAACTGCCTTTTCGCGCACGAGATCAAGCGTTTTCTTTACCTTGAGATCATCGGTGATCGCATCGGCGGGAAGGCTTGCCTTGATCTGGTCAACAGGCATATTGTATGCAGCGGCAAAGCGGTCGTATTCCGCATTGATCTCATCCTCGGTCACCTCAACCTTTTCAAGCTCGGCAATCTTCTCAAGGGCAAGACGTGCCTTTACCTGACGCTCAGCCTGGGGACGGAATTCCTCACGCATTTTTTCAAGCGTCATACCGGTATACTTCATATAGGTGTTGAGGTCAAGACCCGACATGCGCAGGCGATTGTCATAATCGCGCAGCATGTTTTCAGCTTCAGCCTCAAACATGGGGGCGGGGATATCAGCCTCCATCTTTTCAATGAGCAGGTCAACGAGCTGCTCGCTGATGGCAGCATCGGCAGAGTCAGCATGTCTTTTCTCAATTTTAGCCTTAATATCAGCCTTGTATTCGGCAAAGGTATCAAATTCGGAAACGTCCTTTGCAAAATCATCGTCAAGCTCGGGCAGCTCAACGCGGGTCAGTGCATGGATCTTGCACTTGAAGGTAGCCTCTTTGCCTGCAAGCTCTGCTGCATGATACTCGGTGGGGAAGGTAACGTTTACGTCAAACTCATCGTCAACCTTGTGACCAACGATCTGCTCCTCAAAGCCGGGGATGAAGCTGCCGGAGCCGAGCTTGAGGGCATAGTCCTCACCCTTGCCACCGTCAAATGCCTTGCCGTCGGCAAAGCCCTCGTAGTCGATCACGGCAGTGTCGCCCATCTCGGCAGCGCGACCCATGACCTCAGACTCGCGGGAGTTGCGCTCACGCACGGTGTTGATCTCAGCATCTACCTCTGCATCGGTTACGGGTGCAACGGTGCGGGTAGCGGCAAGACCAAGATAATCCTTTACGGTAACCTCGGGCTTTACAAATACCTTAGCGGAGAGAACAAGACCGTTGTCATCAAGAGAAACAACGTCAAAATCAGGCTGTGCCACGGGGGTAATGCCTGCCTCTGCTACTGCATCGGTATAAACGCCGGGGATAATATCGTTGATTGCGGTTTCATAGAACACGCCCTTGCCGTACATTTTCTCGATAACGGCGCGGGGAGCCTTGCCCTTGCGGAAGCCGGGCACGGTGATCTTTTTACTTTCCTTCTGAAATGCCTTGGTTACGGCCTCCTCGAAGGTTGCCTTATCAACCGAGATCTCAAGCTCGTATTTGCTGTTCTCGATTTTTTCAGCTTTTACCAATTTCATTTTTTCTTCCTCCAAAGATTGAAAAATTCACACAAAGTATATTGTAACGATTTTAAATGGTTTTGTCAAGTCTTTTCCATAAAATTATATATATTACAGCGGGAAAATTCTGCGCGGCACGAAATCAAGGTAATCCGAGGAGATCAAAAACAAAGAAAGCTCGCCATAATGCGCCTCGGGCTCTGCGTGATAATTGCCGTGAATGTGCCCGAAATAGCAGCGCCGCACACCGTATGCGGCGAGCGTGTTTAGCATCTCGGTTGAAATAAAATCCCCCCACAGCGGCGGAAAGTGCAAAAAGGCAACAATCTCCTTGTCGGCGTGCTCGCCCGTTTGCAATTTTTTTGCCGCATCAAGGCTTAGCTTCAAGCGAAGCAACTCGCGGTTCATGATCTTTTCGTAATCGACCTCACCCACGGTGATCTGCTGATTTTTTTCAAGAAACCACCCGCGCGTGCCGCAAACGATAAAATCCTCAACCACGTAAGCGTTATTGTAGAGCAGGGAAAGGGTTTTAAATCCGCATTCCTCAAAAAATTTGCCGCATTTGGTTGCGGTATCCCACCAAAAATCGTGGTTGCCCTTACCAAGCAGCTTTTTGCCGGGCAGAGAATCAAGAAAGGCAAAATCCTCGCGCGCCTCCTTTAGGTGCATCGCCCAGGAAACGTCACCGGGAATGATCACCGTATCCTCATCACAGATAATGGCGCGCCAATTTTTTTCAAGCTTTTTCGTGTAATCCTTCCACCTTGAGCCGAACACGTCCATTTGATGATCGGTCGCCAAAGACAGGTGAAGATCTGCGATGGTAAACAGGGACATGTGCGGGCTCCTTTCAGAAAAATCAAGAATAAAAAACGCAATACGGTGCATGCTAATACTATCCCTTTGAAAGGAGAGTGAAAGCACATGATGGAAAGAAACGATAAATGCTGTGAGCACGTGAACAAGGGGATTACCTGTGACGTGAAGAACTGCCAATATCACGAGGGCGACTGCTATTGCACCGCAGATAAGATTGCGGTAGGCCCCAGCTTTGCAACCTCCAGCACCGACACAGTATGCGCCACTTTTAAGGCGAAAAAGAACTAATTTTATTTAAATCACAGGAGTTGCTTGCTTTATCGCAAGCAACTCCGTTTTTATACCGTTTTACTGCTGTAGATATTCAAACATGGCGCTTTGCATATCGGCGGCATCCACCACGTTGGTAAAGCGCACCGTTCTTTCACCGATTCCGCGCAAGGGATAGGTGATCTCAACACCTGTTTTTTCAGAAAGTGCATCAAGGGCGGCAAGGGGCGAGGCGGGTGCTTCACCAAAAAGTGAGGTGTAAACGTCGGCGGCAAATTTATAGGGGCTTGCGGTAGAGGCAATAACCATTGGCTTCTTGTCGCCGGTATCCTTTACGTACTGCTCGGCAGCACTAACGGCAACGGCAGTGTGCGTATCGATCAGGTAGCCGTAACGGTCCATCGTTGCACGAATGGTTTGGGCGGTTGCCGCCTCATCGGCAAAGTATCCAAGAAAGCTTTCGGCAATAGCAGCCTTGGTTGCGGCATCCACGGTATACGCGCCGCGATCCCCAAGCTGCTTCATATAATCGGCGGTCTTTTCGGGGCCTGCCACAAAATACAGCAAACGCTCAAGATTGCTTGAAATGAGAATATCCATAGAGGGGGACATCGTGAGATAAAAATCACGGTTTCGATCGTAGGTGCCGGTGGTCAAAAAGTCGGTCAAAATGTTATTTTTATTGGAAGCACATACCAAGCGATCGATCGGCAGACCCATCAGCTTTGCAAGGTACGCCGCAAAAATGTTGCCAAAGTTGCCCGTGGGCACGGTTACGTTGATCTTGTCGCCGTATTTGATCTCGCCCGCGGTGAGCAGATCGCAGTATGCCGAAACGTAGTAAACGATCTGCGGTGCAAGACGCCCCCAGTTAATGGAGTTTGCGGACGAGAGGAAATAGCCCTTCTTGTCAAGCTCTGCTGCAACTGCGGCATCGGAAAAGATCTTCTTCACGCCTGTTTGAGCATCGTCAAAATTACCCTTGATGGCAGTTACGTTTACGTTATCGCCCGTTTGGGTCTGCATTTGCAGCTTTTGCACGGTGCTAACGCCATCCACGGGATAAAATACCATCATTTTAATGCGTTCAATATCCTTGTAGCCCTCCAGTGCCGCTTTGCCGGTATCACCCGAGGTTGCAACCAAAATCAGAGCCGTGCGCTCCTCTCCCGTCTTAACCAGTGCACGGGAAAGCAGGCGGGGCATGATCTGCAGTGCCATATCCTTAAATGCGGCGGTAGGGCCGTGCCAAAGCTCCATCACGTGCATGGTATCGTCCAGCTTGTGAAGGGGAGCAGCACCACCGACAAAGGAGCTTTCGGCATAAGCCGCCTTGCAGTCAAGTAACAGCTCCTCGGCGGTGTAATCGGTTAAAAATTTACCGAGCACCGTTGCGGCGCGTGTGGGGTAATCCATTTTGCAAAGTGCTTCAATATCAGCCTTTGTCAGTGTAGGAATGCTTTCGGGCACAAACAGACCGCCGTCGGCGGCAAGACCCTGCTTGATCACCTGTGCCGCAGTCAGCTTTGCGGCGCTTGAATCGCGTGTGCTTTGAAATTTCATGAGGTACTCCTTTATGTAATATCCTTATTTAATCAATGTCTTGGTTTTCCGCTAACGGAAAACGCATCAATAATGTGGTTGAGCTTCAAACGGCGCAACCGCTTTGTGCGGTCAAGATAGACCTCGATCACGTCAAAGCGCGGGCAAAGCGGCGTGGGGTGCTCTTTTAGATACGCACGTGCGGCATCGGCAGTGCGGACGCGTTTTTCACGGTCCACCGCTTCGGCGGGTCGTGCGGTAAAAGCATCGGTGCCATTGGCAGTGCGCGTCTTTACCTCAACAAACACAATATAGGCTTTATCCTTAACAACGAGATCAAGCTCGTTTTTACCAAAGTGGCGGTTGCGTGCTACCACACGGTAACCCGCGCGGCGCAAAAAGCGCGCGGCGAGACGCTCGCCCCTTTTTCCAATGGCATCCTTACTGTATTCCTTCATGCTTATTCCTTGTCAAGAAAGCGAATAAACTTGGTGCGGTAGATCTCACATGGGCCGTATTTACGCAGTGCCTCCATGTGATCCTTGGTGCCGTAGCCCTTATGCTTGGCAATGCCGTATTCGGGGTGTGCGGCATCCAGCTCCGCGCAAAGGCGGTCACGTGTGACCTTGGCAAGGATCGAGGCTGCGGCAATACTGGGAGATACCGCATCGCCGTGCACCACGGCGCGGCAGGGAAGCGTGAAGCCACGGGTCTGATTGCCGTCGATAAGGGCAAAATCCGCTTTCACGGCGAGGCCGTCAATGGCACGGCGCATGGCGTGCAGGGTGGTAGACAGAATGTCGGTTTCGTTGATCTCCTCAACGCTGCCAAGCACCACGCAATAGGCGATCGCCTTTTCGCAAATTTCATCATAAAGCTGCTCGCGCTTTTTTTCGGAAAGCTTTTTGGAGTCGTTCAGCCCCTCGATCACCAAGCCCGTGGGCAGGATGCAGGCGGCGGCGGCAACAGGGCCGCAAAGCGGTCCGCGACCTGCCTCGTCTACACCGCAAACGGCGGTGTAGCCCTCGCTTTCAAGGGCGGCTTCCAGTTCATAGGTCAGCATATCATTCTCCCTTCGGCGGTTTGTCAAGCGTTATGCGACCGATTTTGGCGGCGCGAAGCTCATCCAGCAGCATATTTGCTGTGCGCTCGGTATTAATCTCACCGCCGCTGATAAGAAAGCCGCGCTTTCTGCCGATCGCTTCAAACAGCTCGTAGTCGGTAAGATCTCCCGTGATCACTGCCGCATCCATTTTATAACGCTCGGCAACGAGGGCAGGGTAGCGATGGCGCAGCTTGTGACAAAGTGCCACGGCAAGCGTTTCGATCTCCACCACGTCATCCTTAATGGCACCCGTAATGGCAAGATTTTCGCCTGTTTCACGGTCATCAAAGCGCGGCCACAAAACCCCCGGCATATCCATGAGATCCAGCCCCTCCTTGGTGGTGACCCATTGTGGGTTCAGCGTCACGCCGGGGCGATTTTCAACCTTGGCTTTTTTTGTGCCGCCAAGCAGGTTAATGAGTGAGGATTTTCCAACGTTGGGAATTCCCACGACCATCGCGCGAAGCCTTCTGCCACTCATGCCCTTTTGCTCGTAGCGTGCAAGCTTATCTGCAAGCACCTCACGAACGGCAGGCAAAAGACGGTCAAGTCCTTTTTTGCCAATGCAGTCAAAGGGCAGGCAAATATGCCCCTCGCCCGTGTAGTGGCGCACCCATTTTTCGGTTTCCTTTGGGTCGGCAAGCATAGATTTATTTAGCAGCGTGATCAGCGGCTTTCCCTCCGTGAGGCGCGTGATCTCCGGGTTTCTCGAGCTTTTTGGAATGCGCGCATCAAGCAGCTCGATCACAATATCCACGTTTTTGAGATTTTCACCGATCAGGCGGCGCGTTTTCGCCATATGACCGGGAAACCATTGTATAATATCGGTTGGCATTGAGTTTACCTCATTTAAAAACTGTAAAGGGAGAAATGCGCAGTACTGCGCGCCCAAGCACAGATGCCTCACTTACCATGCCAATGTGTGGGTTGCGGCTGTCGGCGGAATTGTTTCGGTTATCTCCCATCACGAACAAATGCCCCTCGGGCACGCAAAAGACCTCGGGCTCCTGCCCCAAGAGAGCTTCCTTCCACGCGCCGCCCTCAATATAAGCGTAGGCGCGCTCGTCAAGCACCTCGTCGTCGGTAAAGGTTGCGTCGCTTGATACAAAAACAAGTCCGTTGCTATAATCAATTCGCACGTGCTGCCCCTCGGTTGCGATCACGCGCTTTACAATAGGCTTGTTATAATATGCCACGTCGGAATCGGCTTGGTGAAACACGATCACGTCGCCGGTTTCGGGCTTGTAAAAAAGATCGGAAATGATCAGCTTTTCGCCGTGCTGCAGGGTGCGGTTCATAGAAGGACCGTCTACCTCGCAAAGTCGCACGCAAAAGGTCATGATCACAATCACAAAGATCACGGCAAATACAAACATTTCAACGTATTCAACGAGATTTGCCGCAAAGCCGCCGTTTTGCGGGGCTTTTTGCTTTGAGCTTTGTCCCATATTGACCTCCCTTGGTTATTTGCCTGTCAGGATCTCCATCAGGCGGTAGCCGTTTGCAAGATAGTTGTTTTTGGCAGTTGCACTCTCCTCGCTAAAGGTATCAACACCCTCAAGCACCGCATCCGAGGAATAGATAAGGAAGGGAACAGGATCAATGGTGTGCGTGCGCGCACGGATGGGCGTGGGGTGATCGGGCAGGATCATGATCTTGAAATCCTCGCCCGTGCTGCGCAGATAGTCAAGCACAGGGGAAAGGATCTCACCATCAATGCGCTCTACCGAGATCACCTTGTTTTCAAGCTCTGCACGGTGTCCGCATTCATCGGGACCCTCTACGTGCACGTAAACAAGCTCATACCCCTCACTAAATGCGGCGATAGCGGCATCTGCCTTGCCCTTATAGTTGGTGTGCACGTTACCGGTGGCACCTGCAACGTCAATCGAGCGCATGCCTGCGCAAAGACCGATGCCCTTAATAAGGTCAACGGCAGAGATCACCGCGCCGCGCAGCTCCCATTTTTCAAAAAAGGAGGGGAGTTGCGGCTTTTTGCCGGGGCTCCAGAACCATGCGGAGTTTGCGGGCTTCAAACCGCGCGCGCGGCGCGCTTCGTTGATGGGATGGTGGTTAAGCACCTCAAAGCTTTCCTTCATCATTTGGTAAAATTCCTCGCCGCCGTCATCCACGCGGGGGAGATATTCACCAATGCGCTTGCCTAAAATATCATGCGGGCGCATGAAGCTGTATTTATCGTTGCCGTTCTTGCGGATCAGGCAATGGCGATAGCTGACACCCGTGTAAAAACGGCGCTCGTCGTTGCCAAAATGCGCCTGTAATGCCTTGATCAGCTCATCTGCCTCGGCAGTGGTGATCTCATCGGCACTGTGGTCGATAATGATCTTATCCTCGTAAGCCTCACCCTCATCGGAAAGCGTTACCACGTTGCAGCGATATGCCGTTTCATCAGGCTGCATCTCAATGCCCATGCTGACCGCCTCCAGAGGGGAACGGCCCTTCGAGTAGATTTTGGGGTCATAGGAAAGGATTGCAAGGTTTGCGGTATCACTTTCAGGTACCATATCTGCAGGGACGTTTGAAACCGTACCCACAAGCGAAACCTTGGCAAGAGCATCCATGCAAGGCTTATTGGCTTTTGCCATGGGGGTTAGACCGCCAAGAGCCTCAATAGGCTCATCAGCCATACCGTCGGGAATTAAAACAAGATATTTCATCATTCATTACCTCTATTGTGCGCCTGCGCGCGTTAAAATATTATAATAAGATATTATAGCATAAAAAAAGGGGAAGAGCAACACCGAAAAGCGGATTTTTGGCATATTTTTTGCAAAATTTTCGCCCGAAAAGCAAAAAACGCCGCAAAAGCGGCGTTTTTTTGCTTATTGAAGATTGTCAACAATGCGATGGGTGTAAGCGAGAAGTGCCTCTTTTTCCTCGGGCTTAACCTTATCAAGGAAGGAGAGGAAGCCGCATTTTACGTAATGTACCTCGTCTGCCACGGTGGTGCCTGCGGCGGTGAGGATATCCTTCATTCTTTGTGCCGCCGACTCGGGACCGTCAACGATCAGCGCTACGTTGTTTGCACGACCCTTATTCAGCTCGCCGCAGAAGCGACGAACCACGTCGCTGGGCTCGCCCTTGAGGGAGAACATCAAAAACACGATGCGTTCCTTGTCACAGGGGTAAGCGGGCTGCTCGATCTTATCTACAGCGTTTACAGGCAGGTCGAATTCTGCCTTGATCATCTGTGCCATTTCAAGAATTTTGCCTTTGTTGGATGCGTAAAGTACACGCATTTTAATTGCCATAATAACCTCCGAAACCAGTAAAAATGATTACAAAATAATTGCTTGCATTCAGTATAACATAGATACTGTAAAAGCGCAAATGTTTTTCAAAAAAGGCTTCAAAAATCGTTGTTTTGAACAGAAAATTAAAGTTTGTTTTGTCTGTTTTAACCCAAAACAAGCATTGTATTTTGTGTTTTGTTGTGATTGTTGATTTATCAAAAGTTTAGAAATTTTTAAAGAAAAATTCTAAAATTAAAAAAGCTCTTCATATTTTTCAGTATGCAAAATTTTATAAGAAGATCGACCAAACGCGTTTAAAATTTTCGTTTTGAACAATGGAGAGTATGCCCATGCAAAAAAATTTCGTTGAATTTTTTGCAAGTCAAACCGCAAAAACCAAAAATAAAAAAGCTCGGAACGCGCGGTTAAAAATTTTTCGCTGAAGCAATAAGTTTTGGTGAGTGAAAAAATTTTGATTGCAATTTACATAAGAAAGCAATTTTGACATAATTAAGCGACCGACTGACATAAAGAGCATTTAAAATTTTTGCTTAAAACGATGGAGTTAGGGTGAGGGCAAAAAATTTTAAACCGCGCACAAAACGAGGTTGTGAAAAGGTGCAATGAAAATTTTTGCTCAAAACGATGGAGTGTACGCGAGCACCAAAAATTTTAATTCATAAATTTTGACAAATAAAAGATGCGTTGCCAAAACCACAGCAACGCACCAAGGCATATTAGAAAAATTAAAACACACGCCGCAATGTCCATATACCGCTCAATGCCACAAAATCTTCAAATCTGCTAAAAACGTGCCCACAACCCAAAATCCTTATATTTTCCCGCTTTTTACATTCCCTTTTTTATACAAAATTTGCATTTTGTATAATTGCGCCACCGTTTAAAAGCCGCCCCCTGCCCGCACAGCGCCTCTGTTGGCGGAGCGTTCAAAGGGCTGATAGCTGTTTTTTAGGACAGCTCCTTTCCCTCTTATGCTATCATACCCCCGCGCTGTTG
>JAZOLJ010000006.1:0-19049 GCA_045652845.1 Eubacteriales bacterium | reverse complement strand
TGGGCGGGTTTGGCCCCCGAGGGGACGTTTTTTGTTTAATTATCATCTTCCGCCGTAGCGTTTTTTTGCGCTGCGCGCGAAGGACGGGCGTAACCCACCGAGCCGTGTGGCCGATATATCAGAACCCTGTTTTCACAAGGCGGTGCCCTGTTTGTTACTTTACTGCTCCCAACGTCCTGTTTACCGTCGAGACAAGTCAATCGAAGCGGTAAAAAGGGAGGTCTGCAAACCATAACAAAACGCGTTGCGGGCTCCATTTCATACGTGTCGGCTCCACCAACCGACCATCACGCACTAAGCAGGCTGTTTCGTTTTTTATTACAGATCGTGGTCGATCTCCATTGAGAATTTGTCGTCAAAGTAGTCGGCGATATCGTCAAACTCATCGTCGTCATCAATGGTAACCAGCATTTCCTCGCCGTCCTCGATCACGACCTTGAGAATGGTGTATTCGCTCACACCGTCCTCTTTTTCGGCATCCTCAACGGCAACCATGGCGTAATATTTCACGCCGTTTTTCTCACAGGCGTCAATTACCTCAAATTCAAACTCGTTGCCCTCTTCATCCTGCAGGGTGTAGATCTCAACCTCACTCATATCTTGGCTTTGCTTATTTTCGTTCATGTCGTCACCTCATGTTATTAGTATTGTGTCCGTTTAAGACTATTGTATCCGATTTTTTAAAAAATGTCAAGAGATCGCGTGGCAGAGCGTGCCTGCTTATCTTGCGATTTCGGGCGAGCGTGAGATAGAGTAGGGGAGCACGAAGAGATAACCGCTATCGTTTAGCTTGCCTGATTTGTTGATCACGTAATACGTGACCGTGCCGCTTGCGGCATCTGCCTTGATAACGAGCGCATAGCCGTCGGCAGCAAAGGGGGTGGCAACAAGGTGGCTCTCGTCAAAGGTCAGCTGCACGCTGCCACTCTTATCAACGTAAGACCATTTGCCGTCCTTCCTTACGGCTGCAAAGCCGTTTGAAAAATCCTCTACCTCGGTATACTGTGCCGCGATCACGATCTCACCGTTTTTGTTTACGTATCCCCAAAGCCCTGCGTGCTCTGCCATGCAAACGGCAGCAAGACCGTTATCGGCAAAGGAGTGAGCATTTTTGTAGGTGGGGGCAATGGTAATGCCACCCTTTTCGTTGATGTAGCCGTATTTGCCGTCCTGCTTGATGAGTGCAAGCCCGTCGCTAAAGGATTCGGCATACTCGTAAACGGGCTTCACCACGTACACGCCGTCGCGATCGATAAAGCCGTATTTTCCATCCTTGTAAACCAAGGCAAGGTCGTTTTCGGCAAAGGAGTCGATCGCATCAAACTGCGGATTAATGACCCATTCGCCGCGCTTATCTATCATACCCCAGTTTTCAAAGGCGAGCACGGCGGCGTAGCCGTTTTCATCAAAGGAGCGCGCGGCATCAAAGCGCGGCTCAATCACGTAGACACCTGCCTCGTTGATGTAGCCGTACTTGCCACCGATCGAAACCAAAGCAAGGCCGTTGTCGGCAAAGGGGAAGGCGCTGTCAAACTGTGGGTTGATGAGCAGCGTGCCCTTTTTATTGATGTAGCCCCAAGAGTCGTTTGCCTTGATGCAGGCAAAGCCGTTTTCGGCAAAGGGCTCGGCATCCTCAAATTGCACGGCTATCACGAAATTGCCGCTGGTATCAATGTAGCCCCATAGCGCATTTTGCTTCACGGGTGCAAGCCCGTTTTCGGCAAACTCGCGTGCCATTTCAAAGGTCGTGTCGATCACGAGCTTGCCTTCCTTATTGGCATAGCCCCATTTTACGGAAGTGGTGCCGTCTGCGGCAACAACCGTTTGCGCCACGGGGATCAGATCCTCGCGAAAGAGGGGATAGTTTGTCGACGTAATGGGCTCACTGACCGAAAATAAAATGATTAGAAATACTGCCACGCCTACAAGCAGAATCAAGGGGATTGCGGCGAGTGGGAATGCATGACGGCGGTAGGGCTCGCCGCGCTCGGGCGCAGGCTCCACTGCCTTTTGCTCGGTGGGTGATCCTTGTGCTGCCTCACAGGGGCAGGGTGTGCCGTCGGTCGGCAATGGCTTGCCGCATTGCGGACATTGTTGCATGATTGATCTCCTTTCAGATCTTCTGGCGCGGCGTGCGCGCTTTATACGCTACGCCTTGCTTGATTTTAAGTATAACATAAAAATATATAAATGTCAATCGTAGCTTTCATGCAAGAAAAAACGCGTTGCGCATCGCGCAACGCGTTTTTTGGAATGGAATTGTATATTAAAACAAAAATTTTGGAAAGCAAATTTTTAAAAATGGAATATTTCAAAAATTATTTGGAATTATTGACGATCAAAGTCCTCAAGCACCAAGGAGGGATTGTTGTCAAGTGCCCATTTGATGCTCCACTGTCCCGTAAACAGGAGGTAGCTCTTCCCGCGCACGTCGGTTACGCGACGGGTATCGGAGGCAAGATTTAGGCGCGCGAGGTCGCCGTTAAAGGCGGCTATGCGCTGAATATACTGAAAGGGTAGATCGCGCTTGATATACTCCACGCCGTATTCCGATTTCATGCGGAACTGCAGCACGTCGTATTGCAGCGTGCCGATCACGCCCACAAACACGCGCTCGTAGCCTGCATCAGGCTCAAAGAAGATGCGAATGGCACCCTCCTGCGCGATTTGGTTCATGCCCTTGGCAAACTGCTTACGCTTCATCGAGTCGATCTGCTCAACCATGGCAAAGTGCTCGGGTGCAAAGGTGGGAATGCCTTCAAAGGCAAGCTTGCGATCCTTGGTGCAAACGGTATCGCCGATTGAGAAAATGCCCGGGTCAAACACGCCGATGATGTCGCCCGCAAACGCTTCCTCAATGCCCTCGCGCTCCTCTGCCATCATTTGCTGCGGCTGGGCAAGCTTGATGGGCTTGCCTGCCTGCATATGGAAATATTCCTTTCCGCGCTCAAATTTGCCCGAGCAAATGCGCATAAAGGCAATGCGGTCGCGGTGCGCCTTGTTCATGTTGGCTTGGATCTTGAAAACAAATGCCGAGAAGCGATCGTCAAACGGGTCTACCGTTTCGCTTTCCGTGGTGCGCGGCAGGGGTGTGGGGGTCAGCTGCAGGAAGTAGCGCAGAAAATCCTCTACGCCAAAGTTGTTGAGTGCCGAGCCGAAAAATACGGGGGAGAGCTTGCCCTGCCTGATCGCATCAAGGTCAAAGTCGAAGGAGGCGCCGTCCAAAAGCTCTACCTGCTCACAGAGCTCGCAGCGCAGGTTTTCACCGATCAGCTCGTCAAGCTTTGCGGTGTCGGAAATGTCGCAAGCGATCGAGGCAAGGCGGTTCCTGCCGCGATGTGCATCGTCAAAGGCGTGAATGGCGCGCTCGCGGCGGTCGTATACGCCCTTAAAGGTCACGCCGCAGCTGATGGGCCAGTTCATCGGGTAGGTGCCGATGCCAAACTCGCGCTCCAGCTCGTCAAGCAGGTCAAATGGGTCGCGTGCCTCGTGGTCAAGCTTATTAATAAAGGTAAAGATCGGAATGCCGCGCTTGGCGCAAACGTGAAAAAGCTTGCGTGTCTGCGGCTCAATGCCCTTGGCAGCGTCAATGACCATCACGGCGCTATCCGCCGCCATCAGTGTGCGGTAGGTATGCTCAGAGAAGGCTTGGTGGTCGGGGGTATCGAGAAGGTTGATGCAGTAGCCGTTGTATTCAAATTGCAGCACCGAGGAGGTGACCGAAATTCCGCGCTGCTTTTCAAGCTCCATCCAGTCAGAAACGGCGTGGCGGTCGCTCTGCTTGCCCTTTACGGACCCCGCCGATTGAATGGCACCGCCATAAAGGAGCAGCTTTTCCGTTAAGGTAGTCTTACCCGCGTCAGGGTGCGAGATAATGGCAAACGTGCGTCTGCGCTCTATTTCTTTTCTTGTTCTTTCGTCCATAACAGTATCCTTACGTATCATTTTTCACAATCGTTCTATATTTTACCGCATTTTGGCGCATAATGCAAGAGGAAACGAAAAAATAGTCGGTCTTGGCGCATTGCTCGCCTAAGCACTGTAGTTACAGCGACCCCTACCGAGGGGGGGTGCGCTTTCACGCTTGTGTCATTGCAAGCCGAGCTAACAGTCGAGTCACTCCTGCTTGCGGCGTAAGATACGGTATTTTTTGCCTGTCAAGGTCATTTTTTAACTCTCTCACGGCATTTTTTTATTGTGGCGTGAGGGCATCTAAAAAAGGTGACAAACACACCAAAAAAGAGGGTGTATTTTTGTGTATTATTTTCTTTCAAAAGTGCTTGCCTTTTTTGCTTGCTCATGGTATACTATTTCTTGCTTGACACAATATGTTGTGTTTCCAACTGGATTTTTTATCTAAATATAGGGGCGCAAGGGGCGCTGCGAAGGGAGAGGGAAATATGAAAATCATTAAAAGAAACGGCTCTGAGGTAACCTTTGACCGTGCCAAGATCGTGCGAGCCATTGAGAAGGCAAACGAGAGTGGCGAAGGCAAGCCCGAGCTTACCAAACGCCAAATCGACTACATTTCCTTTGTTATTGAGGATTATTGCGAGGACGTGGGCCGCGCACTTTCCGTGGAGGAGATCCAGGAGCTGGTGGAAACGCTGATCATTCAGCAAAACGCACCCGAAACGGCAAAGCGTTATATCCGTTATCGCTTTACGCGAAATCTCGCACGCCGCGCTAATACTACCGACGAAAATATTCTTTCTCTCATTGAGTGCAACAATGAGGAGGTTAAGCAGGAGAACTCTAACAAAAACCCCACCGTGAACAGCGTGCAGCGTGACTATATGGCGGGTGAGGTGTCCAAGGACTTAACGCGCCGCATTCTGCTGCCCGAGGAGGTTGTGCGGGCGCACGAGGAGGGCATTATTCACTTCCACGATGCCGATTATTTTGCACAGCACATGCACAACTGTGACCTGGTAAACCTTGAGGATATGCTGCAAAACGGTACCGTGATCAGCGGCACGCTGATCGAGAAGCCGCACAGCTTTTCCACTGCCTGCAATATTGCCACGCAGATCATTGCACAGGTGGCATCTAACCAGTACGGCGGTCAGAGCATTTCTTTGACGCACCTCGCGCCCTTCGTGCAGGTGTCCCGTGAAAAGATCTCCCGTCAGGTAAAGGCGGAGCTTGAAGCACTGGGCGTGGCACCCGGTGCCGACAAGATATCCGAGATCGTGGAAACGCGCCTGCGCGACGAGATCCGCCGCGGCGTGCAGACCATTCAGTATCAGGTAGTAACGCTGCTTACCACCAACGGGCAGGCTCCCTTTATTACGGTGTTTATGTATCTTGGCGAGGCAAAGGATGCGCAGACCAAGCGCGACCTCGCGCTCATTATCGAGGAGATGCTTGAGCAGCGTATTGTTGGCGTCAAGAACGAAGCGGGCGTATACGTTACCCCTGCGTTCCCCAAGCTGATCTATGTCCTTGAGGAGGATAACATCACCGAGGATGCCCCCTACTGGAGCCTCACCAAGCTTGCAGCCAAGTGCACCGCGAAGCGCATGGTGCCCGACTACATCTCCGAAAAGGTGATGAAAAAGCTGAAGGTTGACGACAATGGCGACGGAAATTGCTACACCTGTATGGGCTGTCGCTCATTCCTTACCCCTTGGGTGGATGAGAACGGCAAGGCAAAATATTACGGTCGCTTCAATCAGGGTGTTGTTACCATTAACCTCGTGGATGCTGCTTGCACCGCAACCAAGGAGGGCAGAGATATTGAAAAATTCTGGAGCGTGCTTGACGAGCGTCTTGAGCTTTGTCACCGCGCTCTGCAGTGCCGCCACGAGCGTCTTGAGGGCACGCTTTCCGATGCTGCCCCTATCCTGTGGCAATACGGCGCACTTGCTCGCCTTGAAAAGGGTGAGCCCATTACCAAGCTGCTGCACGGCGGTTACTCTACCATTTCTCTTGGCTATGCAGGCCTTTGGGAGTGCGTATATGCCGTAACGGGTAAAAAGCTCACCGATCCCGAGGGTGAGAAATTCGGTCTTGAGGTCATGCAAAGACTCAACGACGCGTGCAAAAAGTGGAAGGAAGCCGAGAATATCCATTATTCTCTTTACGGCACGCCGCTTGAATCCACCACCTACAAGTTTGCCAAGTGCCTGCAAAAGCGCTTTGGCAAGATCCCCGGCGTGACCGACAGAAGCTATATCACCAACTCCTATCACGTGCACGTGACCGAGGAGATCGATGCCTTTGATAAGCTGGCGTTTGAATCCAAATTCCAAGAGCTTTCTCCCGGCGGCGCGATCAGCTACGTTGAGGTGCCTAACATGCAGGATAATCTTGATGCCGTGCTTGAGGTAATGAAGTTTATTTACGATAACATTATGTACGCCGAGCTGAATACCAAGAGCGATTACTGCCAGGTTTGCGGCTACGACGGAGAGATCAAGATCGTGGAGGACGACGGCAAGCTCGTTTGGGAGTGCCCGCACTGCCACAACCGCGACCAAAATAAGATGAACGTGGCGCGCCGCACCTGCGGCTATATCGGTACGCAGTATTGGAACCAGGGTAGAACCAAGGAGATCCAAGAGCGCGTGCTTCACCTTTGATCATGCATTACGGTGCAATAAAAAAACGGGATATTGCAAACGGCCCCGGTGTGCGCGTTTCGCTCTTTGTGTCGGGATGCACACATCGGTGCCCGGGTTGCTTTAATGCCGCCACTTGGGATTTTCACTACGGTGAGCCATTTACCCCCGAAACGGAGCGAGAAATACTCGATTTGATGGCGCCTGCGTACATTGGCGGCTTCTCCTTGCTTGGCGGTGAGCCGATGGAGCCGCAAAATCAGCGTGCCCTGTTGCCGCTTTTGAGGAAAATCAAAGCACAGTACCCCACTAAATCGATATGGTGCTATTCTGGCTATACCCTCGAGGAGCTGCAGGGAAGCAGCCGCGCGCATTGTGAGGTGACGGTGGAGCTCCTTTCCCTGATTGACGTATTGGTTGACGGCGAATTTGTGGAGGCGTTGAAGGATATCCGCCTGCGCTTTCGCGGGTCGTCAAATCAGCGCCTCGTTGATCTTGCAAAAACACGTGCTGCCAAAAAAATTATTTTATGGGACGATGGCACAAAAAAATGAGCTGCGTATCAACAAAAAAGCGACCCCAACGGGTCGCTTTTTGTGCTTTTTGACACTGCAATGTCGCAGCAAGGCTTAAAAAGTGGCAAGCCTATTGACTTTATCGAACAAAAGCGTTATAATAGTTATATATGTTTAAAACTATTTGGAAGAAAAGGAGTGCGCCGTGACTGCAAAGGAGCTGGAGGCATTGATCGCTATTGCCGTAAAGGATGCCGATCTTGCCGATACCGATATTCCCGCCATTGATCTGTATCTCGATCAGATCTTGAGCTTGGTGGCGGATAAAAGCAAGGCAGCATCACCCCGTTACCGTGAGCGTGCCCTGACCAAGACTATGATCAACAATTATTCAAAGGACGGTCTGATCAGCCCGATCACAGGAAAAAAATACACACACGAGCACATTATTGAAATGCTGCTGGTGTACGCGCTGAAAAATACGCTTTCCATCGGTGAGATCAAGCGTGTGCTAACGGGTGCGCGCAACGATTGCGGCTTTACGGGTGAAGAGCTGACGGAGGGCTATCGCCGTTTTCTTGCCGTGAAGGAAAGCAACCGCGCACGCACGGCAAAGATCGTGCTCTCGCTACTGAATGAGGATGCGCTTGACGTGAGCGACGATCACGACTTTTTTGTAGCACTGCTCGATATCCTTTCACTTTCTGCTTATCTGAAGACCGTAGCGCAGGAAATGCTTGAGGCGCGCTATGCCGACCCCGACGAGGCGGAGCGCGAACGCCGCGAGGCACAAAAGCAAAAAAAGCGCGAACGGGACGAGGCAGAAAAGGCGGAGAAGCGCGAGCGCAACGAGCGCGGGCGTGAGGAAAAGCGTAAAGAAAAAAATCGCGTCTTATCCGATCCTACAGATTAAACCGTGACCATGGACATAAAATTACTTTTAACGAGGTGAAACATGAAATCTATCTGTTGGCACAAGGTGAAAAAAATCTCGGCGCTGTTGTTTGTGGATCTTTGCTCCTTGCTGATCGCGATACTTCTCGCCCACTTCATCATTTATAACCGCATAGATGACATTGTTGAATATGCCATCGGTATTGCAGGAACCCTTTTGTTTACGGTAATTTTGTTTGCTTTTTGCGGACTTTATAAGCTGCAGCTGCAAAATGCGGGCTTTGAGGAAATGATGTGCATTTGCCTTGGGATCCTGTCGTCGCTGGTTGTGAACCTGCCGTTTAATCTTTTAATCACACAGCTACATTTGCGAGAGGTGCTGATTACGTACCTTGTTTTGTTTAATCTGGTGTGTATTACGCGGTATTGGCCTCGGTTTTCCACCGCGTGGCGGTATCGCTTTGTTGGCAGAAAAGATAAAATCGCGGTGATGGTGGTGGGTGGCGGCAATGCCGGCACGACCATTATTCGCGAGATGAAGACCTCTGACAAGATCGCGTACATGCCGCTTTGCGTGATCGATGATGACCGAGAAAAGCTGCACACACGTGTTTGCGGCGTTCCGGTGGTCGGCAACAGAAACGATATTGAAGAAATGGCGATGAAATACCGTATTTCTCAAATTTTTGTGGCGATGCCCTCGGCAAAAAGTGACAATGTGAGTGAGATCTGCGAGATCTGCGCTCGCACGGGCTGCAGAGTGCGTATTTTGCCGGGCGTTTATCAGATGCTCAACGGCACGGCAATCACCAATCAGATGCGTGATATTAACATCAACGACCTGCTTGGCCGTGAGCCGATCACCGTCAATTCGCGCGAGGTCTTTGCGTATATTGAGGGTAAAAATATTCTTGTAACGGGTGGCGGCGGCTCAATCGGCAGCGAGCTTTGCAGACAGATTGCAGCGCACAATCCCGCATCTCTTACCATTTTTGATATTTATGAAAACAATGCATATGAGATCGAAATGGAGCTGCGTCGCAATTATCCCTATCTTAATCTTAAGGTGCTGATCGGCAGCGTGCGTGACGAAAAGCGTGTCAATCACGTCTTCGAAGCGGTGAACCCTCAAATCGTTTTCCATGCCGCAGCACACAAGCACGTGCCCCTGATGGAGCATAGCCCCGCCGAGGCGGTAAAAAATAACGTGTTCGGCACGTACAACGTTGCAAGGGCTGCGCATGATTTCGGTGTGGAGCGATTTGTGATGATCTCCACGGATAAGGCGGTAAACCCCACCAACGTGATGGGCGCAACCAAGCGAATTTGCGAGATGATCGTACAAAGCTTTGCTGCAAAATCCGAAACGACCGATTACGTGGCAGTGCGCTTTGGCAACGTGCTTGGCAGCAACGGTAGCGTGATCCCTTTGTTTAAGCGGCAGATTGCCGAGGGTGGCCCCGTTACGGTCACGCACAAGGATATTATTCGCTATTTTATGACGATTCCCGAGGCGGTTTCGCTTGTTTTGCAGGCAGGGGCATATGCCACGGGCGGTGAGATATTCGTGCTCGATATGGGTGAGCCTGTGAGGATCGTCACTCTGGCAGAAAATCTTATTCGCCTGTCCGGCTATAAGCCTTATGATGAGATCGATATTGCGTTTACCGGTCTGCGTCCGGGTGAAAAGCTCTTTGAGGAGCTGCTGATGAACGAGGAGGGCATGCGTCAAACGCCCAACAAAAAGATCTACATCGGCAATCCCATCAATTTTGACAGTGAGCTACTGACAAGCACCCTCGACCAAATGCGCGAGGCAGCAGCAAGCAATCAAAACGCTGCGCTGCTGAAATTGATCAAGCGACTTGTGCCGACCTACCGTGCCGACAAGCGCACCGTGGCAGACAATAAGCAAAAATAAAGGAGTACAGGTATGAACGAGCAAGAAAAGAAGAATGAAATCACACTGGGCTTTTTGTTTGAGGTGCTGCGCCGCCGCATTCTGTGGCTGGTGCTGGCAGTGGTGATCGGTGCCGGAGCCGCGTTTGGCTATACCAAGCTGCTGGTTTCCCCGGTGTATTCCTCCCGTGCAGAGTTTTCCGTGGAGAACACCTCGGCACAGGCAGGCGTTATGAATAGCGGCTATCAGCAGGGTGCAGCGCTCTATGCTGCGAACTACGCCAACGAGGTTACGGGAAACGTGTTCCTCGGCGAGATCCTAAAGGCTTACAACGAAAAGCACGATAAGCAGATGACGCTGCAGCAAATTGCCGCCAAGATATCAACCACCGCAAACGAAACGCTGCCCATTTTCGGCGTGCGCGTTTCCTCTACCGACCGTCAAGAGGCATACGATATTTTGCAGGTGATCGAGGAGAAGGCACCCGAGCTGCTTCTCAATGATAGCACCAAAACCTACGTGAATATCAAGCTCATCCAATACGGGCATTTGGCAACCGCGCCCGATTCCCCTAACGTGATGATGAATACAGCCGTGGGCGGTATTCTGCTTTTCGTGATTGTTTACGTGATCTGCTTTTTGCGTGCGTTCCTCGATAAGACCGTTTACGACGAGGAAACGCTGAAGCTTGGCTTTGGCGTGCCTGTTATCGGTCAGATCCCAAGCTGGAGCAACAATAAAAAGAAGGAGGGCGGCAAAAAGGGCAAAGCACTGCATTTTGACAACAATCAAAAAGCTCAATACATCAAGCGCGATTACGAGGATCGCTTGCTTGGAGGTGAAACACCCTTTTCCGTGGCAGAAGCCTTCAGAACCCTGCGTACAAACCTCACGTACGTGGCGATCAAGGATCACGAATGCCCCGTGTTTGCCGTTACCTCAGGCTTTGCGGGTGCGGGAAAGAGCCTGATCATTGCCAATGCCGCGCTCAGCTTTGCGCAGCTTGATAAAAAGGTGCTTCTTATCGACGGTGATATGCGCTGCCCTGCACAGCATAAGATCTTTTCCTTGCCGAAGGAGCACCGCGGCTTGTCCGAGGTTCTTGCCGGTATTGAGGAGAAGCCCTTTGAAAACGCCATTGCAAAAAACGTGCGCACGGGGCTTGACGTCATGCCCTGCGGTCACGTGCCGCCCAATCCTGCCGAGCTGCTTGCCTCCGATGGCATGGCAACGCTGCTTAAGGAAGCAAGAAAAAAATACGACTACATATTCCTTGATCTGCCGCCCGTGCTTGAAACCACTGACGCAAGCGTTGTGACGCAGAGCATTTCCGCATATATTCTTGTGGTACGTGCGGGATATTCTCAAATCGGTGCCGTGAAGCAGGTTGTTGACGATATGGCACACGTACAGGCTAACGTGGCGGGCTTTGTGCTCAACGATGTAAATGCGAAGGGTGTGTTCGGATACTACTCTCATTATAACCGTTACGGGAAATACGGCAAATACGCGTATCGTATCAAAACGGATAAGTAAGACTGTATTCGAGAAAGGATTTCTTATGAAGACTGTGATCGAGAAATATGGTGCAGGAGTCCTTGGCGATCTGCTTTCACTTTCGGTGTTTCTCGTCGCGGTGTTCTCGGGGGGCAAGACCGAAAGGCTTGCCCCCTTTATCGTGGCGCTGCTTTGCTTGATTTGCGTGGGGCTGCTGACCTTAAAAAGCACACGCTACCTAACGCTGCCCTTTTTGCACCTTTCTCTGCTTTTGATCTTTTGCTACGATTCCTATTCCTTTTTTATCAACTACCTCTGGCTTTTGCCGATCGTGATCGTTTCAATGGCGGTATATCTTTTGCGTCGCAAGCCCCCCTTTTCTCGCGGAGCCTCCTTTTGGCCGTTGGTGGCGATCAGCGTGGCAACGCTTTGCGGCGGTATTGGCATGATCCCCCCGAGTGATTATTTCCGCCCCGCCTCACTTGTTTTTATGATGGGTCTTGGCCCCGGGCTGCTCCTTTCTTATTGGATCATGAAAAATGAGCTGCAGGGTGAGGGGGATCGCGAGGCATTCCTTGCCGATCTTTTGCGCTGGGGGCTGACAGCTGCTGCCATTTCGTTACAGTATGCGTTACCGCTTCTCAAGGAGCCGTTTGTGCTTGATCCCCTCAAGGTGCCGCAGTGGAGCAACAATATCTCCACCATGCTGATGATTGCGCTTCCCGCGGCTTTTGCCGCAAAAAAACGGCACGTATACCACTATTTGTTTGCTGCGGTGATGCTGATAGCAACACTTGTGATCGGCTCTCGCGGCGGACAGCTGTTCGTGCTGATCGAATTTGTTCTTTGCTCCCTTTGGGTGTGCTACGTGAGCATGAAGGGCGTTTCAAAACGAAAAAAATACATCTTCTTTGGCGCGGTAGCGGCGGTGGCGCTCTGCTTGATCGGCGCGGTCGTTTATCGGGCGGTGGAGCTTGATTTTTTCAAAGAGGGAGAAGCACGCTTTTTGTTGCTTGCCCGCGGTTTTGCTGATTTTCGCCAAAACCCGCTGTTTGGCAGTGGACTTGGCTATCGCGGCAATACCGATCTTTTTCAAGGAAAGCAGGGAACCATTAACTGGTATCATATCTTTATTTCGCAGGTCGTAGGCGGCCTTGGTATTTGCGGTATCTTGGCTTGGAGCTATCAGCTTTACACGAGAGCTTGCCTTGCCCTTCGTGCGCGACAATCGCATGAATTTGGGTCTGCTCTTTGCTATCTCGGCTTGTTTTTAATGTCGATGGTCAATCCCGGTGAATTTTGCCCCGTCCCCTATGCTTTTTTGGCCGTTTGCTTTTTTGTGGCACTTGAAAATCACGCCGAAGCAGCGGGGAACTTGTCTTTGTCGCATTTATATCGCCCTTGGAAAAGGGTGTCATAAAAAAGTTGCACACTCCGTTTGAGAGTGTGCAACTTTTTTAGGATTCGAGCTGCTTGCCAAGGAAGCCCGCTGCTGTTTGGATCAGCTTGCTCTCCACGTCTGAAACGGGGAGGCTTTTTTCATTTTTGTCGCCTGCGGTAAGCGATACAACGCACCCCACAATATCGCCCTCGGCAAGAATGGGCATGGCACAGCTTACCGTATGGCTGCCGCCGTCGGCAATGGCACAAATGCGCTCCATCCCCTCTCGCCATACATAAAGCGAGCGTCCTTCAATGATCTTTTCAAGTGCCTCGGAAAGCGATTTTTCGCTGTATTCCTTGCGCGCCACACCCGCCGTTGCGATCACGGCATCTCTGTCGCAGATCACAACGGAGAGGGAGCAGGTTTTGTGAAGCGTTTCGGCGTATTCGCCTGCAAAAGCGGCAAGCTCGCCAATGGGGGAATATTTCTTAAATATGACCTCACCCTCACGGTCTGTATAAATTTCGAGGGGGTCGCCCTCGCGAATGCGCATCGTTCGACGGATCTCCTTTGGAATAACAACTCTGCCGAGGTCGTCGATGCGACGTACAATTCCGGTTGCTTTCATAATTATCTCCTTGTTTCACACATCTTGGTGGTGCTGACAAGGATATTGTTTGTAGCACGTGCGAAAAATATCCATAGCATTCTTTGGAAAAAGAAATTTTAATATGGTTGCGTGTTGAACGCTCTACTATTACAGCTGTGCCAAATGGGGTATGTTGCCAAATGGAGTGCTAAAAAGAGCATCCTCGTTTAAATTTTGTCAAAGTACTTGACAATAGGGAAATTTGAGTATATAATGAAATTTAATCTTTTATTTTATTACCGAGTTAGCTCGGCGTTTTGGAGGTTTCTTATGAACAGAGTCTACAACTTCTCCGCAGGCCCTTCCATGCTGCCCCTGCCTGTGCTTGAAAAAGCAGCATCCGAACTGATTACATACGGCAATTCCGGCATGTCCGTGATGGAAATGTCCCACCGATCTCCCGATTATGAAGCCATTATTGCAGATGCCGAGGCAATGCTCCGTCGCCTGATGAACATCCCCGACAATTACAAGGTGCTTTTCCTGCAGGGCGGTGCCTCCACCCAGTTTGCAGCCGTGCCCCTCAACCTCATCGGTCGCACGGGCAAGGCAGATTACGTCGTATCCGGTCAGTTCTCGGGCAAGGCATTTAAGGAAGCACAGAAGATGGGCTATGACGTGGTATGTGCCGCAACCTCTAAGGAGGATAATTTTGATCACATTCCCACCCTTACCCGCGATATGTTCCGCCCCGATGCGGCATACGTGCACGTTTGCTACAATAATACCATTTATGGCACCAAGTATGCCGATATTCCCGACACGGGCGACATTCCGTTGGTTGCCGATATGTCCTCCTGCATCCTCTCGGAGCCTGTGGACGTGAGCCGCTTTGGCGTGATTTACGCAGGTGCGCAGAAGAACATGGCACCCGCAGGGCTTACTATCGTGATCGTGCGTGAGGATCTGCTTGAGTTTGCCGATCCCAAAATGCCCACCATGCTTGAGTGGAAGATCATGGCAGAGAACGGCTCTATGTATAACACCCCCCCTTGCTATACCATTTACATGGCAAAGCTGGTTTACGAGTGGCTGCTCTCGATCGGCGGACTTTCTGAAATGAAGAAATACAATGAAAAGAAGGCTGCCGTGCTTTATAACTACCTTGACAGCCAAAGCTACTACATTGCTCCCGTGAAAAAGGAGAGCCGTTCGATGATGAACGTAACCTTTGTGACGGGCGATGCAGAGCTTGACAAGAAGTTTGCCAAGGAGGCAGGTGCTGCGGGTCTGAAGAACCTGAAGGGTCATCGCTCCGTTGGCGGCATGCGCGCCTCGATCTACAATGCAATGCCCGCAGAGGGCGTTGAAAAGCTGGTGGCATTTATGAAGGAATTTGCTGCTGCCAACCCCAAGGCATGAAAGGAAATGAATATGAATAACATTCTGTTGCTTAATAAGATCGCCAAGGTGGGCACTGATCGCCTTGATCCTGCCGTTTACAATATCGGCGCCGAGGTGGATGCCCCTGAGGGCATCATGGTGCGCTCTGCAAAAATGCACGATATGACCTTTAACCCCGAGCTGGTTGCCATTGCACGTGCAGGCGCGGGTGTTAACAACATTCCCGTCGATCGCTGCGCCGAGGAGGGCATTGTGGTATTCAATACTCCGGGTGCCAACGCAAACGGCGTGAAGGAGCTTGCTATTTGTGCGCTGCTGCTGGCCTCCCGTGACGTGGTGGGGGGTGTAAGCTGGGCGCGCTCCTTGGCAGGGACTGCGGACGTTGCTAAGCAGGTCGAGGCAGGCAAATCTCAGTTTGGCGGCAACGAGATCATGGGCAAGACGCTTGGCGTCATTGGCCTTGGCGCCATTGGCGGCTTGGTCGCAAACGCGGCAATCGCGCTTGGCATGAAGGTTGTTGGCTGCGATCCTTACCTTTCCGTTGCAGGTGCTTGGAATCTTGATCACCACATCGAAAAGGCAGCTACCTATGAGGAGGTCTTTGCCAAGGCGGATTACCTCACGCTTCACGTGCCGGCAACCGACACCACCAAGGGCATGATCAATGCCGAGAGCATTAAGACCATGAAGAAGGGTGTTAAGATCATCAATCTGGCGCGTGCCGAGCTGGTGAATGCCGCCGATCTTGCCGCCGCCATGGAGGATGGTAGCGTTTCGGCTTACGTCACCGACTTCCCCACCGAGGAGACCGTCGCTATCCCGGGCGCCTTGACCATTCCTCATTTGGGTGCTTCCACCGAGGAGTCTGAGGATAACTGCGCTGTGATGGCAGCCGATGAGCTTGACGATTACATTCGCTACGGTAACATCCGCAACAGCGTGAATTACCCCGCCGTATCGATGCCTGTTACCACCAAATACCGTGTGTGCGTTCTGCACGCAAACGTGCCCGCAGTGCTTGCCAACATCTCTACGGTGATGGCAAAGGACGGCATTAATATCGAGAACATGACCAATAAATCGAGAGGCGAGAACGCCTACACCGTCCTTGAGGTTAACGATGCGGTGACCGCACAGGCGGAAGGTGACATTGCCGCCATCGAGGGAGTTCGCCGCGTTAGAACTATTCACTTTGCATAACATAATAAAAAGGAGAGCGTCGCTCTCCTTTTTGTTTGAAAATTTTGCATCCCCCTTGCCAAACGGGGTTATGATATGTTATAATTAACTATAATTCAGTATTATGGAAAAATGCCGCCTCGGCGGCGGGAGGTACTTTTTTGATTATCGCACTTGAAAATGCCAGACACGAACTCATTGATATGCGCGAAAAGCTGCAGGATCTCGGGCAGGCGCTGCGCGTGGAGGATCTTGCCGCGCGCGTAGCGGAGCTGGAGCAAAAAACAGCCGACCCCAGCTTTTGGTCCGATCCAAATTCCTCAAAGGTGCTGCAGGAGCTCAAGCAAAGCAAGGATACCATTGCCGAATACGAGGCGCTTTGTGCCCGTCTTGAGGATGCCATAGCCCTCGCCGAAATCGCCATTGAGGAAGAGGACGAGAGCTGTGTTGAGGAGGTGGAGAGCGAGCTTGCTTTCATTATTGCCGAGGAGGATACCCAGCGCATGGAGGTGCTCCTTAACGGTGAATATGACCGCAACAACGCCATTGTTTCCTTCCACCCGGGTGCAGGCGGCACCGAGGCGCAGGATTGGGCGCAGATGCTTTATCGCATGATCACGCGTTGGGCAGAGCGTCGCGGCTTTAAGTATAAGCTTGTCGACTGGCTTGACGGTGATATGGCAGGCATTAAGAGTGCTACCATTATGGTAGAGGGCACCAATGCATACGGCTACCTTAAGAGTGAAAACGGCGTGCATCGCTTGGTGCGCGTGTCGCCCTTTGATGCCGCAGGCAGACGCCAGACCTCCTTTGCCTCTATTGAGGTCATGCCCGAGTTTGAGGATGTGGATGCGGTTGAGATCCGTGAGGAGGATATTGAGGTTACTGCCCACCGTTCAAGCGGCGCGGGCGGTCAGCACATCAATAAGACCGACTCTGCGATCCGTATTCTGCACAAAAAGACGGGTATTGTGGTGGGCTGCCAGACCGAGCGTAGCCAGCTTCAAAATAAGGAAACGGCTATGAAGATGTTGAAGGCAAAGCTGATGGAGATCAAGCTGCGTGAACGCCTTGATACCATTGAGGAAATTCAGGGTAACAAGGTGAACATTGAGTGGGGCTCTCAGATTCGTTCTTACGTGTTTATGCCCTACACACTTGCAAAAGATACCAGAACGGGCTTTGAAAACGGCAATATCGGTGCTGTGATGGATGGCGATATCGACGGCTTTATTAACGCTTATCTCAAGATGAATGCAGGTCAGTAACAGGAGGCTTACTATGAAAATGAACAAAGAGAACAAGCGGCTGCTGGGGCTATCCGCGCTGCTATCCGCCTTTGTGCTTTCCTTTGCCTTTATCGTGCTTGCAGTGCGCAAAAAAAGCATTGCGGGCGCAATTCTTGCCGTTTTGGCGGCAGCGGGCAGCGCAGCCGGCACAGGCGCGATGCTGAACGCGCTTTTTGCTCCCGATACCGAGGGGGAGCACGTGCCCGATGCTGTGGATGCCGATGATGAAACCGAGCTTTTTGATGCCGACGAGGCAAAAGAGGCAGCTTGCCTGATGCGCCACGTGCTTGGCGGCAAGCGCGACGGGGAAACCGTTCAGGATACCCCCTCGGTGCGCCCGCAAATTCCGCAGGATGATGAGGCGACCGAGGCGGATTTTATGGCATGAGCTAACATAAAAAAACGAAGGGAGGGGGAACTGTGAAGGGCTTTTTGCGTTGTATTTCAGCCGTGATCCTGATCGTTATCATGACGGCTTTTTGCCTTTGGCGTTATGAAAAAATGGATGCCGTTGCGGGGGTAACAGCTTATTTGGGTAATGCAGCCTCTCGCCTTGAGCAGCTTATTTCCCTTGTCAAGAATGGCGTTGAGGAGGGGGCACAGGAGAGTGGCGATGGGCAGTCCGACCTGCCGACAAATTCCATTGATCCCGACAGTGATTATTCTGCGTATGATCCGACAAAGCTTCCAAACGTACCGCTCGAGGAAACGATCCGCACGGGGCTTTTAAATCTTGATGCAAGGATCTATTTGACAGACGTTTCACCCGCCCCTACCAAGGATGAGGTGAAGTCAACGATGGCTTCTATTATTTATTCCTCTCCCGAATATTTTTATTTGCAATCTGCATATAAGCTCTCCGCTACGCCGGCGGGCACGGTAGAGTATATCGAGCCGACCTACACCGTAGCCGACATGGCAGAGCTTACCGCCATGCGTGCCGACTATGAGCTGGTGCTGCAGCAGATCGTGTTGGGTGCACCGCAGGATGGCACGGAATTTGATAAGATCTTATATCTGCATGATTATTTCGTGCAGAATTACGAATACGATTACAGCTTAACGATTCGCGATGCTCACACGTTTTTCACACAGAAAAAGGGCGTGTGTCAAGCCTATATGCTGGCGCTGATCGCGGCGGCAGAACGCCTTGGGATCGAAGCCGTGCCGGTTACGAGCGACGCGATGAAGCACGCGTGGAATTTGGTAAAGATAGACGGTGCGTGGTATCACGTGGATCTCACGTGGGACGATGCGAAGAGTCTGCCAACGCTTGTTTCCTACACGTACTTTCTGCAAAGCGACGCGGGGCTGATCGCCATTGATGCCGCGAACGCTGAAAAGGACCGTCACCGTGACTGGGTGGCACAAACCGCTGCAACCAATCCCAAATACGATGTGGCAATGTACCGCAACGCCAACACACCCATTATCAAGCATAACGGTGTGTATTATTGCACCTCCAAGGCAAGCGCCGCGTCAAGCAGCGTGCGCGGTGTGATCCTTTCGGGCACCGACGTGACTGCCATGACGCAGCTTCGAGAGATCACGGGCGGCTACTGGCGGGCAACGGCCGGTCGCTATTATACCGACTGCTATGCGGGGCTTGCCGTTTCGGGCAATTACCTTTACTATCATTCGGGCAATTCGATCTGCCGTCTTAACTTAAACGACCACACCGATTACCGCGTATATCTGGTGACCGATCTTGCCTCTGGCGAGAGCATTTACGGCTTTTTCGGTATTGAAAACGGTACGCTTTCTTATCTTGTGGCAAGCACGCTTGCCGCAGAAGAATACCGTGTTGGTACGTTTGCGCTTGCGGAATAAAAAAA
>JAZOLJ010000005.1:0-5144 GCA_045652845.1 Eubacteriales bacterium | reverse complement strand
TGGCGGAGAAGGAGAGATTTGAACTCTCGCGCCGGTTAAAATCCGACCTACACCCTTAGCAGGGGCGCCTCTTCGGCCAACTTGAGTACTTCTCCAAATGCAGAATTCTTTTCACTCTTCTGCGTACCCTGCGAGCGCCGTTTGCAAAACTCGCCCTATTATTATAGCCTAACCCTTTTCGTTTGTCAACCCTTTTTCAAAAAAAGCAACAAAGAATTTTGGCATTTTTTCAAAAATCATTGACAAGCCTCACTTGCCGTGCTATACTATCATCAAGAACATTTGAACAATCGTTCAAATATAAAAGTGAGGAGGTATGACCGTTGTTTGACAAAAGCACGCCGCGGGACGCGGCACCCTGCTGCACGTTTTTGCACGCGCACGGGGACGTGGTCGCACGGGTAAAGCAAAGCCTGCCGCCCGAGGATACCCTAATGGATCTTTCTGAGCTGTTTCACGTGTTTGGCGACAGCACACGCATGAAAATTCTTTACGTGCTCTTTGAGCACGAGCTGTGTGTTTGCGACATTGCGGGATTGCTGAATATGACGGTGTCCGCCATTTCACATCAGCTGCGCATTTTAAAAAGTGCCAAGCTGGTACGCTGGCGCAAAAGCGGCAAAACGGTGTTTTACGCACTTGCCGACGATCACGTACGTACCATTATCAACCAAGGCGTCGAGCACGTTACCGAGCCGAACTAAAGGAGGGGTTTCTTGTGAAAAAAGTATTTGAGCTGATCGATCTTGAATGCGCGCATTGCGCGGCACGCATGGAGGATGGCATTCGCAAGCTTGATGGCGTGAGTGCCGTTTCGGTCAATTTTCTCACCCAAAAGCTCACGCTTGAAGCAAATGACGACGTATTTGAAAAGGTCTTAAAGCAGGCGGTGAAGATCTGCCGTAAAATCGAGCCAGACTGCACGGTAGTGATAAAATGACACGCAAGCAAAAAAAGAAGCTTTGCCGCATTGCGGCAGCGGCGGTACTGCTGATCGCAGCATTTATTGTCGAAGTGTGCCTCGCCGATGGGCTTGCCGCGTGGCAAGCGCTGCTCTTATATCTGCCCGCTTATCTAACGGTTGGCTTTGACGTGCTGAAGCGTGCCGCCAAAAACATTGTGCGCGGACAGGTGTTTGATGAAAGCTTTTTAATGGCACTGGCAACCCTCGGCGCACTTGCTATCGGCTTTTTGCCAACGGGCGAGGCGGAGCTTGCCGAAGCGGTATTTGTGATGATATTTTACCAAACGGGTCAGCTTTTCGAGAGCGTTGCCGTGGGTAAAAGCCGCCGATCGATCGCGGGTCTGATGGATATTCGCCCCGATATGGCACGTGTGGTGCGCGATGGCAAGGAGCTTGAGCTATCCCCCGAGGAGGTTTGCATCGGCGAGGTCATTGCCATACGCCCGGGCGAGCGCGTTCCGCTGGATGGCACAGTTGTGGAGGGCTGCTCGGATCTCAATACCGCGGCACTGACGGGCGAATCCACCCCTCGCGCGATCGGCTCGGGTGACCTTGCCGTCAGCGGTGCTACAAACGGAGCGGGCGCGCTGCTGGTGCGCGTGACAAAGCCCTATGAAAGCTCTACCGTGGCACGCATCCTCTCGTTGGTGGAGACCGCCGCCGCCAAAAAGGCAAAAACCGAGAAATTTATCACCCGTTTTGCACGTTATTACACCCCGTTTGTGGTGATATTGGCTTTACTGGTTGCCTTTTTGCTCCCGCTGCTCTCGGGTAGCTTTTTGGCACTTTTCCCCACGTGGCTCGCCCGCGCGCTCACCTTTTTGGTAATTTCCTGCCCCTGTGCCCTTGTTATTTCGGTGCCCCTTTCCTTTTTCGGCGGCATTGGGGGTGCTTCTCGCCACGGCATTCTCATCAAGGGTGCGGCGTATTTGGAGCAGCTGGCAAAAGCAGAAACTGTCGTATTTGATAAAACGGGAACCCTCACCGAGGGCTCCTTTACCGTGACCGCTATCACCCCCTGCGGCATCGGCGAGCAGGAGCTTCTCACCCTTGCTGCCACAGCCGAGCAGCATTCAAACCACCCCATTGCCAAAGCACTGCTCGCAACCGTGCAAAACGAGCTTCCCGTGATTACAAATGCCAAGGAAGTGGCAGGACGGGGCGTGATTTGCGAGATCGACGGCATGACACTGGCAGCAGGCAACGCCGCGCTGATGCAGGAGCTCGGCATTGCGATAAGCACCCCCAACTGTAACGGCACACCGATACACGTTGCGCGAAACGGCATATATCTTGGATACGTTGCGATCTCCGATACCGTAAAGCCGCATGCAGCCGCTGCCATTGCAGCGTTACACGAGGCAGGCGTTACAAGCACCGTCATGCTGACGGGCGACCGCGCGGTGAGTGCGCGTGCAGTGGCAACCGAGCTTGGCATCACCGATTGGCGCGCCGAGCTGCTACCGGGGGACAAGGTAAGAGAGCTTGAGGCGTTGCTTGCCGCGCCGCACAGCGGCACGGTCGCCTTTGTTGGCGACGGCATCAACGATGCCCCCGTTTTATCCCGCGCAGACGTAGGAATAGCCATGGGCGCGCTCGGCTCCGATGCCGCCATTGAAGCGGCTGATGTAGTGCTAATGGACGATGACCCCCGAAAGCTCGCGCTTGCCATTCGGGGCGCGCGCCGCACGCTGACGATCGTGCGCCAAAACATCACCCTCACCTTAACGGTGAAGGCTGCGGCGCTGCTTGGCAGTGCCTTGGGAATATTTGGCGCGTGGCAGATGCCCATTGCCATTTTTGCCGACGTTGGCATTTCCGTGCTGGCAATTTTAAATGCCATGCGCGCCTTAAAAAAATAAAAAAAGAGGAGCAAGCTCCTGTGCTAAAAAAGCGGCAAACGGTATTTTCACACCCGTTTGCCGCTGTTTTTATTTGCGTGCCAAAAAATTATCTTTGTGAAATATCACCTGCGAGCCGCCGCTCTCAAAGGAGAACGCGATCTCAACAAGGTCGGCAAGCGCCGCGCGTACAGCCTCTTGCTTTTCCTCCTGTACGTAAAATAGCAAAAATCCGCCGCCACCTGCCCCCAATAGCTTACCGCCCAATGCCCCCGCATTCATTGCCTTGTGATAATAAGCGTCAATGCGGTCATTGGTAATGCGATCGGTAATGCTGCGCTTTAAGCACCAGCCCTCGTGCAGCATCGCGCCGAAATCATCAAGCGGTGCCGTGCCCTCAAGCAGCGCAGTTGCCTCTCTTGCCATATCGCGCATGCGAATATGTGCGGCAATGCTATCAAAAATCGCCTGCTCGTGTGCGGCTTCAAGGTCCATGGCATATCGCGAAATGCCTGTAAAAAACAGCAGCAGCCGCCCCGCGAGAGCACTTTTTCTCTCGGGTGTGATCTGCACGGGTGTTACAGTAAAATCCTCACCCGTGAAGTCAATGCGATTAAAGCCGCCGAATGCCGCCGCGATCTGATCCTGCACGCCGCCGCTTTCACGGCACAGCGTGCGCTCAAGATGGATCGCCTCGCGCGCCAGCGTGCGCGCGTCGGTGCGCTCTCCCCTTGCCGCGTGAATCGCGTGCAGCATACCCACAGCAAAGGCGCTGCTGGTGCCAAGCCCGGACCTAGCGGGCAGATCCGCCTCATAGGCAAGGCGCACGTGCCGCACGTTGTGCCAGATCATTGCCTCGCGAATGGCGGGATGCAGAATTTCCTTGTTGTCGCGCACACGCTCGGTCCTGCTGTAAACAAATTCACTGGTATAGTCAAAAAACGGTGGCAAATGCCGCAGCGTCACGTAGCAATATTTATCAAAGGTGGTGGAAAGCACCGTGCCGCCATGCGTGCGGTAAAAGGTGGGAAAATCGGTTCCTCCGCCAAAAAAAGACATGCGGAATGGAGTTTTTGTGACGATCATATCACAGCGTTGCCTCAAGTACCGCGTCGGCAGGTGCCGCTACGCTCTCTTTTTTTTCGGCGGGCACGGCAAAGCGAATGGCGCCGGGGCAGATCTCAATGGTAAAGTCGTGCTCCATCACGATCTCACCGTCGAGGGTATAGCCAAAGCCCTCGGGTGCCAGCACGCGCACCGTCTTGCCGCGGCGGTAGGTAATGAGATTTTTAAAGCGAGGATCGTCTAAATGCTTACCCTGCTTGTATACGCCGATCAGCTTGATGAACGTAAAGCGCGAAAGCGGCTTGACAAGACAAACGTCAAGCAGACCGTCATCATTGGCAGAATGGGGCGCGCAGCAATAAGCACCGCCCACGTAGCGACCGTTTGAAACGGTGCAAAGCAGCATTTTGCCGTCGTTTAGCTTCTCGCCGTCCACCCAAACGGTGCAATCGTTTTTCATGGCGGTCACCAATGCCTTTACAATACCCGTGGTGTAGGCATTCTTGCCACCGATCAGCTTTTTGTGGCGCACCTCGTGCATGGTTTTTGCCACCTCGGTATCAAAGCCGAAATTGGTTACGTTTAAGGAGTAACGGTCACCCGCGCGCATAACGTCCACCGTTTTTTCTTCAGCGGCGATCAAGGCATCAATATCAAGAAAGCGCGCAGCCCCCCCGTAATATTTTACGTAATCGTTTCCGCTGCCGCAGGGGTAGCAGGCAACCGATGCTTCGGGGTGTCCCATCACACCCGCAATGACTTCATTTAAAGTTCCGTCGCCGCCGCATGCGTAAAAACGAACGGCTTCTCTGTGTCTGCGGCACCATGTATCGACAAATTCAGTGGCTTCTGCCGGGGATTCTGTGATGTGGATCTCACATTCGTTCAGTCTGCCGCAGGCAGAGAGGATCTGTCGGATCTCGTTTTCATGGTCATTGGCACCCGATGCGGGATTGATAACGAATACGTGTTTCATAGTCGCTCCTATGCTGCATTTTTTGCATGAATCCATACTATTTGAACATTATACTACAAAAGTATGAACAAAGTATGAATAAATGAAAAAATGTAGCGTTTTTAGTCGGAAATGATCGAAATGACCGTAATTTCACTGCTAACAAACAGCCGCAGGGGAAGCCCCGTGGCACCGCAGCCGGAGGTGGTGAGGACTGTGCCTTTTTCGGTATCGAATTTTCCGTAGAAATAACGGGTGCCGAAGCGGCGAAGGATATTGCCGGGGAAGGTTTGACCCTTGTGGGTGTGTCCGCAGAGAA
>JAZOLJ010000004.1:0-16126 GCA_045652845.1 Eubacteriales bacterium | reverse complement strand
GCGCCGCTGTGGGGCTGCACGTTTGCGTGCTCTGCACCAAACAGCTTCTTGGCGCGCTCGCGGGCGATATCCTCTACAACATCCACGTACTGGCAGCCGCCGTAGTAACGCTTGCCGGGAAAGCCCTCGGCATATTTATTGGTCAGCACGGTGCCCGCTGCCATCAAAACAGCCTTTGAAACAATATTTTCGGAGGCGATCAGCTCAATGTTGTGACGCTGACGTGAAAGCTCCAGCGTGCAGGCATCGTATACCTCTTTATCGTAATTTACAAGCTCATCAAAAAAATTCATATCGGTAACTCCCTTTCTCTTAATCAATGGTGGAACAGTCTCATGCCGGTAAACGCCATGGTCATGCCGTATTTGTTGCAGCAGTCAATCACGAGATCGTCACGGATCGAGCCACCGGGCTGTGCAATGTAGGAAACGCCGCTTCTTTTTGCGCGCTCTACGTTATCGCTGAAGGGGAAGAAGGCATCCGAGCCGCAAGCAACGCCCTTGATGGTATCAAGATAGGCTCTTTGCTCCTCACGGGTGAAGGGTGCGGGCTGCTGCGTAAAATATTTCTGCCAGTTCCCTTCTGCACACACGTCCTCCTCGTTTTGGTTGATGTAGCCGTCGATCACGTTCTCGCGATCGGGGCGACCGAGAGCTTCCTTAAAGGGGAGTGCCAAAACCTTTTCGTGCTGACGCAGGAACCAGGTATCTGCCTTGCTGCCCGCAAGACGGGTGCAATGCACGCGGGACTGCTGCCCCGCACCCACGCCGATCGCCTGTCCGTCAACGGCGTAGCAGACCGAATTCGATTGGGTGTACTTGAGGGTGATGAGTGCCACGATAAGATCGCGCACGGCGCTCTCGGGCAGGTTCTTATTTTCGGTTACCACGTTCTCGAGGAGTGCCTTGTTTATTTCAAAATTGTTTCTGCCCTGCTCAAAGGTAATGCCAAACACCTGCTTTCTTTCGATGGGATCGGGCACGTAATCGGGATCAATTTCTACAATATTGTAATTGCCCTTCTTCTTGGTTTTCAGAATCTCCAGTGCCTCGGGCTCGTAGCCTGGGGCAATGATACCGTCGGAAACCTCGCGCTTGAGCATCAGGGCGGTGGTAACGTCACAAACGTCGGAGAGTGCGACCCAGTCACCAAAGGAGCACATACGGTCGGTGCCGCGCGCACGCGCGTAGGCACAAGCAAGAAGCGAGTCGTCAAGCCCCTCGATATCATCTACAAAGCAAGCCTTTTTGAGGGTATCCGAAAGCTTTACGCCAACAGCCGCCGAGGTGGGGCTGACGTGCTTAAAGGAGGTAACGGCGGGAAGCCCCAGTGCCTCCTTGAGCTCCTTAACGAGCTGCCAAGAATTAAACGCATCAAGAAAATTGATGTAGCCGGGTCTGCCACACAAAATTTTAATGGGCAGGTCGCCCCCGTCTTGCATATAGATCCTTGCGGGCTTTTGGTTGGGGTTACAGCCGTATTTGAGTTCAAATTCCTTCATGATTGCCCTCCTTATTGATTTTTATTGGTGATGATCTCGGTGGGGGCACTGCCGTCAAGCGGCACGCAGCGCACAAAGAGAGATACCTTATTATCGGGGTTAAGGTTCTTCCACACAAGGTCTGAAAGCTCCTCAGCGGTATTGGGGAGTGCCACCTCCTCGGGCTCACCGTAAAACGAGGGAATGGGGTTGCCATCACACTTGTAGGTATGAATAAAGTGACCCACACCCGCGCGCGGCGCGTAGCGATAGAAGTAGCGATTGCACACGGCAGGATTGCCGTTTGCACTCTTGAGAATAGAAAGGGTGTAGGTAAAATCGCCCTCACCATAGGTGCACATGCCCGAAATACGGGGGGTGTAGTTGGGGCAATCGGGCTCAAACTCGCGGGTCATCAAGGCATCCTCAAAGCTCTCCCCCTTCACCAAATGATCAAAGATCGTGTTGGTTTGGTCACCGTTGGTGACGATATCCACGTTCCCCTTTGCAAGGTATGGGTTATAGATAATAAGGCTGGGGTCAGAAAGCTTGCTTTCGTCATACGCCTTGGTGCGCATGCCACCCTCAAAGCGTTCAAATACGCGATTGCGGCTGTTTTCGCTGCGCCCCATGATGAAATATGCGATCATTGCATTTTTGCCGTCTGCCGATTTGCCGAGCACGATGCCGCGCCCGGGGTAGCTGTTCTCACGCAGAAGCTTTTTTAAATCAAACAAAGCCATGTCAGTTCTTCTCTTTCTTCTCTTTTATTTCTTTTGAGATCTTTTCAACCGAAAGGGGCAGGATCTTCCACTCCGCCTCCTCCATCACGCGGCGTTGCAGCACCTCGGGGGTATCCCCCTCGCGGATCTCTACGGCGCGCTGCATGATGATTTTACCGCCATCGGGAATTTCATTAACGAAATGCACGGTAGCCCCCGTTACCTTTACGCCGTAAGCAAGTGCCGCCTCATGCACGTGCAGTCCGTAAAAGCCCTCTCCGCAAAAGGAGGGGATGAGCGAGGGGTGCACGTTGATGATGCGCTCGGGATAGGCGTCGGTAAAGCGTTTTGAGAGGATCACCATAAAGCCTGCCAAAACAATGAGGTCAATGCCCTGCTCCTTTAAAACTGCAAGCAGCCGCTCCTCAAAGGCGGCAGCCCCCAGCTCCTTTTTGGAGATGACACAGGTTTCGATGCCCGCCTGTGCGGCGCGCGTGAGGGCATAAGCCCCCGCCTTGTTGGAGATGACCAGCGAGATCCTGCCGCTTTTGATAATACCGCTTTTTTCGGCATCGATGAGTGCCTGCAGATTTGTGCCGCCGCCCGAAACGAGCACGGCGATTTTTGCCTCTCTCATGCGAGGATCACCTTATCCTCGCCCTTAACGATCTTACCAATGAGGTAAGCATCCTCGCCGTTCGCGCGCAGGATCTCAAGTGCCGTATCAGCCTCGGCTGCGGGAACAACAATGCTCATGCCAACGCCCATGTTGTAGGTGTTATACATATCGCGCTCGGGGATATTGCCGGTCTTGGCAATCAGATCAAAGATCGGCAGCACCTTCACGGCACTCTTGTCGATCACCGCCGAGAGCCCATCGGGCACGCTGCGCGGAATGTTCTCGTAAAAGCCGCCGCCCGTGATGTGCGAGATGCCCTTCACGTTCACCTTTTCAAGCAGTGCCAGCACGGACTTCACGTAGATCTTGGTGGGAGTAAGCAGCGTTTCGGCAATAGACCTGCCGCCAAGAGAATCGCAAGGCTCATAAAGGCTTGCGGGATTATTGTCAATATCAAACACACGGCGAATGAGCGAGAAGCCGTTGGAGTGAATGCCGCTGGATGCCAGCGCGATCACCACGTCACCCTCTGCCATTTTGGTGTTATCAAGGATTTTTTTCTTATCAACCACGCCAACGGCAAAGCCTGCAAGGTCGTAGTCCTCAACGGGCATCAGCCCCGGGTGCTCGGCAGTTTCACCGCCGATGAGTGCCGCGCCCGACTGCACGCAGCCCTCGGCAACGCCGCCAACAATCGCGGCAATCTTTTCGGGCACGTTTTTGCCGCAGGCAATGTAATCAAGGAAAAACAAGGGCTTTGCACCAACGCAGATAATGTCGTTAACACACATGGCAACGGCATCAATGCCGATGGTATCGTGCTTGTCCATGAGGATCGCAAGCTTTACCTTGGTGCCACAGCCGTCGGTGCCCGAAACGAGAACGGGCTCCTCCATACCTGCGATATCAAGGCCAAAGCAGCCGCCAAAGCCGCCCACGTCATCCAGGCACCCCGCGTTTTTGGTGCGGGCAACGTGCTTTTTCATCAGCTCAACCGCCTTGTAGCCTGCGGTGATATCTACGCCTGCTGCTGCGTAGCTTTCGGATTTCGATTGATTATGCATAGTCTTTTATTCCTTTCCGTTAAAGCAATATGTGCATAGCTTACAGGGCTTAAGGCCGATCGCCTTAATGACGCCCTCAAGTGACTGAAATTCAAGCGAGTCAAAATGCATCTTCTCGCAGATCGCGCGGCGCAAGCTCTTGCCGCGCTCGGTGTTGCCGTCGCAATATTCCTCAATATGCTTCGCACCCTCCTCGCCCTCAAGCTCCATGATCACACGGCGCGCAAGCAGCTCCATATCGTTGCTTGCCAGCGAGAAGTTGAGGTATTTGCAGCGGTACATAATGGGTGGGCACGCCGAGCGCATATGCACCGACCGCGCACCGCTGTCAAAGAGAAAATCAACGGTGCTTTTCAGCTGCGTGCCGCGCACGATCGAGTCATCCACAAACATGAGGTCCTTATCGTGGATCAATTCCTTCACGGGCACCTGCTTCATTTTTGCCACGCGGGCGCGCTCTACCTGCTTGGTGGGGGTAAAGCTTCTTGACCACGTGGGCGTGTACTTCAAGAAGGGACGTGCGAAGGGCACGCGGCTCCTGTTTGCGTAGCCGATGGCGTGCGGCGTGCCCGAATCGGGCATACCCGCAATCGAATCAAGCTTTGGCATGCTGCCGCTTGCCTCCTCGTTTTCCGCCATGATCTCGCCGTTACGGTAGCGCATCATCTCAACGTTCTGCCCCTCGTAGGTGGAGCTTGAAAAGCCGTAATAAGACCACAGGAACGAGCAGATCTTCATTTCCTTGCCGGGTGCTACCAGTCGGCGCACGCCCTCGGCGTCGATCTTCACGATCTCGCCCGGCCCCAGCTCTCGCTCGATCTCGTAATCAAGCTTTTGGCAAGCAAAGGATTCAAAGGTTACGCAGTAGGCGTCCTCCCCCTTGCCAACGATAACGGGCAAGCGCCCCAGCTTATCACGTGCAGCGATGATAGAGCCATCCCCCTGCAGCACAAGGATAGTGACAGACCCATCCACAACCTCCTGCACGAAGCGGATGCCCTCCACAAAATCCTGCTTTTGGTCGATCAGTGCGGCGATCAGCTCGGTTGGATTGACTGCGCCGCCTGTCATAGCGTCAAAGTGACCGCCGCCAACCTTAAAATATTCCTCGATCAGCTCTGCGGCGTTGTTGATACGCCCGATATTGCAAATAGCGTAGGTGCCGTGGTGCGAGCGAATGAGCAGGGGCTGCGGCTCGCCATCGCTGATGCAGCCGATAGCGGAGGTGCCCCGCATTTCCTCAAACACGTGCTCAAACTTGGTGCGAAAGGGTGAGTTTTGAATATTGTGGATCTCGCGCTGCAGCCCGATCTCCTTATCATACACCGCAATGCCCGCACGCGCCGTGCCGAGGTGAGAGTGATAGTCTGTACCGAAAAAAGTATCTGCCAACGCGTCATGCCGCGCGGCAACGCCGAAAAAGCCTCCCATAGGTCACGCTCCTCAAAGCTCGGCAAAGGCGGCAAACTCCGCCTCAACGGCAGCGTTCTTTTCAAGAACCTTTGCCGCATCCGCCGCGCGCTTGGCGGCAAGCTTTTCGGCAAGCTCCTCATCGCTGATGGCAAACATCTGGCAGCAAAGAAGTGCCGCATTGACCGCACCGTTAATGGCAACGGTTGCCACGGGAATACCGGAGGGCATTTGTACGGTGGAAAGAAGTGCATCCATGCCGTCAAGGTTGGTGGACTTGCAGGGCACGCCGATGACGGGCAGCGTGGTATATGCCGCCATCACACCGCCAAGGTGTGCTGCCATGCCCGCGGCTGCGATAATGGCACCAAAGCCCCGCTCGCGTGCGCCGCGCGCGAAGGCTGCAGCCGCATCGGGCGTTCTGTGGGCAGACATCACGTGCACCTCAAAGGGCACACCGAAGGCTGCAAGCGTTTCGGCTGCCTTGCGCATGATCGGCAGGTCGCTGTCGCTGCCCATGATAATTCCGACTTTCTTTTTCATAAAATACCTCCCCGAGATAGTGTATAAAAGTAAAAAAAGACACACTGATCCTTTGCGAAACGAGTGTGCCCAGACGGTCGGCGCGATAAGATCGCTATTATTTCTGCTCCCCTATGGTAACCCATACCTCCGTCAGTCACAGAAACCGTTTTTTACGTCCCTTATATAATATCATATATTATATGCTTTGTCAAGCGTACAATCGCCAAAATTCGCACAAGATTTTGCGTATTTCACACGTTTTGCCCTTTGCCGCACAAAAAAGGCGACAAAAAGCATCTGCCGTATTTATTTTTGCGCAAAATTCTGTTATAATGGTATCAACAAAAGCACCGCAACGTATTTGGGTGCGAATTTTTTGAGCACACAGAGGTAACCCATGAGCAATAAAACGGCAACCGTAATTTGCAACGGAAAAGAAAAGCGCGTGCCGCTTGGCACGCCCTTATCCGACGTCTTTTTTGCAGATACCCCCTGCGCAGGACACGGTACATGCGGCAAATGCAAGGTGCTGGCGGGCGGTGCGCTCTCAAAAATGACCGATGCCGAGCGCGAAAAGCTGACAAATGAAGAGATACTGTCCGGTGTGCGTCTTGCCTGCCTTACCGTAGTAGAGGGTGACTGTGAGGTGAAGGATCTGACGACGGCGAGAGGAGCAAATATCCTCTCGGGCGGCACTGCCGTCAGCTTTAGCCCCTGCCCCACCTTTAGCCGCTTTGGCGTTGCCATTGACGTGGGAACGACCACGCTGGCGGCGCGCCTTTTTGACAAGGACGGCGCATGTCTTGCCGAGGCTGCCTGCTTTAACCCGCAGATCGGCTTTGGCGGCGACGTGATCTCCCGCATTGAGGCGGCGCTCGGCGGCAAGCAGCAGGCACTCGCGGCGTGCGTGAGAATAGCACTTTCAAAGCTGATCGATCAGCTGGCGGCAACAGCCTCACTTGACACACGTGAGATCGACCGCGCGGTGATCACGGGCAACACCGTGATGCTCCATTTGCTGACCGAAGCCTCGGTTGAGCCGCTTTCTTGCGCGCCCTTTGCGGCAAAGCGTCTGTTTGGCGAGGTTTTGCCCGCTGCAACACTCGGGATCTCGGCACTTGCCGAGGGGACTACGGTCTATTTTCCGCCCTGCATCAGCGCGTTTGTGGGTGCTGACACAACCTGCGCCCTGCTTGCCTCGGGCATGTGTGAAAAAGGCGAAACGGCACTGCTTGCCGACATTGGCACCAACGGCGAAATGGCACTTTTGAAGGATGGCAGGCTAACGGTGTGCTCCACTGCGGCAGGCCCCGCCTTTGAGGGCGTTGGCATCTCGATGGGCATGCGCGGTGTGGCAGGTGCCGTGAATACAGTCACGGTGGTAAACGGCAGCATCCATGCCACCACCGTTGGAAACGCACCGCCCGTTGGTATTTGCGGCAGCGGCTTGGTGGATGCAGCTGCGTGTCTGCTGATGACCGAGGAGCTTGACGAGAGTGGCTACCTTGAGGACAAGGAAGCCATCATTGCCGCCCCCGTTAAAGTAACGCAGCAGGATATCCGTGCGCTGCAGCTGGCAAAAAGCGCGATCTGCGCGGGGCTCTTGACCCTGCTGGATGCCGCCAATTGTATGGTTGACGAGGTTGCCGCCTACTACGTGGCGGGGTGCTTTGGCAGCTATCTGAACATGCCGAATGCCGCGCGCATCGGGCTATTCCCCTGGGGGCTTGCCGAAAAGGCAAAAATCATCGGCAACGCCGCCATTGAGGGGGCTGCCATGCTGCTGCTTGACAAAACGCTTACCGAAAAGGCGGAAAGGATCGCGCGCGAGGCGCAGCTCTTGGAGCTTGCGACAAGCCCCGTGTTTGCCGATCATTACGTGGCGGGTATGACGTTTTGTTGCCGATGATCATGCCTTGAAGGCATCACGCACGTACGTCATCGCGAATCGCGGGAGGCGAAACGCCTCCCCTGTGGCGTTAGTGCGTGGACGGTGCGTGTGGCAGCCAGCAAAAGGAAAATTTTACACCATCTTCCGTTTTCCACTTGACAAGGGGGATTTTATCTGCTATAATACTGACCGTATCCTGTGAGGGAGTAGTAAGCGCGGCTTGCCGCGTAGCATGTCAACACAATGGCGCGATGCGCGCCTGGCATGCTTTAATTTACGAGACTCAAGTGTGGCGTTGGTGCCACATTTGGGTTTTTTTATTTGCAAAGGAGTAAAACGAGATGAACGCTGCTTTCTTTTTTACCAACTTGATGCTTGGCGTGGGGCTTGCCATGGATGCCTTTTCGGTATCGCTTGCAAACGGTCTTGCCGACCATAGCATGAAGCGCCGCCGCATGCTGCTGATTGCGGGCACGTTTGCCTTTTTTCAGGCACTGATGCCCTTTGCGGGCTGGCTTTGCGTGCACACCCTTGCCGAGCAATTTGAGGCGTTTTCCAAATTCATTCCTTGGATCGCGCTTGCCCTGCTCTCCTTTATCGGCGGCAAGATGCTTTTTGGGGGCATTCAGGCATGCCGCGCAGGCTGTGACGAATGTGCCGCCGTTGCCGCAAGGTTAAGTATTGGCGCGTTGCTGGTGCAGGGCGTTGCCACCTCGATCGACGCATTGTCCGTTGGCTTTACCATTGCCGATTACGGCATTGGCGAGGCACTGGTTGCCGTGGCACTGATTGCCGCCGTAACCTTTGCGATCTGTACGGCTGGCGTGCTGATCGGCAAGAAATTCGGTGCGGGGCTTGCGGGCAAGGCAACCATTCTTGGCGGCGCTATTCTTGTGGTGATCGGCATTTACATCTTTCTCAAGGGCATTTTGGGTGCATAAATAACAAAAAACCCCGCCACATGGCGGGGCTTTTTGTTATTTGGCGCGTAGTATTTTTTCGCACGCCCTACACGCACGCAAAAGAAGCAAGGCGAGGAGCAACGCAGCATGGCGCCGTGCGAGGTCGCACCGCATCAAGCCGCACGCAAAAAAAGCAAGCAAGGCAAGGCGCACCGAAGCCGCCCCCGCGCAGGCGTAGTAACCTACGTCAAGCGGGTAGGCGAGGAGCAACGCAGCATGGCGCAGCTTATTTTGTGTGCTTACAGCAAGGCCTTGCGCAGCTCGGCAGGCGGAACAGCACTGATATACGAGGGCGGCACGTCAAGCACGGTGCGGCAGCCCTTTTGCCCCTCGGCTGCCATGCGGTACGCCGCACGCGCATACGCCACGATGACCGAGGCAGTAAATTCGGGGTTGGAATCAAGCTTTAGGCTGTATTCAATGATATGGTCGTGCTCTTTGTGGAAGCCCGTTTTGCCGCTGCGAATAACAAAGCCGCCGTGCGGAATGCCGCCGTGCTTTTCCCGCAGCTCCTCCTCGGTGATAAAATGCACCGTGGTATCGTAATCGGCAAAGTAATTGGGCATGGTTTTGATCTCCTGCTCGATCCTTGCCTTGTCAGCACCCTCCTTTGCCACCACAAAGCACTCACGCGTGTGCTTTTCGCGTGTGGTAAGCGTGGGTGCCGCGCCGCTGCGAACAGCCTCCAGCGCGCTCTGTGTGGGAATGGTATATTGCTTGGCGTTGGCAACGCCCTCAATGCGGCGAATGGCATCGGAATGCCCTTGGCTAACGCCCTTACCCCAAAAGGTATAATCCTCACCCTCGGGCAGGATGGCAGAGGCAAGCAGGCGGTTGAGAGAAAACATACCGGGATCCCAACCAACCGAAATAACGCCCACCCTGCCTGCCGCCCTTGCGGCGCGGTCAACGTTTGCAAAATGCTCGGGGATGCGGGCATGGGTATCAAAGCTATCTACCACGTTAAAATGTGCCGCAAGCAGGGGGGTCTGCATGGGCAGATCGGTGGCACTGCCACCGCAAAGGATCATCACGTCGATCTCGTTTTTCATGTCAAGTACCTTGTCGGCGTGCAAAACGGGCACGCCCTCGGTTTGCAGCGTAACGCTCGCGGGATCGCGACGGGTAAACACTGCTACCAGCTTCATATCCTCATTTTGGCGGATCGCCGCCTCAACGCCGCGGCCGAGATTGCCGTAGCCGAAAATACCGATACGAATTTCCATAAACACGTTCCTTTCAGGGAATTTCTTATGCGTACATTATAGCATATCATCGGCGGCTCGTCAATCTTTTTGTCACACGTTTGCGCGTTATTTTACATTTTTTCGGGCGGCGCGCGTTGCTTGCGCAAGCCGTGCCTTCGCCTTGAGGGGAAGTTGTGCCGCCAAGCGGCACGTCGAGTTTGCTACGCAAACATCGCGGTGGCGCGCACACACCGCCCAAAACGCTGATTGCGTTTTGGGAGATCCTTCGGCTCGCCTTTCTTGGCTCGCTCAGGATGACAAAATAAGGCGGCGTTTTTTGTGCACGATTTTTAACGTATCGGGGATAGGGGTGTGCATAACACGGTGTGCAAAAACGGCAAAATATGCCGTTTTTGCGCACCGTTAGAGGGGAAAAGAAGCGGGGAGTGCGAAGAACGAGATCTCCACACTCCCCTATGATCTTATTTATTCGCGTTATTTTGCGACCTTTGCTGCTCCTTTTGCGTGTGACAGATATCCTGCATAGCGCAGCCGCCGCACCCACAGGAGCAGGTGCTTTGTCCTGCGCGCTTCGCGCGGATACGGGAATATACGATGGCAAAAAGGATCAGCGCGATCACACCAAGGATCACGATATTCCCCCAGTTTGCTAAAAGCCATGCAAGCATTTTTCATCACCCCACTTTTTGGATTTAAACACTCCTTTTGCCGCCGATGGCAAGGTTTTTCTCAAGATGCGTTGCCTCGCGGTAGGGGCGCGCCAGCATGTAGCACATAGCAGCTACCAGCAGCACCGCCACGATCACGCCGAGCACGTTTGCGGTCACGTCTGCCACAAACAGCGCGCCGATCTGGTAAATAACAAGCGAAACGGCATACGCAAAGCCACACTGATAAAGGATGGCAAACGCCGTCCATTTTGCGCTGTTCATCTCGCGGCGGATAGCACCCATTGCCGCAAAGCAGGGGGCGCAGAGCAGATTGAAGATCAGGAAGGAATATGCCGCTAACTGCGTCATATCAATAAAATCAAGCACGCCGAGCACTGCCACAACCTCCTCCTTTGCCACAAGACCCATAAAGGTGGCAACAGCGGTTTCGATATTGGCAAAGCCAAGCGGGATAAAGAGCCATTTTACCCCTCTGCCAAAGTAACCAAGCAGGCTGTTTGCCAACTCCATTTCGGTATCAAACGCAAAGCGACCGTCTACCACGCCAAGCGAGGAAAGGATCCAAATGAGCACGGTAGAGGCAAGAATAACGGTGCCCGCCTTCTTAATAAACGCCCAGCCGCGCTCCCACATTGAGCGCATCACGTTGATAAAGGTGGGCATATGGTATGCGGGAAGCTCCATCACGAAGGGTGCGGGATCGCCCGCAAAGGGCTTTGTTTTCTTAAGCATAATGCCTGAAACGATGATTGCCGCAATGCCGATAAAATAAGCACTGGGGGCAACCCACCACGCGCCCCCGAAGAGCGTGGTTGCAATGAGTGCAATGATCGGGAGCTTTGCGCCGCACGGGATAAAGGTGGTGGTAATCACGGTCATACGGCGATCGCGCTCGTTTTCAATGGTGCGGCTTGCCATAATACCGGGCACGCCGCAGCCCGTACCGATAAGGATTGGGATAAAGGATTTGCCCGAAAGCCCGAATTTGCAGAAAATACGGTCAAGCACGAAGGCAATACGCGACATATAGCCGCACGCCTCCAAAAAGGCAAGAAAGATAAAGAGCACCAAGATCTGCGGCACGAAGCCAAGCACCGCGCCAACGCCCGCGACGATGCCGTCAAGCACCAGACTCTCGACCCACGGGGCGGCGTTCATGCTCTCCAGCAGCCTGCCAAAGAGCACGGGCACGCCCGGCACCCACACGGGGAACTCGTCATTGGCGGGTGCGCCCTCCATCTGTGCCTCAAGCCACGCTTCAAGCGTGATGATCTCGCCTGCCGCGTCAACACCCGCAACGATCTGCGCGCCAAAGGAGCCAACCGCCTCCTCAAACGCACCAAAATTAGGCTTTTCCTCTGTGGTGGGGTCATAGAGGCTGCCAAGTGCGCCCGTGAGATCGTCAATACCCTTGATATCGTTGCTCGCTGCCTTATTGGTGGCAATGATAACGGCTGCCCGTTCTAAAATATCGTGCTCGTCAACGTAACTGTCGATCGCCTCCTCGTAACGGCCCCTGCCAATACCAAGGAGATACCAGCCCTCACCAAAGAGCCCGTCGTTGGTAAAATCGGTGACCCACGTGCCGACTGTGCTGACCGATATGTAGTAAACCAAGAACATGATCAGCGCGAAAATGGGCAGTGCCGCAAAGCGGTTTGTCAGCACGCGGTCGATCTTTTCCGAGGTGGTCATTTTGCCCACATTCTTCTTTTTGTAGCAGCGCTTGATCACGGTATCGATATAATTATATCGCTCGTTGGTGATGATGCTTTCGGCATCGTCGTCAAGCACGCGCTCGGCGGTGGCAATATCCTGCTCGATGTGCGAGAGCACGTCAGCGGAGATCTGCAGCTTACCGAGCACCTTTTCATCGCGCTCAAAGATCTTGATGGCATACCAGCGCTGCTGCTCGGCAGGAAGCCCGTGCACGGCTGCCTCCTCAATATGCGCAATCGCGTGCTCCACCTCACCCGAGAAATTGTGCTTTGGCTCGGTCTTGCCGTGCTTTGCCGCCTCAATAGCAAGCTCTGCCGCCTCCATCACGCCGTCGCCCTTCAGGGCGGAGATCTCCACCACGGGGCAACCGATGGCGCGCGAAAGCTCCTCTATATCAATCGTATCGCCGTTTTTTCGCACCACGTCCATCATGTTAATGGCAATCACCACGGGAATACCGATCTCGGTCATTTGTGTGGTAAGATAAAGGTTGCGCTCGATATTGGTGCCATCTACGATATTGAGAATGGCGTCGGGGCGCTCCTCAATGAGGTAGTTGCGTGCAACAACCTCCTCTAACGTGTAGGGAGAAAGCGAATAAATACCGGGGAGGTCGGTGATCACCACGTCCTCTCTTTTTTTCAGCTTTCCCTCTTTCTTTTCCACCGTAACGCCGGGCCAGTTGCCCACAAACTGGTTCGAGCCCGTTAAGGCGTTAAACAGCGTTGTCTTGCCACAGTTGGGGTTGCCGGCAAGCGCGATCCTTATGCTCATTAACGTATCCTTTCTGTATCAATTTCAATTATGTTAGTTTCAACTAACCTCAAAACCAAAAATAAATTCGAGCGCGAACGGTATTCATTCAACCTCGATCATTTCGGCATCCGCCTTGCGCAAGGAAAGCTCGTAGCCGCGCACGGTCAGCTCCATTGGGTCGCCCAGCGGTGCCACCTTTCGCACGGTGATCACAACGCCCTTGGTAATGCCCATATCCATAATTCTGCGCTTGATCGCGCCCTCGCCGTGGAGCTTTACCACCTTCGCGGACTTGCCGATCGCCACTTCCTTTAAAGTCATTGCCATGCCCCCTTCACTTAAATTGCAACACGGTGCAAAAGGCGACACCGCGCTTTGCGCTAACTCAAAATTACGAAAGTTAGCCTTGACTAACTATTGAAATTATACCCTTATAGCATGCGCTTGTCAAGCGATTTTTTTGCATTTTTTTACATTTGTAATTTATCACAATCGCCATAAATTCAAATGTCCGATTTTTTGTGCAATCTGCGCACCGGCGGCGCGCCACACACCCCCGCTACCTTTATATATGCACGCGCGCGGGCGGCTTTGACAAATCTTTTGCGGGGGCTTGCAATCTGCTGAAAAAAAGAGTATAATAACTTAAGAATTAAGCATGGGAGGTAAATGCCTTGCAGATCGTTTGGTTTAAAAAATCAAATAACGCCCTCACGCTTGACGGCGGCTGTGGGCTTTGCCTTGGGCATTTTGATGGCGTGCACGTGGGTCACCGCGCCCTCTTTGACGAGTTAAAGCGGCTAAACGCCGCGCGCCGGTGCCGCTTGCCGCTTGGTGTACTCTGCTTTACCACACCGCCAACGGCAACGCTTTCAAAATCCCCCACCCCGCAGCTGACCACGCTTGAGGAAAAGCTGGCACTTATTGAGAGTGCGGGGCTGGATTTTGCCGTGCTGTACGATTTCCCCACAATCAAGGATATGCCGCCGGAAGCGTTTATAGACGATATTCTCATTGGCAGCTGTCACGCCCAAATGCTGGTATGCGGCTTTAACTACTCCTTCGGCGCACGTGGCGCGGGCACCCCCACCGACCTTTTGCACCGATTTGGCGCGGGGGGCAAGCGTGCGGTTTCCGTAATGCCGCCCGTGACCGACGGGCCCTATACCGTCAGCTCGAGCTTGGTGCGCGCCATGCTGCAGAGCGGACACCCCGACGATGCGGCACGCCTTTTGGGGCGTCCCTACGCGCTTACCGCCACGGTAACCGACGGGCGCAAGCTGGGGCGCACGATGGGGCTGCCAACTGCAAACCTCACCTTCCCCGCAGGGGCACTTGTGCCCATGCACGGCGTATACGCCGTAACGGTGCGCCACGGCAAGCAAACGCACACGGGCATTTGCAACGTGGGCGTGCGCCCCACGGTAAACGAGGGGCGGGACGTGAATTGCGAGGTCTTTATTTTTGATTTTAAAGGCGATCTCTACGGCCAAGCGCTAACAGTTTCCTTTTTGCGTTTTTTGCGCGAGGAGCGTCGCTTTGCCGACCTTGGCGAGTTGGAAACACAGATCAGGTGCGACGTTGCATTGGCAAAGAAATATTTTCAATAGATCCCTCTTTGAGGATAATGCAAAAAGCGACAGAAACACAGGCTTCTGTCGCTTTTTTGATGGAATTTTACAAATTCCAAATTTATTTTACATTTTTCCATTTTTTATGTCGTTTTTTCCATTTTCAAATCACTATATGCTGAATGTTTTCCAAAATATATTTATTGCGGAGGCTCGGGAGCATTTTCATATGCCTTGCACGCGGCTTTAAACGCGGCGTGAACTGCCTCCTCCTCGGCAATGGGCAGGTCGGGTCTATCCAAGCCGCTGATCACCATCATGTGCGTATCACGCATGCGGTCGGGGTAAAAATTGACCACGCCGCCAAAGCCGTGGGTATTCGGCAGCCTTGTAAACAGCCATGCAAACTGTGCAAAGGTAAAGCTGTTTTCAAAAAGGTGCAGCTCCTCGAGATGAGAAAGGGTGGCAAGTGCCTTAAGAGATGCGATCGGGTCGCTCGGCGGCGCCATGTATATCTCCGCCTTTTTGAGGTGCGGCAGGGCGGCAAGCAGGGCGGCATCAAACAACGGTGTCGGCACGGGCTTGGGGCAAGAAATGCCATCGGCATATAGCTTGAAATGCTTTACGGCAGCACCCGCAAGCCCTGCCGCGTTTTCAAGCCTCGTGCAATTAGGAAAACGCAATTCAGCCACCTCAAGGGCGGTGTTTTTCGCCAGCTCCCACAGAGCAACGCAATCGCCCGCGTGCACAAGAGAAAGCTTTTTTAAGCTTGTAAGGTAGGCAAGGTCTGCAAGGCTTCCCTGCTTTAGGTAAAGATGGAGCTCGATAACCGAAGCACCAAACTCGCCAAGCAATGCCGCAAGGTCTGCCTCTGCTATATCCCATATTTCAATCACCACAGGGGGCTGATGGCGGCAGGCAGCCAAAAATTCTGCGATAGTGCAGGGCTTGTCGTTTTGGTGCAGCACGCTTCGCTCGGCAGAAATGCGGTGCCTCACGCCACGGCGCAAGGGATTGCGCAAGATGGCAGCTTCAATACTGTAATAGTAGGTCATATGCTTCTCCAACTTTCTAAATAAAATATCCTTCGCTTCAAGATCCGGCAAAAAATCTCCAATGACGCGGTGCGGGGGGCTGGGGCATTGATTTTTGAATGATTTTTGTGCTAGACGCTCTCCGCCACACAAAGAAGGCACCCGATTGGGTAACTTTACGGTTATACCAGAGATATTCAAGTCGCTGGCGACTTGAAGATTCGCACGCCCTGCGCCCGGTGCCGGCACCCCGTCTTCGGGCGGCGAATGCGAACTCTCGCCTTACTTTGCAAGGCTTCGTTCGCATCAGCCTCTCTCTCCGCCACGCAAAAAAGGCACCCGATCGGAAAAGTTGCTTGAGAGATTTTCAAATCGCTGTGCAATTTGAATATTCGCACGCCCTGCGCCCGGTGTGCAAGCACCCCGTCTTCGGGCGGCGAATGCGAACTCTCGCCTTACTTTGCAAGGCTTCGTTCGCATCAGCCTCTCTCTCC
>JAZOLJ010000003.1:0-4219 GCA_045652845.1 Eubacteriales bacterium | reverse complement strand
TGTTGGATACCACCGAGATCACGCCCTTGCCGCCAAGTGCCATGATGGGCACGATCTGGTCGTCGTTGCCGGAGTAGATGTCAAATGCATCGCCGCACTCGTCAAAGAGCTGCGCGATAGCAGACAGGTTGCCCGATGCTTCCTTTACACCAACGATGCGCTCGTGCTTGGCAAGCTCACGGTAAACCGAGATCGGAATATTCACACCCGTGCGGGAGGGAACGTTATAAAGAATAATGGGCTTGCTGGTGGCATCTGCGGTGCTGATAAAATTGCGAATAAGCCCCTTGGGGGTAGCCTTGTTATAGTAGGGGGTTACGATCAGCAAGGCATCGTACCCAACGTCACAGGCATAGCGCGAAAGCTCAATGCCGTAGGCGGTGTCGTTGCTGCCCGTGCCCGCAATAATCGGCACGCGCCCCGCAACCTTTTCTGCGGCAAAGCGCAAAAGGTCACAGTGCTCCTCGTGGGAAAGGGTAGATGCCTCGCCCGTGGTGCCCGCAATGACGAGTGCGTCAATGCCGCCTGCGATCTGGCTCTCAATGTGCTGCCCCATGGTTTCAAAATCCATCACACCGTTTTGAAAGGGGGTGATAATGGCGGTAGCGGCGCCCTCAAAGATAGTTGGCTTCAGTTTGCTCATAATTGCTTCCTTTCTTGCGGAAAAACACAAAAAATAAAAAAACTGGTTGAAAACCAGCTGTATTTGTACTATAATAAGATAAGACACGCTTATCGCACATATACAGATAGCTCTCCATCAATCACTGACGACAGTTCCACAGCTTTGAACCGTGCAAACCAGCAAGCCCCCGACCGCCGACAGCTCACTTCGGCACTCTGCGCTCCCACAGCAGGCTCAAGCGGCAGCGGTTGCCTTGCCCGTGCGAGGTCACAGTGCGCGCCTCTATCATTATATTATGTTTTTCCGACCTGTTTGGTCTTCTTTTTCATATTAGCACAACAAAAGACGCTTGTCAACACCTTTTGGAAATTTATCACACCGTTTTGAAAGGAATTTTATGCCCGAAGTTATTGTAAATCAACGCATTAAAACCGACCTGAAAACCTCGGATTTTTATTACGACCTGCCCGAGGAGCTGATTGCCCAGCATCCAATGGAGCAGCGCGATACCTCGCGCCTGATGGTGCTTGACCGCGCGGCGGGCACGCTTGCCCACAAGCATTTTTACGATATCGTTGACTATTTAAACGAGGGTGACGTGCTTGTGATCAATGATTCGAAGGTGATCCCCGCCCGCCTTTACGGACACGCCTGGGGCAGACCCGAGGCAAAGATCGAGCTGCTGCTGCTGCGCCAGCACGCGCTTGATACGTGGGAAACGCTGGTGAAGCCCGGAAAGCGCGCGCGCATCGGGGCAAGGCTTGTGTTCGGAGAGGGGATCCTCACTGCGACCGTTACCGATATCGTGGAGGAGGGCAATCGCCTGATCACCTTTGATTACGACCGCGAACGGTATGCAAATATCTATGCAATTTTACATGAGATCGGCATGATGCCGCTGCCCCCCTACATCACCGAGCGACTTGCCGACAACAGCCGCTACCAAACGGTGTATGCAAGAGAGGAGGGCTCTGCCGCAGCACCCACCGCAGGCCTGCATTTCACCCCCGAGCTGCTTTGTCGCATACGGGAAAAGGGCGTGGCGATCGCGCCTGTGATGCTGCACGTGGGTCTTGGTACCTTTCGCCCCGTGAAGGTGGATAAGCTTGACGAGCATACCATGCATACCGAATTTATCTCGGTAAGCGAGGAAAGTGCTGCGCTGATCAATGCCCGTCGCGCGGCGGGCGGCAGGGTGATCGCGGTGGGCACTACCTCTTGTCGCACCCTTGAAAGCGTGACCGATGAAGGGGGGATTGTGCACCCCGTTTGTGGGGATACGGGCATTTTTATTTACCCCGGCTATCGCTTTAAGGCGGTGGATGCGCTGATTACCAACTTTCACCTGCCCGAAAGCACGCTGGTAATGCTGGTTTCTGCCTTTTACAACCGTGATGCGGTTTTAAACGCATATAAAACGGCAGTAAAAGAGAAGTACCGCTTTTTCTCCTTTGGCGATGCGATGCTGATTGTATAAATCGTCCAATACTGCGTTAAAACTTCGACTCGGTCAAATCGCCGTAGGCAACTACGGCTTCATTTCCCTCGCTCGTTTTGCCTTGTCTTGCTTGCTTCTTGAATGAACGGGGAAGTCGGTGCAAGACCCGATAGGGCGTTGCTCCTTAAAAGCGGCTTGACGTAGGTGAATGAAATCATTTTTTTGCATCTATATGGCATTTTTGCATATTTTGTGGTACAATATATTTCAGTTGAACAGAAGGGAGGGTGCCGCATTGTTTGGCGTACAGCTATTGGTGGATATTGCGATCGGGGCGGTGGCGTTGCTTGTTACCGTGCTTGCGATCTATCTCGCGTTTCGCCTGCTTGGCAAGCTGGCAAAAATTTTTGTAACGATCTGGGTGATCGTGCTTGTGATATGGCTTCTCTTTGCCGACAGCAGTCCGCTCTCTGATATGATGTCACTCATGGGTGGATATTTGACCTACAAGCTTTGACCCAGTGCTTGCCGTTGCCCGCGTGGCGGGCAGCGGCATTTTTTGAAAGGAGGCAAACGGTGTCAAAAAAACCGAAAATTCTTGCAATCGTCGGTGCAACTGCAAGTGGAAAATCTGCCCTTGCCGAGGCACTTGCCATGGCACTTGGAGGGGAGATCGTTTCCTGCGATTCGATGCAGATCTATCGCGGTATGGATATCGGCACGGCAAAGCCCACGAAAAAAATCATGGCACAGATCCCCTATCATCTCATTGATATTGCCGACCCAACCGAGGATTTTTCAATGGTGGATTATCTTGCCGCAGCCGAAGCTGCGGTCACTGATATTTTATCCCGTGGCAGACTGCCCATCTTTTGCGGCGGCACGGGGCTTTATCTTGATGCCTTTTTGCGCGGCATGCCCGAGTCGCCCGGGGGCGACCCACAGCTTCGCGCCGAGCTGGCTGCTTTGGCGGAGCAGCACGGCAATACATATCTGCATGACGAGCTGGCACGGGTCGACCCCGAGGGTGCGGCGGCGATCCACCCCTCAAACCTGCGGCGTGTGATACGCGCTCTTGAAATATACCGCGCAACGGGTGTCACAAAGACCGAATGGGATGCGCGCTCGCGCCTGCAGCCGCTGCGCTACGATGCCACCGTGCTCTATCTTACCTATGAGGATCGCGAGCTGCTTTATCGCCGTATTGAGGCGCGTGTGGATGAAATGCTGCGCGAGGGGCTTGTTGCCGAAACGGCACGCCTCAAGGCGGCGGGGGTGTTCGAGCTCTCGCGCACGGCTGCCGCCGCCATTGGCTACAAGGAGCTTTTGCCGTATCTTGACGGTGCCTGTGATCTTGCAACGGCAACCGAAACGCTGAAAATGGCAACGCGCCGCTACGCCAAGCGTCAGATCACCTGGTTTTCGGCAAAGCCGTACGTGACGCGAATTCAGGCGGACGCTGCAGGTAGACCTCGAAATTTTGAAGAAATTGTAAACAATGCGATCGCGGCTGTGTCACGCGATATATAATGTGATATAATATAATATCATTGACTTCGCGCATTGTGATACGCGCGCGAGAGAGGGGGATACGATGGCAACGAACGGAATCAAGCGCACTGCGACGCTTGTGCTGCAGATCGTTATGATCGCGGCGCTTTCCTTGCTGCTGGTCGGCATTCTTTCCTCTGAAATGGCGCGTACTGCTGCGGCAATTCGCCGCGAGGCGGCAAGCACTGCTTCCCTCACCGCATCGGTGCGGGCAACGGGCTACGTTTTTCGCGATGAAGCTGTGGTAGATAGCGTAGACGGCGGTGCTGTGCGCTATTACGTAGCAAGCGGCACTGCGCTTGCTGCGGGCGCGGATATTGCGCTGGTGTATGCCGACGGCGGCAACACGGGCACGCGCCAAGTGGCACGGGAGCTGACCGCCGAGATCGAGCGCTTACAGGCACTCGACGCGCCACAGATCCCCGATTATTACGGTTCTTACGAGGCGTTGATGCAGGCACTGTCAATGGGTGCTGTGTTGGGCACGTCTGAGGCGTGCGGCGCGCTGGACGCCGCGCTTGATCGTTACGCCGCAAGGGACGAGGAGGCGAGCGCACGCGCCGAGCGGATCGCTGCCCTACAGGCGGAGCTTGAAAAGCTGGTGG
>JAZOLJ010000002.1:0-47078 GCA_045652845.1 Eubacteriales bacterium | reverse complement strand
CCGCCAACGGACGGTGACACAAGCGACACCGAGGCAAAAAATCTTGCCCGCATTGCAGAGCTTGAAAGCGAGCTGCAAAAGACAAAGGAAGAAAGCTACATAAAGGAAAGTGCCCTCACACAGGAGATAGAGGGGCTAAAGGCACAGCTATCTATCCTCACGGGACAAGGCAACACGGGAAACGGAACGGGCAGCAGCTCTATGATTTTTCATTACCGTGTAGAAAACGGCGGTGCGACCGTGACGGGCTTTGAGGGCTCTTGCACACTGGTGCAAATTCCCGCCACTCTTGACGGCTATCCCGTGAAAAAAATAGGTGAGCGCGCGTTTGAGGGCAACACCGCGCTTGCCGCAGTGACCGTGCCCGAGGGCACGGAAAGCATTGACTGGTTTGCCTTTTACGATTGTGCTTCCCTGTTAGACATTACGCTACCCGCCAGCATCACCAGCATTGGGCACGCAGTGTTTGACGGCTGCAACGGCGTAACCGTGATCTGCCCCGCCGGCTCGTATGCCGAAAGCTACGCAAAAAGCTACGGCATTTCCTACATTAACTCTTAAAAGCGGAAGAGTGGATATTGCTTGCTCTGCAAATCTTATATCGCCGCACGGGAATTGCCCAATGAGATCCTTAAAAGTCAAAAACCGCCTTCCCCTCCTGCAGTCGCAGGGCGGCATCAAAGGGCTTGCCTGTTTTCTTTGAAACAAAGCCCTTGATCTTTGAGGTTTTACCCTCGGTAAGCAAAAGGCGCATGTTGGCAGTAGAGATCACTCTGCCGCAAATGGAGGTGTTCACGCGGAACTCACACCCTTCCTTATAGCCCGTGCAACCGTAGCTGAATTTGCCGCGGATCACGCGCTTGCCGCACACGGGGCAAGTGCCTACCTCCTCGCCGTAAACACCGATCTCGGTATCCTCCTCGATCGGCAGCTCCTTTTTGGCAAAGACCTCCTTTACCTCGGCTGCGGCAAGCGATACGCTCTGTTCTACCGACATTTCACCGCGAAACACCCTTTTGAGTGCCTTGCCCATTTCACTGGTGCGGAACTTATCCATGCGAATTTCAAGCCTGTCAAGGCTTTCAATAAGATACTCGCCGCCGGGCAAAATGGTATATACATCTTTATTCAGGGCAATATAGCCACTTTTACGGGCATTGTCGATAATACCCGTTCTCGTTGCCTCGGTGCCAAGCTCAAGCCCCTCAAATACTGCCTTATACTCCTCACTGTCGTCGCTCCCCACGGCATCCTCGGCGGCTGCCTTTTCATCACGGAAGGGGTTTTTGAGATAATTGTTAAGGGTTTCGATGGTATAATGCTTCGGGGGTGTGGTTTCCTTTGCCTTGGGGGCAAAGGCAATATTCACCACGTCGCCCTTTGAAAGCTTGGGAAGCACCTTATCCTTTTGCGTGGCATCGTCGTATTTCATCCAGCCGCGCTGGGTGATAACCAAGCCCTTAAGTAAAAATTCCTCAATTTCTCCTACTGCAACCGTGATCTCGGTGCGGTCGGCGGTACAGGGCTCGGCACAGAACACCGCCACAAAGCGGCGGAATACCGTGGCGTAAACCAAATTTTCACGCTCGGAAAGCTCGCCCTTTTTGGGGATCTTATAGGTGGGGGTAAGGGCGGAGTGTGACTCGATCTTGCTATCGTCAAAGATCTTGGGACTATCCTTAAAGCATACCTCATAGCCAAGATTTTTACACTGCGCAATAATTTTGCGCATCTTATCCTTTTCTGCCGTGGCAAGATACTCGGAATTGGTGCGGGGATAGGTGAGATAGCCCTTTTCGTAAAGCCCTTGAATAATAGCAAGGCTATCTGCCATTGACATTTTATATTTTTTGCCAAGCACGTTTTGGAGCTTGGAGAGCGAATAAAGCTTACCCGGCTGCAGGGTATCCTTTTTGCGCTTCACGGATTTGACGATTGCCCCTGCTTCATTCATGGCAGCACAGAGTGCCGCCGCCTTTTCCCTGCCCTCGGGCGTATCGTCAAGCCTTTGCTTGCTTGTCAGCTCAACGGCTTCGCCGTTGGTTTGGGCGTTGCTATAGGGCACCAGATACTTACCCGGCACAAAATTGCGGATCGCCATATCGCGCTCGTAAACGGCGCGCACAATGGGTGCGATCACGCGCCCCACGCGCAAGAGTGTGCCGCATTTGATGGTGGCATAGCGCGTGAGATTGACACCGTAAAGCCAATCGATATAGGTGCGCGCCAGCCCCTCGTTTGCAAGATTTTGATATTCTGCGGCATCACCGAGATTGCGAAGTGCCTCGGCAACGGTTTCGGGGGTCTGGTCAGGCAACCAAAGGCGTTTTTGCGCCTTGGGGGATTTGAGTGCGTGCTCCACACAAAGGCGCACGATGATCTCACCCTCGCGATCGGCGTCGCCTGCATTCACGATGGTATCAACGTCAGGGCGATTGCAAAGCGAGGCAATGATATTGAACTGCTTTTGCACGCCTGCATCCACGCGCTTTTTATCTTGGTCGCGGCGAAGCTCAAAGCGGAATTTTTCGGGAATACACGGCAGGTTATCAAGAGTCCAGCGCGCGCTCGGCTCGCCGCCCACGTAGCTTTCAATATCCGCAAGCGAAAAAAGATGACCGAATGCCCACGTAATAAGATACCCCTCACCCTCCAGATACCCGTCGCGGCGGGTGAGCTTGCCGATGCCTGCCGCAATATTGCGCGCAAGGCTTGGCTTTTCTGCGATAATGAGTACCATACGGTCACCTCCCCTTTATTTGATGCGAAGCCTTGCGATCTCCTCCTTATCGGGGGAAACCACGGCGCTCCAGTTTGTGTGATAGATCACGTAGCCGGGCTTTGCTCCCGGCGCTTTTTTTAGGTTGCGCACGATGGTATAATCAACCTCCGTAAGAGGCGCACCCTCGGCGGCAGAATAGATCGCCGCAATAGATGCCGCCTCGGTAAAATCGGCGGCGGGCGGCTCCTGCTTGCCCTCAAGCAGCATTACCACGTGTGAGCCGGGCTTATTTTTGGCATGAAACCAATAATCGTTTTTGGCAGCAAGCTTATGCGTGATATATTCGTTTTGCAGATTGTTTTTGCCGCAGAGCACGCGATAGCCGTTGGTGGTACGGTATTCGGCAAAGGCGGGCGTGGGTGTACCCCTGCCCCTGCGCTCGGCGGTTTTTACGCGCGAAGCGTAGCCGCTGCGCGAAAGCTCCTCGCGGATCTCCTGCAGGTCGGTGGGGGTTTCGGCGGTCTGCAGTGCCGTTTGCACGGTTAAAAGATAGGCAAGCTCCGCTTCACCCAGCTCGATCTGACGGGTCAGCTCAACACGCGCATTTTTGCTTTTGGTATATTTTTTATAATAGCGTTGGGCGTTGGCTGTGGGTGATAGGCGCGCATCAAGCACAACCTCCACCGTGCCAAAGCTCCCATCCTCGCGATAATCCTCATAATCCGTGAGCGTTACCTTGGTAGCACCACGCTGCAGCGCATAGCAGTTGGCAACGATCAGATCGCCCATACGCTTATAAGCAGCCGCTTGCTCACAGGCGGCAAGCTCGGCGCGTTGCAGCTCCAGCTTGCGCGAAATACGCGTGCGTGCGCTGTTTAAAAGATGCAAAATATCGGTGGCGCGCTGCTTTACGCGCGCCTCGCGGTCACGTGTGCCAAACCAAATATCAAGGAGTGCGGATGGACTATCACAGCCACGCACCTCACCGTACTGCGTGAGGGGCAAAAAGGCGTATTCGCGGGGCGTTCCCTTTTCATCCATAACAAGGCAAGGGGAAAAGCGTTCTGCCGCCACGTCGGCAAAAATGGCGGAAAATACCGAGAAAAGCTTTTGCTTGTCAACGGTGGGGAGCAGTGCATCGGTAGCACCTGCCGCGCGATACGCAATCTCACGCGCAACCGTGGCGGATACACCCAGAAAGCTTGCGCTGATCCATTTGTCGGCAGGGCGATCGCCACCTGCCTCAAGCAACCTAAAAAATTGGTCGGCTGTAACCGCTCTCGGGTCGGTTTTATCCTGTGGGGGCGGCAGCTCATAGCGCATACCGGGCAGCACCTGTCGCAGGGTGCTTGTGGTAAAGTCCACGGGGCGCAGCACAGCACCGATCCTTCCTTCCCCATCGGTAAAAATCAGGTTGCTGTATTTGCCCATTATTTCGGCGATCAAGCGGCACTTGGTGGGAAAGCCCATTTCATCACGGGTATCCCATTCGGTAACCAGCACGCGCTCAAAGCCCTCCTGCCACACGCGAGAAAGGCGCGCGCCCGACAGACGCTTGCGCAGCAGCATACAAAACTGGGGCGGATTTTGTGGGTTTTCAAGCGGGATTTCGGTAAATCCGATGCGCGGATTTGCCGACCCTGCGTTAATGAGCAAGCGCTTGCCACCCGCAAAGGTGCGCATCCCGAGCACGATAGCATCACGCTCGGGCTGGTATATCTTTTCAATGGCGGCACCGATCGCCACCGTTTTCAGCTCTGCCGCCACAGCGGCGAGAAAGCCTGCATCAAATGCCATAACGTGCTCCTTTCTTTAAAAATGCGGCGGGAGCAAGCCCCCGCCAAGCTTTTATTTGCCGTAAATTACCCCATCTACCTCGTCAAGCGACGGGAATACGAAATCGGGACGGTCCTTTTCTTCCGCCTTTTCTACATCCTCGATCTTGGTTTCGCCCGAAAGCACAAGGACTGCCGTGACACCGTGACGCTTGCCAACGGCAATATCGGTATAAAGACGGTCGCCGAAAATGCACATCTGATCACAGGTGTAGCCCGTTGCCTCGCAGATCATTTCAATGGTTTCCTTGTAGGGCTTGCCAAAATAGGTGGGCGTTTTGCCCGTGGAGGCGGTGACAAACGCGGCGATCGCGCCGCTATCGGGGATAAAGCCTGTTTCGGTGGGACAGTTAAAATCGGGGTGGGTTGAAAGATACTCTGCACCGCCGCGCACCAGGCGGCAGGCGTTATCGAGCTTTTCATAGGTCAGCGTGGTATCAAAGCTGGTTACCACGATATCGGCACTTGCCTCGTTACCCTGCAGCATCGGGATCTCGTTTTCGCGGAAATTTTCTACCAGCTCATCGGTGCCGACAAGATACACGGTCTTGCCCGCGCGGTGACGCTTCAAATATTCAATGGTAACGTCACCCGAGGTCATGATCTCCTCGGGGCGGGGCGAAAAGCCGAGCTTTTCAAGCTTGTTTACGTAATACGCCGTGGTGTGCGAGGCGTTATTGGTGAAAAACAGCACGCGCTTGCCTGCGGCGCGCAGATGATTGATAAAGCGAATGGCAAACGGAAATACCTGAAAGCCGAGGTAGATCGTGCCGTCCATGTCGAAAATATAGAGCTCCTTATCCTTGAGAATGCTCATATCGGGGTTTTTAAAGTTCATAAACATTGCACTCCTTATACATTATACTTTAATTATCATACCACACTCTTGATTTTTTTGCAAGGCTGTGCTACAATAAACTTTAGAAGAAATTTTCCTTTTAAGGAGGCTTGACAATGGGAAAAGCCGTACTCGGTATTGACGTAGGTGGCAGTGCCACCAAAATCGTTGGATTTCGTAAAAATAACGGCGTGCGTGAGCTGATCGCGCCGCAATTTGTGCATGCAAACGACCCCTTAACCTCAATTTACGGTGCATTTGGTAAGTTCACCATGGAAAACGGGCTCTCGCTTGCCGATATTGACCGCGTCATGATGACGGGCGTTGGCTCCACCTTTGCCGAAAAGCCGCTTTACGAGGGGCTTGATTGCCGCGTAGTGCCCGAATTTGCCAGTGTGGGGCGCGGCGGACTTTACCTTTCGGGGCTTGACGAGGCTATCGTTGTCAGCATGGGCACGGGCACTGCGCTGATCTATGCAAAAAAGCGGGAGGATGGCAACGTAGACATTGAATATCTTGGCGGCACGGGCGTTGGCGGCGGCACGCTGATCGGTCTTTCGCGCCTGATGCTCGGCGTTGACACGGTGGAGCATATCGAGCAGCTGGCGCACGAGGGCGATCTTGCCAACATTGACCTGCGCATTGGCGATATGTCAAAGAAAAATCTGCACCCTGACATGAATTTGGAGCTGACCGCCTCTAACTTTGGCAAGGTGAGCGACCTTGCCGATAAAAACGATATTGCGCTTGGCATTGCCAACATGGTAGGTGAGACCGTTGGCATGCTTGCGGTATTTGCGGCACGCAGCTACGGTCTTGACCGCGTGGTGCTAACGGGCAATCTCACCACGCTTGCCCCCATCCGCCGTGTGTTTGAAATTTTAGAGCGCACCTTCGGCATTCAATTTATCATTCCCGAAAATGCCCAGTTCGGCACTGTGATCGGTGCGGCACTCGGCACGATCTGATCACAAAATAAAGTAAAAAAGAGCAAACGAAACGTTTGCTCTTTTTATGTTATTTCACTTTTTAACAAGTGGCTTCTTTAAGCTTTGGAGTAGAGCTCATCAGCTCTGCGGTTAATCTGTACAATACTTTGTCTTCATTATGCCGCTCGTTGTGGTTGAGGAAACTCTATCGTAGCGGATAGGCGACGATACGTCTTCTCCCACAGTGCAAATACCGGTGTTGCCACCAATGCTGTAATCAGCCCCCGTCTTTGTGATGGTAACGGTATAATTATAAACGTCGCACATAATGATATATTTCAAGGTCGGTATTTCATAGCAGATGCCGTAACCAACACGCCGCCAGTCTGTGGATTTGGGGTTATGGTATCTGTCGTTGAAATTTTTAACGCTGTTCGGCCACAAAGCGCAGGTGGGTGCTATCAGCTGATACAGCGCAAGCTCGCAGCCCTTCGAGCCGTGGTGCGCGATCTGCACCATATCACTTTGCAAATACTCTCCCCAAGTAGCGCGCAGCCACTTGCTGGAAATGTCCATCGCATCACCAAGCCAAAGCACGGAGGTTTCGGAGTCCTGTGAAATTTTGCGGTTCTCGGTATGGTGTATATTCATACGAATAACGACAGAGCTGTCATTGTACCAGTGCAAGCGGCGGGGATACTGATCCTCGTGCGTGTACATAACCTCAAACTCGATATTTGCAAGCCAGAACGTATCACCCGTATGCACCTTGTAATAGGTAAATCCTGCCTCTTCTTCCGAAACATCGCTGATATACGATGAGTATTTTGCCAAATTGTTGCGCACCACAGTGCTAAAGGAACCGGGATCGCGGTCAAACTCGGAGTTATAGAGCTGCTCGTCGGAGGCGAAATTGGCGATCACTCGATCGATCGTGATGGAATACTGTTTGTAATTTGCACAATATTTTTGAATAAAGGCAACCATACTGCCGTAATGGTCGTGGTGACCGTGCGAGAGATACCACGCGGCAATGCGGATAGGGTCATTCGTGGTAGGCATATTATTACCGTGCCCTTTTTTGTAAAGCGCAAGCAATACCTGATAGATCCTATTTGTATCCGCAGTAGTTTGTGCACCGCCGTCAAGCAGGATAAAGGAGCCATCCTCAAGCGTTACCACGTAGAGGTTTCCGCCACCGTCGTTAGAGTAGTCCATCTTCACTGCGGTGATAGAGGAATTTTGCAGCTTGGTATAGGAAAGATCCTGCGATAGCATATCTCGGTCAAGTAGATTTACGCCACTGAGGCGAGATGCCACAATGCGGATCGCCTTCTTGTGATCGGTCTTTTGCTTGGCGGCATGCTTGAAATCGTTGTACGCCACGTAAAGCGTTACATTCTTTTCTTTATTTGTATATATGCGGAAAATGCTGTTTTCCACCGTATTATCGGTGTAAAGCGTATAGCCCGCAGCCACCAAGGACTTGCAATACTTATCGTAAGCCTGTGCCGTTACGCCGTCGCCCTCGTAATAATACTCCATGCCCTCGTGCACGTCAATGCTGCCCGAAAGCGCAAGCCCCTCGGGGCGCGGAAAATCGGTTATGACCGAGCTTTCGCGATCGGTGTAGATAAACAGAAAATCTGCAGGCAACAGAATTTGCTTTTCGTCTTCAACCACGCAAACCGAATCACGCAATGCATCCGCGAAAAGCGTGAAGGCTTTTTCCATCATACCGTCGTTGTGTGCAGAGATCAGCAGCTTGCCGTTTTTTGCACCAATGCCGTAATCGGTGACATCCATGCCCGAAAGCACTGCCTTTGCCTCGGCGCGGTTTACCACGCCCGCCAGGATCTCTTGATTTGCGGCATCGGTATCGAGAATTAAGGGCATAGCCGTAGCACGCACGTCGGAGAAGGTGGGGATCATCGCTTTTAACTCGTAGATTTTCACACCCACGTAGTCGCGATCGCTTTCAAGATAAGACGCGTGAACAAACGTCCACTTGTTGGTAAACTCAAGCATGGGGACGTTTTCTGCCTCGGTTTTTGTAACGGTAAGCGAGGAAACGCTTTCCTTACCCGCAAGATAGGTTTCGGTAAAATGGTCAAGTGCCAACGCCGTTAAAAGGTTGGTTGTACCAACGATAACGATCTTTTTACCGTAAAGTGCGATGATGTAGCCGTGCCCCTTGATCTCCTTTAAAGCCTTTTGTGATTCGGGGCGATTGGTGTTGCCGATAAGAATTTCAAGGTCTTGAACGTTTTCTAATGCCTCGTCGGCCTTTACCTTGCTTTTCTTGATATTCTTGTCGGCTTTTTTCTTGAGCGTGTCGGTAAATTCGGTGATCTGCGCCGATATGCTATCGGAGACGTCGCCCGCATAAACCACTTGATACCCGGCACCCAGCTCTACGGTTTTCTTTGCGCAAGAGCTAAAAAGAGCCGAAAGCGAGGCTATCAAACAAACACACAGGACAAGGGATAAAATTCTTTTTTTCATGTTTTAGAACCTCCATTCAACCTCGTTCTGCGGTTGTTTGCAGTATAAGATCATCATTTTTCTTTTTTCTCCAGATAGCCATTGCTTGTGGTGGTAGCTATTTCACTAATAAAAACCTTGTTAGTATCTTTACCTGCATTAAACACACAGTCCTTACCCGAGGTAGCGTAAACAGGGCCCCCTTCCGTGATGCTGACGGTGTAGTTACACACATCACTCATGATAAAGTACTTAAGCGAGGGGAGACTGTAAAGCACCATTTTCGTGCAGCCCTCACCAACATTGGCATTTTTTAGTGTGGAGTATTGCATTCTATTGTATTTCGGCAGACCTGCCGGATACCATGCGGCTTCGGGCTGAACCAGCTTATACAGCAAAAACTCAGAGCCCTTACCGCCGTGGTGCGCAAGCTGCACCATATCGGACTTAAGATGGTCACCCCACATAGCACGCATCCATCTGCTGGAATCCTCCTGTGCGTCGCCAAGCCACAGCATGGTGGTAAGGGAGCCGGAAGAAACTCTGCCACCGCCCTTGGTGTGTACGATATGCATGCGGATCACCGTAGAGGTATCGTTGTAAACGTGGAGGCGACGGGGATACTGATCCTCGTGCGTGTACATCACCTCAAACTCCACGTTGGCAAGGAAGAAGCGCTGACCGGTGTGAACCTTGATGTATTTAAAGCCGGGCTCCTCGCCGGGAGCATCGGAAATCATTGCGGAAAGCTCTGCGTATCCATCGCGCAGAGAGGAATTGTAGTTGTTTTCGCCCGGCGTGCGGTCCCACTCGGAGTTATATAGCTCCTCATTGGAGGGGAAGTTTGCGATCAGGCGATCGATGGTGATATAGTGCTCATCGTATTTTGAGCAGTACTGTTTGGTAAAGAGCTCAGCCGATTTAAAGTGATCGTGATGACCGTGAGAAACGTACCACGCGGCAATGCGAATCGGATTTTTTTCTGTAGGAGGACCCCCGTGACCTCTTTCGTAAAGATCAAGCAGAACTTCATAAATACGCTTAGCATCTTGCGGCACCTCTACGCCGCCGTCAAGCAACACGAAGGAGCCATCCTCAAGCGTTACAACGTAGATGTTTCCGCCACCATCCGATGCGTAAGACATCTTCACCGCGGTAATGGTGGTGTTTTGCCACCTGTCAAAGGTGAGATCCTGCTCAAGCATTTCGGGCTCAAGCAAATTCACGCAATCCAGCGGGGATGCCACGATGCGGATCGCCTTCTTATGATCGGTTTCCTCCCTGGCGGCGTACTTAAAATCATTGTACGCCACGTAAAGCGTAATGTTCTTTTCAGTGTTAACGTAGGTGCGGAAGATGCTGTTCTCTGCCGTATTATCGGTATAAACGGTATAGCCCGCAGCAACCAGTGCCTCACAGTATTTATTGTAAGCCTGTGCCGTTACGGCGTCACCCTCGTAATAATATTCCATGCCGTCGTGCACGTCAATGCTGCCAGAAAGCGCAAGCCCCTCGGGGCGCGGGAAATCGGTTACGACCGCACTTTCGCGGTCGGCGTAGATGCGCAGAAAATCTGCGGGCAACAGAATTTTCTTCTCGCCTTCAACCTCGTAAACCGAATCGCGCAGTGCATCCTTGAAAAGCGTGAGGGCTTTTGCCAGCATGCCGTCGTTGTGCGCGGAGATCAAAAGCTTGCCATCCTTTGCGCCAATGCCGTAATTGTTGGCATCCATGCCGGAAAGCATAGCCTTTGCCTCGGGACGTTCTACAACACCCACAAGAACCTCCTGCTTTGCTGTTTCGGTATCAACACGTACAGGCATAGCCGTGCCGCGCACGTCGGAGAAGGAAGAGAGAATCGCTTTGATCCCGGAAATTTCCACGCCGACACAGTCGCGTTCGCTATCAATATAAGAGGCGTGAATAAACGTCCACTTGTTGGTAAACTCAAGCATTTCCATCTCCTCGACCTCGATCTTTTCAAGGTCAAGCGAGGAAACGCTCTGGGCCGAGTCAAGATAGCTCTTGGCGAAGGCGTCAAGCGCAAGCGACGTTAAAAAATTAGTGGTGCCCACAACTACGATCTTTTTGCCGATAGCGGTAACGATGTAGCCTTGACCCTTAATCTTTTTCAGCGCCTTTTGGGTTTCGGGGCGATTGGTGTTACCGATAAGGATCTCGTAATCGTTCTCGGCAGTGAGCGAAGCATTAAGCTCAACCTCTTCAAGCTTAGCTTCCTTGCCGGTTTTTTGCTTTAAGGTCTGGGTAAAGCTCTTGACCTCTGCCTCCATGCTTTCGGAAACGTCATTTGCAAAAACAACGCTATAGCCCTTGCCGAAATCAACCTTCTTTTTACCGCACGAGGTAAAAAGAAGTGCAAGAGAGGAAAGCATGCAAACACAAAGGACAAGTGACAAAATTCTTTTTTTCATCATGTACTCCCTTTTAACCATTTAAGTTGGTCATACCTTTCTTATTTTGGTTACATAATTATAGCATTTCTTCGCATTTTTTGCAAGCAAAAACAAAATCTTTCACATTCACATCACGATTTTCGGCGTTTTTAACAAAACCGCTTTCCCCATTTTGCACCATATGCCCATTACCTGAAAAATTTCAGATTTGCAGTATGTTTTTTGAAATAAAAGCGCACGCGCACTTGACGAAAGAAGAAAACAGTGCTATAATGTTTTCAATATTTTTTACTTTATGAAAGGCCTATGCTATGAAATGGACTTCTCTTAACGACCTGCGCGAAAAATATCTTGCTTTTTTTGAAAGCAAGGGGCATTTGCGCCTTCCCTCCTACCCTCTGGTGCCCATCAACGACAAATCTCTGTTGCTGATCAACTCGGGCATGGCACCCATGAAAAAGTTTTTCACAGGTGAGGAGGAGCCCCCCCGCAACCGCGTGACCCCCTGCCAAAAATGCATCCGCACGCGCGACCATGACCGCGTGGGTCACACGGCAAGGCACGGCACGTTTTTTGAGATGCTCGGCAACTTCTCCTTTGGCGATTACTTCAAAAACGAGGCAATTCCGTGGGCGTGGGAGTTCCTCACAGAAACGCTGGAGATCCCGGGCGAGCTGCTCTGGCCCTCGATCTACGAAAACGACGAGGAAGCGTTTGAAATTTGGAACAAGAAAATCGGCGTGCCCGCCGAGCGCATCACGCGCCTTGGCAAGGCAGATAACTTCTGGGAGCATGGCTCCGGTCCCTGCGGCCCCTGCTCCGAGATCTATTTTGACCGCGGCGAAAAATACGGCTGCGGCAGCCCCAACTGTCGCCCCGGCTGCGACTGTGACCGTTACATGGAGATCTGGAACAACGTGTTCTCCCAGTTTAACAACGACGGCAAGGGCAACTACACCGAGCTGACGCAGAAAAACATTGACACCGGCATGGGTCTTGAGCGTCTTGCTTGCGTGATGCAGGGTGTTGACAACATGTTTGAGGTCGACAGCATCCGCAAGATCCTCGATACCGTTTGTGAGATCGCGGGCAAGACCTACGGCGCAAATAAGGATAACGATATTTCTATCCGCGTTTGCACCGACCATATCAAGAGTGCCATGTTTATGATCGCGGACGGTGTTATTCCCTCAAACGAGGGGCGCGGCTACGTTCTGCGCCGCATCATTCGCCGCGCCTGCCGTCACGGCAAGCTGCTTGGCATTGACCACGCCTTCCTTTGCGACCTTTGCCGCGTTGCCATTGGTGAAAACGAAGAGGCTTATCCCGAGCTTGCCGAAAAGCGCGACTATATTCTTAAGGTCATTGCAATGGAGGAGGAGCGATTTGATGCCACCATTGATGCAGGGCTTTCCATCCTTTCCTGCTACGTTGAGGATGCCAAAAGAAACGGCAAGACCGTGATCGCGGGCGAGGACGTATTTAAGCTTTACGATACCTTTGGCTTCCCGCTTGATCTTACCAAGGAGATCTTGGCAGAAAACGGCCTTACCGCTGACGATGAAACCTTTACCAAATTGATGAAGGAGCAGCGTGAGCGCGCACGCGCCGCACGCGGCAACATCAGCGGCTGGGATAACGCCACCAAGAATCTGCTTGCCGACCTCCCTGCCACCATCTTCCGCGGCTATGACAGCTTCCGCACCGACGACGCCAAGGTGCTTGCTATTATCGTGGAAAACGAGGATGGCACCAAGACCGTTGACGAGATCAGCGAGGGTGATTGCACCGTTGTGCTTGATAAGACCGTGTTTTACGGCGAGGGCGGCGGTCAGGTAGGCGATATTGGCACGCTGACGGGTAAGAACGTTACCCTTACCGTAAACGATACCAAAAAGACCGACGGTGTATATCTGCACCTTGCAACCGTAACGGGCGGCGTGCTTCGCGTTGGCGATGCGGTATGCGCCCGTATTGATGAAGAGAAGCGCTTGGCAACTGCCAGAAACCATTCGGTTGCACACCTGCTGCAGGCGGCACTTCGCGAGGTGCTTGGCAACCACGTAGAGCAGGCAGGCTCTTTGGTTGATGCAGACAAATGCCGCTTTGACTTTACCCACTTTGCCGCCCTTACCAAGGAGGAGCTGGCAAGGGTTGAGGAGATCGTAAACGAACACATCTTTGCAGGCGTGCCGATCTCTATGACCGAAATGCTGCTTGAGGATGCCAAAAGGCTTGGCGCAACTGCCCTGTTTGGCGAGAAATATGGCAAGATCGTGCGCGTGGTGCGCATGGGCACCTTCTCGATCGAGTTCTGTGGCGGCACACACCTCAACAACACCGCACGCATCGGTCTTTTCAAGATCACATCCGAAAGCTCGGTTGCCGCAGGCATCCGCCGTATTGAGGCAGTAACGGGCACGGGCGTTCTTTCCCTGCTTGCTGCACGCGAAAGGCTGCTTGGCGATACGGCACAGGCACTGAAGGCACAAAATATGCTTGACGTTGCCAAGCGTGCACACGCCGTGCAGGAGGAGGTTAAGGAAATGCACCGCGAGCTGGATGCACTCAACCAAAAGCTTGCCTCCTCGAAGCTTCACGAGGTGCTGGCAGGCAGCGTTCAGATCGGCAAGGTGCGCCTTGCCGTTGCACGCTTTGACGGCATGCAGCCTGACGTGGCACGCAGCCTTGCTGACGACATCAAGGCAAACAACGCCGACGTGGTAGCAGTGCTTGCCATCACCGAGGGCGCGCGCATCAGCTTTATTGCCGTTGCGGGCAAGGATGCCGTTGCAGCAGGCGCACATGCCGGCAAGCTGGTTGGCGCCGTTGCGGCAGTAACAGGCGGCAAGGGCGGCGGACGCCCCGACAACGCCATGGCAGGCGGCAAGGAGCTTTCACAGGTTGATGAGGCTCTGGCAGCAGCAAAGGACGTGCTTGCAGCCCAAATTGGCTAAAACAAATAACACAGCCCCTTTGCCGTTTGGCAAAGGGGCTGCTTTCTTCCCTGCTGCAAATAAAAAATTCCCCCGCCGCACGGCGGGGGAATTTTTTATCAATAATCGCCTCTGTTGCGGCGACCGCGGTTGCGGAAGATGCTCATAATATTATCAAAATCATCCTCGGAGATCGAAGAATCCTCCTCGGCGGAGTCATACTTCGGTGCGTGTGCCGCAGGGGCGGCGGGGGCTGCCTGCTCTGCCTGCGGTGCAGGATAGATCGGAGCTGCGGGAGCCGTGTAAACGGGTGCTGCAGGTGCTGCAGGTGCTACGGGAGCTGCGGGCACTGCCTCGGGGGCGGGTGCTGCCACTGCCTCGGGGGCTACCTCGGGCACTGCCTGCTGTTGATTTTCAAAGCCGGTGGCAATAATGGTTACGCGCATTTCGTCATCGAGCGACTCATCAAAGGCAAGACCCCAAATCACGTTAGCATCGGGATGCGCCTCGCGTGAGATCATAGAGGATGCGTGATCAACCTCCTCAAGCCCCACGTCGTGCGAGGCGGTGATGCTGATCAGAATACCGCGTGCGCCGTGAATGGAGGTTTCAAGCAAGGGGCTGGAGATCGCCGCGCGTGCGGCAAGCTCTGCCTTATCGGAGCCTGTGGCACCGCCAACACCCATGTGTGCGTAGCCCGCATTTTTCATCACCGAGGTTACGTCGGCAAAGTCAAGATTGATAAAGCCGGGGACATTGATCAGCTCGGAAATGCTCTGCACACCGCGACGAAGCACGTCATCTGCAATTTCAAAGGCATTGCCAAGCGTGATGCGCGTATCGGAAACCTGCTTTAATTTCTCGTTCGGGATCACCACAAGAGAATCAACGTACTGGCGAAGCTCCTTGATGCCTGCCTCTGCCTGCTCTTGACGGCGCTTGCCCTCGAAGCTGAAGGGCTTTGTTACGATACCGATGGTGAGAATACCCATCTCGTGCGCAAGGCGCGCCACAACAGGGGCGGCACCCGTACCCGTGCCACCGCCCATGCCTGCGGTTACAAAGACCATATCGGCACCTGCAAGCATTTTCTTGATATCGTCAATCGATTCCTCTGCCGCACGTGCGCCCACCTCGGGGTTTGCACCTGCGCCAAAGCCCTTTGTGATCTTCTCACCGATCACCATCTGCACAGGCGCCTCGGACTTACGCAGTGCCTGACGGTCGGTATTGACTGTAACAAACTCCACGCCGCGGATATTTGCCGCGATCATGCGATTGACTGCATTGTTTCCGCCACCACCGACACCGATGACGCGGATCACCACACCGCTTTCACAGTTATTATCACGTTCAAACGTCATATATGTATCCTCCGTTATTTCTGACCGCGTGCAAGCACGCATTTTTCACATCATAATCATTCACTATATATTTTAATATATTTTGCACCGTTTTGCAAGATGTTTTTGTAATAATTTTTAAAAAAGAAACGACATGTGCTGACAAACGGTGCAGTCTTCTCAAATTTCTCACTATTTTTCCGCAACCAGCCTTAAAACATCCTCATAGATCAGGCGATTTGCCTGCGGATGCCAAAAGGCGGCAACTGCCTTTTCCATGGCACGGCGCTTGTCACCGTCCTCAAGCAAGCCAATGACAGCCTTTTCCAGTGCCCCCGCTTCAAGCTCTTTTTCCTCAACCAGTATCGCCGCGCGCTCCTGTGCAAGCGCTGCGGCATTTTTCAGCTGATGATCCCCCGTAACGTTTGGCGAGGGCACCAGCACCGCCGCGCGCCCTGCCATGGCGATCTCACTGATGCTCATTGCCCCCGCGCGCGATACCACCACCGCAGCTTCTCTCATGCGGCGCGGCATATCGGTGATAAAGGGCAATATTTCTAAATGCGGCGCGCCCGCAAGTCCCCTTTTTTGAAGTGCCTCCAAAAAACGCTCCCACTCCCGCTTGCCCGTGGCGTGCACGTGATACACGCCATCCATGTGCTTTGTTTTTTCCATCAAGCGCAGGATCGCCTCGTTGATGGCGGGCGCGCCAAGGCTGCCTCCAAAGGATAACACCGTTTTTCTATTTCCCACGCCGCCCCCTCTTAAATCGGTTTGAAAAAAGCCCCTTGGCTGCGGGTTGCCCACCACCAACGTGCGCGCACTGCGCGGAAGCGCGTTTTTTGCCGCCTCAAAGCCGAGCCAAACGCGATCAAGCCTTTTGGCAAGCATGCGCACGGCAAGCCCCGGGACGGCATTGGATTCGTGCACTGCGGCAGGAATGCCGAGAGAGATGGCGGCGGCAAGTGCAGGGTAGCAGGCATAGCTCCCCGTGCCGATCACGATATCAGGCAAAAAATCGGCAAGCTCACGCTTTGCTATGCGGATCGCCCCTCTCATCAAGCAGGCGCTTTGCAAAAGCAAAAACGGATTTTTTCGAGAAAAGCCTACCACGCGCAAGGGGTGGAGCTCATATCCCGCATTTGCAACGAGCGTGTTTTCCATGCCGCCCTCGGTGCCAAGAAAGCGTATTTTGCACTCGCCCATATTGGCACGCAGCATATCGGCGATCGCCAAGGCGGGGGTAATATGCCCACCCGTGCCACCGCAAGTGATAATAACCCTCATTTTGTTCTCCCCGTACTGTAACGCGATATTGAAAGCACGATCCCCATTTCAAAGATCTGTATGGCAAGAAAGGTGCCGCCTGAGCTGAAAAACGGCAAGGAAACACCCGTGTTTGGCATGGAGTTCGTCACAACGGCAATATTCAGTGCCGCCTGCAGGGCAAGCTTTAAGGAAATACCGAAGACCGCGAGCGACGTAAACTTATCGGGGGCGTGCGCCGCGATCCGAAAGCCGCGCAGCACAAGCATGAAAAAAAGCAGAATAACAAATGCCGCACCGAAAAATCCAAGCTCCTCACAAATAACGGTAAAAATAAAATCGTTTTGCGGCTGCGATACGTAGCCGTGCTTTTGCAGGCCCCTACCGATCCCCTTACCGAAAAGCCCACCCGAGCCGATGGCGTAAAGCCCCTGCAGGGTCTGCCACGCCGCCCCCAGCGGATCGACCTCCTCGATATGTATCCAGGTATCCACACGCACCTGTGCATAGGAGGAAACGAGCACCAGCAGCACGCCTGCTGCCGCCACCGCCGCCGCCATGATCCCAAGATACTTCAGCCGCGTGCCGCCAAGAAACATGACCGCCACGCCAAGCATGCCGATGATCAAAAGACCCGAAATATGCTTCTCTGCCGCCACCAGCAGACAAACGGCGGCAATAAGCCCCCCCGGCAGCAGCACGCCGTACGTAAAGCTGCCGCTACGCGGTCTTTTGTCGGTGATCTTATCCTCATGCTTTGTCATGACAAGCGACAAAACCAGAACAAGTGCGGGCTTTGCCACCTCCGAGGGCTGGATCGTTAAGGGCCCTAACACCAACCAGCGCTGTGCGCCGCCACCCACCGTGCCAATGAGCAAAACGAGAATAAGCAGGGCAAGCGCGCCCGTGTAAAGTGCCACACCAAAGCCGCGCCAAAAGGTGGGCGTAGCAAACAGCACAAAGGGGGCGGTTGCCGCCAAGGAAAGCACGGCAAACAAAATATAACGCTTTAAAAAATACAGGCTATCCCCGTAAAATTGCGCGCCGTAAACCGCGCTTGCACTGTACGACATCAGCGTGCCGCACACCAGCATCAAGAGCACAAGCAAAAGAAAATAAAGGTCAACGCTCCCTCGCCGCGCCGTATCTGCAGCGGGGACGTTGCCGTTTGCGAAAAGCAAGCCGCGCAGTGATTGCTTTATTCTCCCCATCACATCAGCCTCCCCAAAGCATCAACGCGGCAAAGGCTGCACCCGCCAGCGAAAAGATCAGAACGATGGTGTTTTCAGAAAACCCCTTTTTTTCAAAATGGTGGTGCAGCGGCGCCATTAAAAAAAGTCGCTTTCCCCCGGTGCATTTAAAATACAGCACCTGCAATATCACGCTTGCCGCTTCGATCACGTATATGCCGCCGGCACCAAGCACGGAAATCGGGCGCGCCGTGAGCAGCGCAGCCCCCGCCACCATGCCGCCAAGAAAAAGCGAGCCCGTATCCCCCATGAAAACCTTGGCGGGATGATGGTTAAAGACAAGAAATCCAAGCGACATACCCAGCAGCAGCACACCGACAAGCGACAAGAGCCCCTCACCCGTCACGTTTCCGTAAAGGAAAAGAAAAGCCGACAAAACCGCCACGGTGGATGACAAGAGCCCATCAAGCCCGTCGGTGAGATTGAGTGCGTTCACCGTGCCTGTGAGAAACAGCAGAGCCAGGGGGTAATAAAAGAAGCCAAGCTCTGTGCGGCCCTTAACAAACGGCAGATAAATTGCCGTATCGGTCAGCGCGAGGGCATTTGCAAGAAACAAAAGCAGGGCGGCGGCAAGCAGCTGCAAAAAATACTTTTGCCACGCCGAAAGCCCCTTGTTTTCGCGCTTGATGAGCTTGCAGTAATCATCGACAAAGCCGATTGCCCCGCAAAGCGCGGCAAACAGCACCAGGAGAATAAGGGGCAGTATGCGCGCCCCCTCCCCCTGCCACAGCAGCAAAGCCCCAAAGCCAAGACATACGGTAAAGAGTGCCATGATAAAGGAGATGCCGCCCATGGTGGGTGTTCCCTTTTTTGTGAGGTGCCACACGGGCCCGATCTCAAGAATGGGCTGATCGGCACGGTAGCGACGCAATATGGGAATTAAAATATTGCCATAGACCACCGTGAGCAAAAGCACGGCGATAAATAACGCGGTATAGGTGAGGATATCCTCGGTTTTCATGTTTCCCTCCCAAGCCTTTCGATCACGCGCTCAAGCGCAGTTCTTCTGCTTGCCTTAAACAGTATAACGCCACCCCGCGGCACCAGATGCAAAATTGCACTTATAAGAGCCGCCTCCTCGCCAAAGTCAAAGGCATGCACGCTCTCCTCCCGCATGCCGCCGCGCCGCGCGCCTTGGGCGATTTGATGCGCGTGCGTGCCGTACGCAAACAGCTGACAAATGCCGCTGTGTGCCGCGCATTCCCCCACGGCATCGTGCAGGGCGGCGGCATGTGCACCAAGCTCCCCCATGTCGCCAAGCACGGCGGCGCGCGGTTGCGCGCCGCCGATATAAAGGAGCGTTTCAAGAGCCGCAACCATCGCCTCGGGTGAGGCGTTGTAGGTATCGTCGATCACGGTTCTGTCGGCAATCCTTATCTGCCGCATGCGCGGCAGCTTGGCGGCAGCTGCCGAGAGCCCTTCCTTGATCTCTTTATCATTGACACCGTAAAGCATACCGACAGCCGCGCCAAAGCCAAGGCAGGAGGTGCCGATGCTGCCCGGCACCTGCCACGAAAGCTGCGAGATCAGACGCGACGCAAACGCCACGTCAGCCACCGTGCCCGCCTTACTATGCCGCACGTGCAGCGCGCGGACGTCGGCACTCTCACCAACACCTACCGTTAGCACGCGCGGTGTAACGCCCTGCCACGCGGCACGGGGAATACTGTCGGCAAGCAAAAGCGTGTCGGCTGCCGTTTGCCCACTGCATATTTTCATTTTTTCGGCAAGCAGCGCGCGGCTGTCCTCAAAATGCCCAATATGGGCTGACCCCACGTTTGTTAAAATGGCAAGATGGGGAGAAAGTGCCCTTGCCATCGGCTCCATTTCACCCGCGTGATTGATGCCAAGCTCCAACACGAAATACGCAGCCTCCTCCATGGAGAGCAGCGACAGAGGCATGCCAATACTGCTGTTAAAATTTCCGCCGCTCTTTTCTACCCTGCCGCACGCGCCAAGCACGGCGGCAACGATCTCCTTGGCGGTGGTCTTGCCCGTGCTGCCGCTGATTGCGATCACACTTGCCTTCGTGAGAGCGCGCCGCGCCCCTGCCAAGGTAAGAAGCGCCGCCGTAGCGCTGCCGACCTGCAGCAACCAATAGCTACCCGCAAGCGGCGGCAATACCCCCTCACAAAGGATGGCGGCAGCACCGCGCGACACCGCCTCTGCGGCAAAATCGTTGCCGTGACACCGTGTGCCCTGCAGTGCCACAAAAAGATCCCCCGCCATAACCTCGCGCGAATCGGTGGCAATGCCGACAAGCTGCGGGCACGGCGTGCCGTGCTTGATTGCCTTGATACCAAGCACAGCCGCCAAGCGTTCAACCGAGCGCATGGGTGTTGCAAGCGCAACTCTCATAGCCACTCACCCGCCTCGCGCCTTGCCATGCACGCCGCCACGATCTCTCGCTCACTAAAGGGTAGGCGCTCACGCCCCCGTATCTCGTATTCCTCGTGCCCCTTACCCGCAAGCAAAATAATATCGCCGCGCCGTGCAATTTCAATGGCGTAAGCGATCGCCTCTTGCCGATCTGCAATTATTTTATACGGTTTTTCTTTATCTATACCCTTTAAAATATCGGCAATGATCGCATCCGGCTCCTCGCTGCGCGCATTGTCGGAGGTAATAACGGTAAAGTCGGCGAGGCGTGTGGCGATCTGCCCCATTTTACGCCGCTTGGTGCGATCGCGGTCACCGCCGCAGCCAAACACCAAAATAATCTGCTGCGCGGCACCTCGAAAGCGGCGCACCGAAAGCAGCAGCTTTTCAAGCGCATCGGGCGTGTGAGCATAATCAAGAAAAACGCTGATGCCAAAGGGGTTTTTACCCACACGCTCCATTCTGCCACGCACGCCGAGAAAGGCGGCAAGCGCACCCTTTACCACCTCGGGGGAAACGCCGAGCGAGAGTGCAGTCAGTGCCGCGAGCGCAGCGTTTTCTACGCTAAAATCCCCGGGGACGGGGAGAAAAATATCAATCTCCTCCCCCTCCCACAAGAGCGTGAAGGAAACGCCGACGTCACCGTTTGCCACTACCTCTCGCACGTTGCCTCTGCCAACCGTGTAAAAGGGCAGGCTGAGGCTATCCGCCAGCTGCTGACCAAAGGGGCCGAACAAGGAGATCACACCCTTTTCCGCCTGCAAAAAAAGCTTTCTTTTTTCAAGATAATAGGTTGTCATATCTCCATGCAGATCAAGGTGATCGGGCGTGAGATTGGTGAAGATCGCACGCGCAAAGCGAAGCGGCGCCACCTTTTCAAAAAACAGCGCGTGCGAGGTGACCTCCATCACAACGTACGCCGCCCCCATATCCCTCATTTCGGCAAGCAAGCGATACAGCTCGGCAGGGTCAGGCGTGGTGAGATTGGCAAGCTTATCGGCATTTTTTGCCACCAAGACCGTATCACCGCACGTGGCTGCAACCGTGCCGATCGAGCCGCAAGGCTTGCCCGCCGCCTGCAGGATCGAAACAAGCATGGCAGCAGTTGAGGTCTTGCCGTTGGTGCCCGTAATACCGATCAGCTGCATGTCTTTGGCAGGGTGCCCGTACCAAGCGTCAAGCAGGCGCGCCAGTGCCGCGCGTGCACTATCCACAACAAGCGTTGGCACGCCCATAGCGCGCTTTTGCGCCACCACAAGCACCGCACCGCGCGAGAGTGCCTCGCCGATATACGAAAATCCGTCGTGTGAAAGCCCCTTGACCGCCACAAACACGAAGCCACGCTGCACACACCGCGAATCGGCGGTGATCCCGCTAACCTCCACGTTTTCAAAAGCAGCACCGTCATAGCCCGCCGCCATCAGCAGATCCTTTAATAGCATAGCCTACCTCCCTATTCCCTTTTCTCCTCAAACGGAAAATAAACACTCACCACAGAGCCCCGCGGCAACGGTGTGCCCGCAGCCGGATGCTGGGCGGAAACGGTCTTATCCACCTTAAAATAATCCTTTGCGCCGCCAATGGCGATATTAAAGCCGCAATCAAGCAGCAGGCGGTTGGCGGCAGCGGCACTGAGCCCCACCAGCTGCGGCACGGCAACCGTTTCAGGTAGTGCTGCCCCCAACGTCAGCGTCACACGCGCGCCCGAGGACAGTACACGCTCCCCCGCCTTCGGCAGCTGTGCGGTAACGGTATCCCCCTCACCAATGAAGCTAAAGGCAATGCCAAGCTCCCCCAAAAGCTTTTCTGCCTGTGCCGCGGTATACCCCGTGCAGTTGGGGACGGTGACGGTGAGATTTTTCTCTTCCTCCTCGGTATAAACGGGCTCCACACCAAGGTACGGCAGCACTGCCTCAAAGACGTTTCCAACGTAAGGCGCCGCCACCACACTGCCGTATTTACTGCCGTTTGTCGGCTCATCCACCACAATAATAACGGCAATTTCGGGGTCGTCTGCGGGGGCAAAGCCAACGCAAGAGCCGATACGCGCGGTGCGATCGTCACCGATCTTTTCGGAGGTGCCCGTTTTTGCCGCCACGCGGTAGCCCGCCACGTAAGCGTTTTTGGCACCGCCGTCGCCCGCAACGCCGCCTGCAAGGATCTCTGAAACGGTGCGTGCCGTTTCCTCACTGATGACCTGCCGCTTCACCTCCACCTCGTGGCGAAAGATCTCGTTCCCTGCGGCGTCGGTCATGCGTTCCACCACGTAAGGGGTAAGCAGCTTGCCGCCGTTTGCCACCGCCCCGATGGCGGTGATCATCTGCAGCACCGAAACCTTAAAATTTTGCCCGAAGGATGCCGTGGCAAGATCAAGCTCGGTAAAGCTTGATGCCGCGTGAAAGATCGAATTGCCCTCGCCCGGCAGATCAATGCCTGTTTTTTCAAGCAGCCCAAAGGAGCTGACGTAATTGTAAAAGCAGGTCGTGCCAATACGGGCGGCAATCGTCATCATCACGGGATTGCAGGAGTTTTGCAGCCCCTCGGTAAAGGTAAGACTGCCGTGTCCGCCGACCTTATGACAGTGGATCAGGCGGTCTGCCACCGCCAATGCGCCACTGCAGAAAAATCGCTCCTCGAGGTTGGTTACGGCATCCTCCTCGAGCACCGCCGAGCAGGTGAGTGCCTTGAAGGTAGAGCCGGGCATATAGATCTCGGTTGCCGCCTTGTTTGACCAGCTTTCAAGCAGCAGAGCGTTTTTTGCTTTTTGATACTCCTCGGTATCGGGCGCGAGGCCCAGTGCCGCCAGCTCCGCCTCGGCGTAGGAATTTAGCACAAAGGGGGCGTTAAGATCAAAGGTGGGCACCGTTGCCATAGCAAGCACAGCACCTGTTTTCACGTTCATCACGATACCGCACGCGCGGTTCGCGGCGGCACTTTCGATCATGGTTGCCTCCAGCTGCTCCTCCAAAACCGCCTGCACGTACGCATCAAGCGTGGTATGTAGTGTTGCGCCGTCGGTGGCAGGCAAATACGCCTCGTATTGATTGGGGAGTCGATTGCCCGTGGAATCGCGCGCGGTGATATACGAGCCTGCCACACCCGACAGTGCCGTATTATATTGCAATTCAAGCCCGTAAAGCCCCTGCCCGTCACTGCCGGTAAAGCCAAGCGCCTGCGCGGCAAGACCCTCGTACGGATAATAACGGTCACTGACCGCCTCCACCGCGATCATATCGTAAAGCTTTTCGGCGGCGATAAAAGCGATCACTGCACTCGCGGTATCGGTATCGGTCTCGCGCACCACGGTGCGCATCAGCTCGCGCGTGTGCGAAATATGCTCCCTCACCTTTTCTGCGGTAAGCCCCGCCACCAAGGAAGAAAGCCCCGTGACAATTTTCTCGGCAACACCGGCCTCTGCCCGTGCGATCACGTTTGGATAGATTGAAATACGGTACACCGTGCGATTGGTGGCAAGCACGCGCCCTGCGCTGTCAAGGATCGCGCCGCGCGCCGCGCGGACGGTGGATTCGGTCGTTAACTGATCGAGCACCTTTTTTTGATAACGCTCAAAGTCAAAAAATTGAATGAGAAAAATACGCACCGTCAAAAACAAAAACACCAGCACAAGCAGCAACGCCACCACCGAGGCGCGCTTTAAGGTCCTTATCGAAGCTCCCTTGTTTTGCATACCGATCTCCTTTACAAAAATATCCCATATTGAGAAAAGAAGGGGCGGTGGGATCCGTTTCTAACGGATCCCACCGCCCAAAGATGACGACGGCACGCCGCGCATCCTTATTCTATTCTCAATATGGGATTTTTATTACCAAAGATAGGCAAGTGCAGCAAGCAGCTCTTCCATGCCGCCGTCGTTGCTCTTCGCTTCAAAAACCTCGGTCGTGTTTTCTGCCGCCCGTCTTAGATATGCGCTTGAAGCACCATCGCCTGCGTCAAAAAGCTCTGTGGCTACAGCCTGCTCACCCTGCGCCAGCTGCAGCTCAAGTGCCGCAACGTCTGCCTCACTGCGCGCAAGTATAACGCCCGAAGCGGAAAGAAGCGCGATCGAAAGCATCAAAACAAACGCAAAAAACGTATTGACAAGCAGCACGTGACGGCGCGCAAATGCCGTGCGGCAAGTAAGCGAGCGCCCTTCGCGCAGCGATCTTTCACTTCTGTGCTTTTTGGCAAGCTCACCGCTTTTCTCTGCCTTGTTTTTGGCATTGACAAGTGCCTCACGTGCAGCACCAACGCGATCACTGCCGCCGTAGCGACGGTTGAAATATTCTACAAAATCCATGGTAGAAAGGCGAACGCCCCCATCGAGATCCTCGTGCAGATTGTAAAATTCGGAAATATTGGATACAGGATCACGATCTACAGCTCTTTTACCGAGCGCGCGTTGTGTGCGATCGTGATAGCGGCTGCGCAGCGCATCGAATTGTTGTTTATAATCATCTTGAAAATATACCTTTTCATATACTTGTGTTCCGTACATGATGCAGCCTCCTTTTTGAAAAATTCAGTAAGAAACGTGTGATCAGAGCTTTTCTGCAATACGCAGCTTTGCACTGCGAGAGCGCGGATTTTCTGCAAGCTCCGCCTCGCTCGGCAGGATCGGTTTTTTGGTAATGACCTTCACCTGCGGCTTGTTGCCGCAAACGCAGATCGGCAGGCTTTTGGGGCATTTGCACCCCTCGGCAAGTGAAGCAAAGGTCTGCTTTACAATGCGATCCTCCAGCGAATGGAAGGTGATAACGGCAAGTCGCCCACCCTTGTTCATGCGGGCAATTGCCCCCTTCAAGGCGGGGACGATGGCATCAAGCTCTCCGTTTACCTCAATACGGATCGCCTGAAAGGAGCGCTTGGCGGGGTGGTGCCCCCCCTCGCGCGCAGATGCAGGCATTGCGCTTTTAATAATATCGGAAAGCTCCTTGGTGGTTTTAATGGGCGCCTTTTCGCGCTCGGTCACGATTTTTTTGGCAATACGGGCAGAAAACCTCTCCTCACCGTAGGTGAAAAGAATATCTTTTAATTCCTGCTCGGAGTAGGTGTTGATCACCGTATATGCAGTCTTTTCCGAACGGCGATCCATACGCATATCAAGTAATGCGTCAGCCTGATAGGAAAATCCGCGCTCGGCCGTGTCGAGCTGGTGAGAGGAAACGCCAAGATCAAGAAGCATACCGTCGATCTTGTCAATGCCGAGGGCATCAAGCACCTCACTCACCTCGGAAAAGTTACTGCGATATACGGCTGCGCGCTCTGAAAAGGGGGAAAGTCGCGCAGTTGCGGCGGCAATAGCCGCCTCGTCACGGTCAATGGCAACAAGCTTGCCGCTTGTCAGCCTTTTTGCAATGTGATAGGAATGGCCGCCGCCACCTGCGGTGCCATCCACGTATATGCCATCCGCCTTGATGGCAAGCCCCTCGATACATTCATCAAGCAGTACCGAGCGGTGAGAAAATTCCTGTGCCATATTAAAGTCCGCTTTCTTCAAGCGCACGGCGAATGGCATCTACGTCAATGCTCGAAACGCGTGCATCGTAATTCTGCTCGGACCAGATCTCACCGAAATCGCCGCAGCCGACGATCACAAGGCTTCTGTTATTCCCTTCATCCGCTTTGGTTGCAACACCCGCAAACTCGAGAAGGCCGTTGGGGATCAGCACACGACCGAGCGAGTCGGGCGTGACCTGTGCCGCATCACGGTACAGAAACCAAAAGGTATCCTCTGCCACCTTACGGGGCAGCTTTTTTAAGGGCTCAATATATTCTTTCCAAGCCGTAGCGGAATAAAAGCGCAGACAGTTTCCGCGCACACTGCGCACGATCATAAAATCCTCGCCCAGTTCATCGCGTAGCTTAGCGGGAACGGAAACGCGATTTTTGGCATCGAGAGAATGACGGTATTCGCCGGACAGCATAATTGCGTTCCTCCTTCCCTTTTTGTGGATGGGCTTAACATTTCATAACATTTCGCCCCATTTCTTACCACTTGTGTCTATTATAAGATGTTTTTCTCCCTTTTGTCAATACCCTAAAACAAATTTTTTGATATTTTTTTGAAAAAATACGCGTTTTTCATAAAAAAAGCTGTTTGGCGGTAAAAAAATATAAAAAAGTGGTGACGGCATCACCCGTCACCACGGCAAATTCAGTTTTGCTTTTGATAGTATTTCCCCTGCCAAGTATTCTCCTCAAAAAGCATGGTGTCAATATCATTGAGCACCGTCAGCTTTGCGCGGCTCCAAAGCGGAGCGAGCAGCTCTCCCGCAGCACCGTCACCCGTCAAGCGACCAAGCACCACGTCGGGCGGCAAAAGCTCAAGCGCGCGCACCACAAGCTCAATATACGCCTCGCGCTCAAGCGGCTTGTATTCCCCCGAAAGATATAGGTCCGAGAGCGCCGCACCGATGATCACGTACAGCAAATGCAGCTTCACCTCGTCGGGGTGGAGTGCCGCCACCTGCCTCACGCTCTCCAGCATCATTTCGCGCGTTTCACCGGGCAGGCCAAAAATCAAATGCACGCCGATGCGCGCACGGGGTGCTTTTTTACGGATCCTTTTAAAGGCTTCCTCAAAGACCCGATAGCTATGTCCGCGGTTGATTTGTGCAGCGGTGCTGTCATGCACGGTCTGCAGCCCCAGCTCAATCGTTAGCACCGTGCGCTCCGAAAGCTCCGAAAGATAATGAAGCACGTCATCGGGCAGACAATCTGCACGGGTCGCAATATTCAGACCCACTGCATCGGGCTGTGCCAGTGCCTCCTCAAAAAGCGCCTGCAAGCGCTCCTTCGGGGCGTAGGTATTGGTGTGTGCTTGAAAATACGGAATGTACCCTTGTGGCTTCCATTTGCTTGCAGCCAGCGTGCGCTGGTGTTGATACTGGGCGGTAACGGAAAGCGAGGCAGGCGCGGTAAAATAACCGCTGCCGTTTCCGCCGCAGTAAAGGCAGCCGCCCGTGCCACAGGTGCCGTCAATATTCGGGCAGGTAAAGCCACCGTCAATGGTCAGCTTTGCCACCTTGCCGCCAAACGCATGGCGCAGATAATAGTCGTAGGTGTGATAGCGTTTATTGCTATCGGTATAGCGAAAGGGGTTTTGCTCTGCTTGTGTCATCTTATTCATGCTTTACTTCCCCCGGGCAATTTTTCTGCTTTTATTATAGCATTTTCCTTGGTCAAATGCAACCAGCCCCCTGTTTTTCTTACATTTCGAAAACATCCGCAGCCCACGCGAGCTGCGGATGTTTTTTAATAAATTAAGCTGCCAGCAGCTTTTCTACTGCTGCGATCTTCACGCAAAGGGTCAGCACGCGCATGGCTGCCTCAAGATCCTCATCCGAGGGGTAAGTGGGCGCAATGCGGATGTTGCTGTCGTCAGGGTCCTTGCCGTAGGGGTAGGTCGCACCAACGGTGGTAAGGGTCACGCCTGCCTCCTTGCAAAGGGCAAATGCGCGCTTTGCACAGCCCTTCATGGTATAAAGGCTGATAAAGTAACCGCCGCGGGGGCTGGTCCAGTGTGCGGTGCCGGTGCCGCCAAGATCCTCGTTGAGGATGCGGTCGACCACCTCAAACTTGGGGCGGATGATATCGGCAAGCGCCTTCATGTGCGCCATCATGTTTTCTGCGGTCTTGAAGTAGCGCACGTGACGGATCTGATTGAGCTTGTCAAAGCCGATGGTCTGCGAGCCCATGATAGACTTGATCTGCTTGATGTTTGCATCGGATGCGGCAACCATCGCAAGACCGGCGCCGGGGAAGGAGATCTTGGAGGTGGAGGCAAAGTAGAATACGCGATCCTCGTTCCCTGCCTCGCGGCAAGCCTCAAAGATGTCGTAGAGCGTATCGTTGCCCTCGGGCATGTAGAGATCGTGCACCACGTAAGCGTTATCCCAGAAAATACGGAAATCGGGCGCGGCGGTCTTCATTGCGGCAAGACGCTTTACCGTTTCCACGGAATAGGTGATACCGTCGGGGTTGGAGTACTTGGGATTGCACCAGATACCCTTCACGGCAGGATCCTTTACCAGCTCCTCAACCACAGCCATATCGGGGCCGGTTGGGGTCATGGCAACGTTGATCATCTCAATACCAAGCGACTGGCATACGCCAAAGTGACGGTCGTAGCCGGGTACGGGGCAAATGAACCTTACCTTCTCCTCACGCACCCAAGGACGGGGGCTGCCCACAACGCCGTAGAGCATGGCACGCGCCATTGCATCGTACATGAGATTGAGAGAGGAGTTACCGCCAACGATAATGCTTGCGGCGGGAATGCCCAAAAGATCGGAAAAGAGCTGCTTTGCCTCGGGAATGCCGTCAAGCACGCCGTAGTTACGGTTATCAAAGCCGTTTGAGGACTTGCAATCGGCAGGGGTTTTGAGGCAGGTCAGCATATCGGTTACAAGATCGATCTGCTTGCTGCCGGGCTTGCCGCGAGAAAGATCGAGAGAAAGGCCCTTGGCGCAGTATGCCTTGTATTCTGCTTGCAGCGCGGCGAGCTCCTTTTGCAGCTCGGCGTTGCTCATCTTGGTATAGTTCATGGTAGTTCTCCTTCTTATGAAATACGGCGTTTTCGCATGAGAAAAATTCGAAAATTGCAAATTTCGCCGTCATTGTTAAACAGTATAGCACATTTTCGCAAGAATTGCAACAAAAAATTGCAAAAAACATAATATTTTATGAATTATTCGTTCTTTTTTTCGTTCCAAAAGCAGGCAACGCGATGTGCAAGCGAGGCGGCATCCCCTGCCGCTGTAATATCCTGCCAGTGCGGTGGATAAAGGTGGAGATACGGCTCCTCGGCATAGCGGCTGTCGATCAGCACCACAATGCCCCTATCCTCCTCGCGGCGAATCACGCGACCCGCCGCCTGCAGCACGCGATTCATGCCGGGATAGGTGTAGGCATAATCGTAGCCGCGCTCGCATTTGTTTTCATAGTAGTCACGCAAAATATTGCGCTCGTTTGAAATCCCCGGGATCCCCACACCCACGATCACACTGCCAATGAGGCGACTGCCGGGCAGATCCACGCCCTCCGAAAAGCTGCCGCCAAGCACCCAAAAGCCCACGCGCAAATGCCCCTCGTCCGCCTTAAAGGCGGCAAGAAAATCATCGCGCTCACGCGCGGTCATGCCGGGGTGCTGCACAATGCACTCTACCTGCCCGTAGCGTGCGGAAAATTTTTCATACACACGGTTCAGATACTCGTAGGAAGGAAAATAGACCATATAATTCCCCGCCCTCGCGCTCACGGCTGCGGCAATATAGGTGGCAACGCGCTTATAGGATTTTTCGCGATCCTCCATGCGCGTGCTGATTGAGGGCACGACGGTAACCAAAAGATTTTTCGGGTCGTAGGGGGATGGCAGTGCCAGCGTCAGTGCCCCCTTGCCGCCACCAAGCACATCAACGAAATAATCAAGCGGGGTAAGCGTTGCCGAAAAGAATACTGCCGCGCGCGCACGTGCGGCGGCGGTGTTCAGCACACCAGCAGGGTCAAGACAATACAGCTGGATCGCAAATTGACCGTGCACCAGCTCGGCATAGGTAAGAAAGCGTGCATCGTAATATTCGGCAATCGCTCCAAAGCGGCGAAGGGCTGCGCTAAGATCGGCTATTTCGTTTGCAAGGGGATGAAGGGGCTCTGCCTTCAACACCGCATCAAGCGCACGGCGACAAAGCTCCGCTTGCTCACAAAAGCTCTCTGCAGGTGCGCGATTGATATAGTATCCGCTCTCGGTCCCATCCTCATGCTTTTGCTTGTTTTCGCCGCAAAGCCTCGCCATGCGACGCATCGCCATCAAAAAGCCGCCAAGTGCCGCCTCAAGCTTGCCGTCGGCAGGGTCAACGCGCGCATATACCGCCTCAAACGGCTCACTTGCAAGGCGCGCAGAATACATATCGCGCGCGCGGTCGGGGACATTGTGCGCCTCGTCCACCAAAAACACGTACGCGCCGCGCTCCCCCTCTACCGCATCAAAATAACGGCGCAGGTAAACGGCGGGGTCAAACACATAGTTATAATCACAAATAATGATCTCGCAAAAGAGCGAGAGATCAAGCGAGAGCTCGTAAGGGCAAACGCGATGCTTTTTTGCCACCTCATCGAGGATCACACGCGGAAAGCCGTTGCCGCGCGAGAGCAGCTCCTGCAGCGCACCGTCCACACGGTCGTAATACCCGCGCGCAAAGGGACATTCGTCGGGATTGCAGCGCGAAGCGTTGCCGCGCTTACAGCCCCCCTCGTTGATGCAGACCTGCTCCTTTGCGTAAAGTATCACGGTGCGCAGCTTCGCGCCCGCAGCAAAGATCCTGCCTGCGGCGGCATACGCCTCACGGCGTGTGCTTGCCTTTGCGGTAAGATAAAAAATACGGTCGCAGTGCGAGGCACCCAATGCCTTAACGGCGGGATAGAGCGTGGACATGGTTTTACCAATGCCCGTAGGAGCACCTGCAAACAAACGCTTGCCGCGCCGCACGGCGCGAAACACTGCTTCGGCAAGCTCGGTCTGCCCCTCTCGCGGATTGTCATAGGGAAATTTGATGGCTTCAACCGAGGGAATATATTCGGTTTTACGCGCGACCTCAAAGCGCGCAAAATATTCAATGCGTGCAAGGAGCGAATGATAAAAGGCACGCAGATCAGCCGCGGTCATTTCGCTGTAGCTGTCGCGCACCAGATCCTTTTCAGGGTCAAAAAGGCGCATGCGCAAGCGAATGCGCGACAAATGACGGCTTTCGCAAAGAAAATGCGCATAGCAGCGCAGCTGAGAGTAAGCATCCTCGCGTGCGCCAAACGAAAATCCGCGACCGCGCACCGTTTTGATCTCCTCGACCGTAACGGTATTCCCCTCCTCGATCACACCGTCGGCTCTACCCTCTACCGTATAATAAATACCGTTATAGAGCGTGGTATTGCAAAGCGTGACCTCGGCACGGTAAGAGGCGCCCTGCTTTGCCTGCAAGCGGCGATGTGCCTCACTGCCCTTTTGCATGGCATCGCGATTTTTATGTGGGTGACGGCAATCAATGCTGCCGCTTTTGTGCGCCATGGCGCAAAGCTCACGCACCGAAAGCTCTATGGCTGCAGTCCCTGTCGAATATCGCACCGAGCGCACCTCCCTTAATAGCATATTATAATTATATTCTATCATAGTATACAGCGAAAGTCAACGACGGCGCCTACAAAATTACCATTATTTTAGGGGTAGCCAGAAGCGCACTTTTGGCTTATAATGATACTACTGTGATGAGCGATAGCCGAAGAGAGCCGAACGCATAAGCCTCTCGGCGCAATATTTTGGGGTTCGGCTCTCTTCGGCTATAAAAACAAGTGAAAGGCGGTGACCCCCATGGAATGGATCAGGATCAGCAGCAACAAATTAAAAATCATGCTCACACGCGAGGATACCGCACGCTACGCCCTTTGCCCCGACACCGCCGATTATGCCGATACCGCAACAAGACGCGCCTTTAAGGCGATCCTCACCGACATGAAGCACGAAACAGGCTTTGATGCCGCAGACGACAAGGTTTACATACAAATGTATCCCTCTCGCGAGGGAGGGTGCGAGCTTTTTGTTACCAAAATGGGCATTGAGGTAGTACAAAAGCATCGTGCAGCCAATAGGGCGACCAGGGATGCAGTGCCGCCCCTGCGCCGCAGCCTTGCCTTCTGCTTTAACGGCATGGCAAGCCTGATAGCCGTTTGCCGTCGGTTGCGTGCCGCACAATACGCCGGCGAGAGCCGCGCATGGCTTGATGACTGTCACCGCTATTGGCTCTTTCTGCTTGAACAGGGCGATCCTCTCACGGCACGCGAGGATTACGCCTTCGTTGCCGAATACGGTGAGATGGAAAGCCGCGAGGCGGCAGAGCTGATGCTACCCGAGCACGGCAAGCTGCTTTGTAACAGCCGTGCTGTAGAAATATTGGCAGAGCTATAGGCGACAGTCTATGCGGATACTTTTTTGCATCTTTTGCCATGCCAAGTCTTGCAAAGTTATAGCTGACAATAAGCCCCGTGTATCCTTTTACAAGATACACGGGGCTTATTGTTACAATAGGCATATTATTGCATTTTTAATGCTTTTTTTAACACCTTACCGATCACCTGTGACATGCGATAAAAGCCAAGGTCGTTGGGGTGCGTACCGTCAACGGTGCAAGAATCCCAATGCTTGCCGCCAAAGAGCGTGTGGCCGTCGATAAAATATACGTTTTTATCACCTGCGGCAACTGCATTTTCATAAGTCTTACGAATGATATCGCGACGGTTGTAGAGGAAGCCGCGCCCGGCGTAGTTCACGTTACCCTGCAGCTTTGTATTGGGTGCCGTTACCATAATGATCGGAATATCGGGATGTGCCGCACGCACCTTTTTATAAAAGGGCTCGTGCGTGTCAATGAGATTTTGCTCGCTGGGGGTGTTGTGATCGTAATCAAGCACAAACGCCGACATATCAAGCGATGCCACGTAATCTGCCATAGCAGGCTCACCCTTTGCCTTGCCAGAGAAGCCGAGATTGATATAATGGATATCCAGCTCACGGCTGATCATCGCGGGATAAATGTTGCCGGGGCGCGAGGCACAACCACCGTGCGTGATCGAGGAGCCGTAAAATACCACGGGCTTCTCCTCGCGATAGGGTGTGGGCGCACTTAAGCGAGAGCCTTTTTTGAGTGCTACGTAAAGCTCGAGCACGCGGTCATAAATGGGGAAATTGATGGTGTAATCGGTATACCTGCCTTCGGTTCTTTTACCGGAGGAATACCCATCGGTGATATCGATCGGCGGCATAAAGGAATAATAATACACGTCCTTGCCGCGCTTTTTCTGATACAGATCAAAGCCGGAGCGCCCGAGCTGGGTCATGTGAGAGATGGGCGCAATACTTTTCATCACCGCTTTGATAGCAATATAGGAGGAATCGGTCTTAAAGCGTACGCGGCCGCCTGCGGTTAACTTACGCGCGCCAAGGATACCGGGAACAAGCTCCGCCGCAGCTCCGGGCACACGGGTAAAGCACCCCTGTTCCTCCTCAAACTCTACGCCGTAGATCCGAAAGGGCGTCTCCTTGACATTAAACCACACAAGATCAGGCTCGGTAACGTCGGATTCGACGACAAAATTTCTATCAATATCTTCAATTCTCATAAAAAATCTCCTCTCATAAAAAATCTCCTTAAAACAGCCTAACAAAACCGATGCTGTAAGATGCCTCCGGGCATAGCATTATGGAATTATTTTAATATATTCTATTCACAAAGTCAAGATACAAATTGCAAAAAGAAGGAATATTGAAAAAACAGGAAAAACAGTGATAAAACGCGAAATATTTACTTGCATGATCACGCAATATTTGCTATAATAGTAGCATATGTGTGATACAACACGAAAGGGACGCGTTATGGATTGGGAAATACTTGAAAACGAGTGCCGCAGCTGTCACAAATGCGCGCTTGGCGACACGCGCACAAATTGCGTGTTCGGCGCGGGCAGCCGCGAGGCGGAGCTGATGCTTGTGGGCGAAGCCCCCGGTGAGCAGGAGGATCTTTCGGGCACACCGTTTGTCGGGCGCGCAGGGCAGCTCTTAAATCAATTTTTAGATGCCGTAGGCATTCCGCGCGAAAAGGTTTACATTGCCAATATCTTAAAATGCCGTCCGCCGCAAAACCGTGACCCTTTGCCCGAGGAGGAGGCGGCGTGCATTGAGTATCTGCGCGAGCAGATGCGCCTGATTCGCCCCAAGATCATCGTGTGCCTTGGTCGCATTGCCGCCATGAAGCTGATCAAGCCCGATTTTCGCATCACCCGTGAGCATGGCGAATGGTTTAAGAAGGGCGATTATCTGATGACTGCCGTATACCACCCTGCCTACCTCCTGCGCGATCCGCGCAAAAAAGAGGATATGCTGCAGGATATGAAGCGTCTGCGCCAAAGGCTTGACGAAATGAAATGAGGTGTTTTAATGGATCTGACAACTTTTTTTAATTTATTAACGATCATCGGCGTGCTGTTTTTGGTAATGGCAGCAGGCTTTCTGTGCCGCAAGCGAGGCGTTATCAACGACGTGGCATCCAACCGTATGTCAAAGCTCATTATCGAGTTCGGGCAGCCCCTTCTCATCATCGGCGCACTAATCAGCAAGGATTACAGCTGGGAGCTATTTAAGGAAGGACTGTTTTACCTTGGCATCGGCCTTCTTCTGCACCCCATAATGGGCTTGATCGCCATGCTGTGCGGCAAGGCCTTCACCGACCCCGACGAGAAAAAGCTTTCTCAATTTGCCCTTACCTTTACCAACTGCGCCTTCATCGGCTTTCCTATTCTCGCGGCGGTCTTTCCCGAAAACGGCGTTTTCTACGGCTCGTTTTTCGTGATCGGCTTTCACGTATATATCTGGACCTTTGGCATCTACCTGCTCTCGCGCGGCCGCGACGATATTAAGCTGACCCCCAAAAAGGCTGTACTGAATTTCGGCACTGTTCCCTGCGCCATCGGTCTTGCGCTCTATCTTTTGAAGGCAGCTTTACCCATGCCCGCGCTGGTCGTGGATTTCTGCGGCTATATGGGCAACCTTTGTATGCCGATCTCGCTCTTGATCACGGGCGCACTGCTTGCCGTGCAAAGCCCGCGTGAGATCGTAAAAAATCCGCGCATCTACCTCTTTAACGCCATCAAGCTTGTGATATTGCCACTCATTATTTGCTTTGTTACCAAGCTTTGCACCCTCGGCATGGCCAACAGCTATGAGATCGTGATGTTCTGCACGGTAATTGCAGCGCTTCCCTCTGCCGCCACCATCACCATGCTGGCAGAGCTTTACGGCATCAAGCCGAGCTACGCCGCCCAAACGGTTGGCACCTCCTCGCTGTTTTCAATTGCCACTCTCCCACTCCTTTACTTCATTGGTGATTTTGTGGCAAGGCTTTGACCGATAACAACAAAAAAAGAAAGCCGATAGAGCAATACTCTAAAGGACGGTTTTATAGAAACACGGCATATTTCAAAAGAGATATGCCGTGTTTTTTATTCGTGTTTACAAATGCAGTCTTGTCCCTAAAAATTTTGCAAAAGAAAGCCCCCAAGCACAGTGTGCTTGGGGGCTTGATTACATTTTGTGGTTGGGGGATCAGTCAAGAATATCGACCAGATTCTCATCAAAGGTGTCAGATTTGCTGTCCATAGGATCAGGATGACGGGGTGCGGGCATGGGATACGTGAAGTTGCCGCGCCACAAGATCACGCCGTTGCCCACGTAATCGCCACCGTTCATGATACCCGTACCCAAGGCAAGTTTCTCTGCCTTGCCGGCGTAAACGTTATCCAGACCCGCAAGGAACTCTTGGGCTGCAGCCTCGCCCTCGGCAAGACCCACAATACCGTCCTTAGTCAGCGTCATGGTAACGTTATAGTTCGCATTGTCACCTACGACTGCATCAAGAGACATACTCGTAATAATGTAGAGCCATCTGGTATTCGAGAACCATACAAAATTTTCTTTTTGGGTAGCCGACGTCGCATCCGCGAGGTCGTTGGGCATGTTTTGCAGACCCAGCGCACGGTGCGACCACAGAATGACCTGTGCGTCGATCAGCTCGTAGAGCTTGCCCTCACAGCCTTGGCCGCCGTGGTGCGCGGACATAACGATATCGGACTTGGCGTAATCACCCCACGTAGCGCGCATAACCATGCTGCCGCGTGCCTGCAGGTCACCGAGGATCATGGTGCTGATCGCATTTTTACCGGCAAGAATGCTGCCGGAGCCGTCTGTTTCATGCGCCGTCAGGCGGATAACGGTTGTGGTGTTGTTAAAGTAGTCCATGCTCCAAGGATGAATATCCTCGTGCGTGTACATAACCTCAAACTCAAGGTTTTTGATATAGAACCTCTGACCGGTGTGTACCTTGTAGTAAGGAATTGCCTTGCCGTTGTTCTTAAACCATTCATCGGTGCCAAGCATGTTTGCTATGTCCTGCTTGGGGTCAAACGTGTTGTATGCCTCGTCGTTGGAGGCAAAGTTACCAATGATTGCATCAACACGAACGGTAGAGTTGTAGCCAGCGATGCTGCCAAGTCCGGATACCCGTTCAACATTACAATACTTGGAAATAAAGTACTCCATCATTCTCATGTGGTCACCGTGGCCGTGAGAGACATACCACGCGGAGATCACAATGGGGTTGCCGGTTGCGGGCTTGCCGTGAAGATCAGTATGCAACTTAGAGAGCACGTTATAAAGACGCTCGGCATCAACCGCGTTATTAGCGCCGCCGCCACCGTCAAGGACTACAAACGTACCGTCCTCAAGCGTGTAAATATAGCAGTAGCCAAAGTTGCCATCGCTGAGCTCGAGAACTGTGAGCCTTGTGGCGGTCTTATGACCCGTAGCTTGGGGAGCGAGATATTTCTCGGGCAAAAGGTTGACGTACGTGCCATCTACCTTGGCTGCCACCACGCGCAGGGTAGGCGTAAACATTTTTGAGAGTGACGTGCCGTTGTTGGTCTCCTCTCTTGCGGCATAGCGATATTGATTGTACATCACGTGAAGCGTGATCTTTTTGGTGGGATGATAGTAGGTTACAAAGCGGTTGCCCTCCACCGCGCGCTCTGCCATGTATACGTCGTATCCCTTTTGCTCAAGCAATGCACAATATGCAGTGTAATCGGTGACATCTACATTTTGATAGTAAAGCTCAAGCGAGTTACTATCAACGTTTACCGCACCCGAAAGCTGCAGATCTTTGGGGCGCGGGAAGTCGGTGACAAGCAGCGAAAGCTCTTTGGCAACAAGGTTTGCGCCCGCCTGAATGGTTGCATCACTTGAATAGCTGTTAAATGCGCCCGTAAAGCCATCGGAATAGCCCTTTTCAAATTCATAATCCACGGGGATCATGTAGGTGCCGTTTGCGGCAAAATCGGCAAGATCTTCGATAAAGAGCTTCTTTGCAAGACGCAGCGTTGCATCGTCAAAGGAGGAAATGATCACGTTGCCATCCTTGAGTGCGTAGCCGTAATAGCCCACGTCCTTGCCCGCAAGCAGGGTGGAAAGGGCAAGCTGTGTAATACCTACGTGAATGTTTGCGTTGCCAAACGCCTCGTTATCGGGCAGGTAATTGTAATAGTCTGCCGAGCCGTCAAGCGCCACGGCGATCTCAAAGGCGGCAACCAAGGGATAGTCAACGTATTTGCTGTTGTCCTCGTAGTTGTAAAGGTGGTTTTCGCTGATGTTAAAGTCGATATCCTTGTTCAAATCGCCACTGTTTTTGTAAGGATTGCCCTCACGGGTGTGCTGGAACACAAAGGAGGCATCTGCATTAAGCGTAACCATTTTAGCGTTGGAAACAACCTTTTCTGAGATCTCAACCTGCCTGCCCGCAGCGGCAGAGGTAAGATACGTGCCTGTAAAGTATGCAAATGCCTGCATGGTAAGTGCGTTGGTGGTACCCACGATCACAAGCTTGCCGTTGATCACACCAACGTAGTAGCCGTTCCCTTCAATTTCGGAAAGGGCGGTCGCCACCTCGGCATCACCCGTGTTACCCACAAGGATCACCGCACCGGTGGTGGTGCAGCCCATGGCTTGCAGTGTGGTCTTCAGGTTTTCTGCTGCCGTTTTCAGGTTCGGGCTTGCATCGCTACCCCAGGTAACCTTGGTGGAAATACTTACGAGTGCCTTATCCCACGTGTGATTATAAGCACTGTAGGCTTTGAGAATGAGCTGCTCCGCTTCGGTAAAGGCGCTGTGTGCGCCCTTCTTATAAAGAGAGTGGTTCATGTGGTCTTCGTCGGAGGCATCTACAATTGCCGTATATGCATCCTTGGCAACGTACGCCATCGAGCGCGCGTTTTGATCGGGGTCGTAGGTGCTGTAATAGTACACGCCGTCGGCAAGCACGTAAGCCACGGCTGCCATGCTACGCGTGTAGTTTTGCTGCTTCAAGGAAACCAGCGCGCCGCTAAAGGAAATGCTGCCGTCGGTATTTTCCTCTATACTGTTCTTTGCTACGATATCAACGTATACGGTGCCAACAGAGCTATTGGCAGCCTTCCATTCATTCAGCTTTGCATGGGTAAAGCCGCCTGCTGCCACCACGTAATCGGCAGGCGCGATCAACGTGCCAAAGGAGTAGCCTTTGGGCAAATTTGCTGCCACAGCGGCAGGTATGTAGGAGGTAAAGCGAATGCCCTCGTACGCGGAGGTGATGGTAACGCCGGCACCGCCCTCCATTACGGGTGCCTTGTTAGCATCAGTGGTGGCGGTGGTCATATAGCAATAGTAGCTGCTGCCAAGGTAAGAGCAGGTTGCCGCGTTGGGGGCAAGGGCAAGACTGGGAGCTACGTTGTTGTTGGAAGCAATGATATATGCTTGGAGGTAACGGGAAAGGAAGATCGCGCCGTCATACACAACAACGGCTTCTCCGAGCGTGGTATCAATAATGGCGCGGTTGGTAGAGCTGTTATCCACAAACAAGCCGCCTGCCAGCACGATCGTTGCATCGCAGGTATAGTAGAAATCGGTGGGGTCGTAATTCTGATCTGCGTTTTGCGGAATTAACTGAATGTCCGTGCGAATGATGGCGCCACCCGCGGAGGCGAAGCCGGAATTCAGCGTGAACACACCGCCGTTTACGGTAAAGCTGCCGTTTTCCTTCGACATGAGCACGTTGATAAGGCACACGCCCGTGCCGGTGAAGCTACCGCCGTTTACGGTAACGTTGCCTGCAAGAAGGTTCATCACGGTTGCGGTATCACCCGAGGTGAAGCTGCCGCCGTTTACGGTAACTCTGCCACTATCCTTCGGTATGTTTACATTAATTAAATACGCGCCCGTGCCGGTGAAGCTACCGCCGTTTACGGTAACATTGCCTGCAAGAAGGTTCATCACGGTTGCGGTATCACCCGAGGTGAAGCTGCCGCCGTTCACGGTAGTGGTGACAGCTGCCGCCTCGGCATAAATACCGGTGGCTTTATCAGAGATCACAAAATTGCCTGCGTTTACGGTAAGGGTAGCGTTGTCAGTGCACATGCGGAACATTGTGGCAACACCACCGCACGTTACCGTGGCACCGTTACCCGTAAAGGTGCCGTTGCCAACCACAACGGTGCCCTTGTCAAGCAAAAGCGTACCGGCAGCATCAAATCTGACCAAAGAGCTCTCTTTAGAGCTATAGGTAGAGGCGCAGTGAAAGGTGCCGCCGTATACGTTTACGGTGCCTGAAGTTTTAAAATAGATCACCGCGCCCGAGGTCACGTTACCCGCGGCGGTATATTCGGCATCAAAGTTACCGCCGAAGATATTCACCACGGCAGTTGAGCTATCTATATCGAGCAGCTTACAGTTCTGCTGCCCCGGGTTGGGGTAAAAATTGCCGCCCGTAACGGTTAGCGCACCGCCCGTAGACTTGATTTGGATCGCACGGTGGCCGTAGAAGGTGCCGCCCGAGATCAGCACGTTTACTGTTGTTGCCGCAATGTTAAGTGCCGCATTGCTTTTACCGCCCATAAAGGTGCCGCCGCCAATTTCCACGAGGGTGGAGGTTTGAATTCTTACACCGTTGCAATAATCTTTGCCGAAAGAGTTTACGTAATATTCTTTATTCGCCTTAGTAAGATCAATGTCATCGGGGCTCTCCAGCGTATCAACGAAGGTAAAAAAGCCGCCCGTGATCTTCATAGAGGTACAAGCATCTACAGCAAGAGGGTAGGTATAGCCGTCGCCATAAGCATAAAATCTGCCGCCGGAGATGGTATAGTCCGACTTCGAGGAGTTGCTGCCATTTGCCCAAAAAACGACAGATTCATTGCCACTTGCTCCGGGGATCTGTGAGTAAAAGGCGCCGCCGCTGACGGAATACGTTCCCTTTTTGCAATAAAGCATGGGTGCGCCATCAGTGCCTCTGCCCCAAAAGGTGCCGCCCGTGATGGTGACCGTGGCGGAGGTGTCGTCAGCATACAGCAAGGAAGACAAGCTGTTACTTGTACTGGTAAAATTGAAGGTGCCGCCCTCAACGGTTAAATGAAAGTCTGCTCCGGTGACGCGCAGCACGTGGCCTGCGGGCGTGTTGGGGTTCGAGTTCAGCGTGCCGCCCGTGATCTTGATAGTAGCACCCTTCGCAGCATTTTCATCGGTTGAGCCGACAGCACCCGTCAGCTTGCCATTCTCGATCAGCAGGGTGGCATCGCCTGCCACTGCCACGGAAAGACCCGTCGTGTCGGTTTTGCCATTTGAGGTGATGACCGCACCGGTGCTGACGGTGAGCTTGGTTTCGGAATTTTTCACCGTAATGGCGTTGGCAGCGTTTGCCGTAATGGCAAGATTTTTAATGGTAACGTTGCCCGCACTGATCACCAAGCCGCCACCGGTGAAGGTGATCTTTCGGGTGGCTGTGCTTCCCTGCAGGGTATAGGTCTTTGTTGCAGAGAGCGTGGCGTTGGCGGAAAGACTAACGTCCTCCGTCACGGTAATGGTGCCACCGTTGGTGACTGCAGCCGCAGCCTCCGCAAGCGTGGCATAGCTTTTCTCACCCGTGCTAAACGGCGTGGCGGCGGATGCCGCAATTGCAGTAACGGTTACCAGTAACAGTACCAACACCGCAAAAAGAACAACTCGCATCTGTTTTTTCATGTATGTTCTCCTTTCTATGTGCGCGACGCACATTAAACGAGTTATGGTTTATTTTAACATATTGAAGTCCGTTCTGTCAATCAAGCACAGCAATTTTCTACCTTTTAGCCAAAAACCTCTTTTTTAGCCTGTACACGGCAAGAATTTGCAGGGGGGATATTTTCGGGCGTTAGCAAATTTAACCAAATCGCCTTTCAAATCAAAGGCAAGCGCGTGTGTGCATAAATATACAAAAAGGGTGCGGCTCGATCGTAGGTCGAGCCGCACCCCAAGCGTTAATTTGTCAAAAGAGCCTGCAAAAAGGAAAGCAGCGCATTGTATGCCGCCACGTCCTTTGCCTCAAAGCAAAACGCCGTGCCTTCGGCATAAAAATACAGTGCAGCATCGGTAAAATAAAGATCGGCATACTCCCCCGAGGTAGTGCGAAGCTGCAGCTTTACATCCCAAGCACCCTCGGGCATAGTCAAATTTTCGCCGTTTTGAAATCCCCCATCCGCTACCGCCGCCAGCTTTTCACGCAGGGTATCGACCTCGGCTGCGGTCAGCATGACCTGCGCCCCGCGGTCGGGCAACGCGCCCCCCGTTTCCAGCAACGGGTCACAAAGCAGCACGCGCTCGTATTCGGCGTACAGCAGCAGGCTAACGCGCTCACGCAGGATCCTGTTTTCTCGCACACGCGGCACAAAAATTGATAAAAAGATAATGCAAATGGAAAGCGCCAGTATCACAATACCCGCCACCGTGATGCCGTAATGCCGTTCATTTTGCGTTTTTTGCATACCGTTACCCCACTTTTTTCGTTTTCACCATTATAGCAGGAAGCAAAGGGAAAGTCAAGACTGTTTTTTGCGCCGCACGAAAAGTGAGAGCAGTGCCTTGAAGGAAAACGGGATCAAGGGGTAAAGATAGCTGTGCCCGCCGTTTACCGTTTTATTGGAAACGATCAACAAAAGGATCAGCACCACGCCCGCAGCAAATCCCCAAAGATTGAAAAACGCCGTTAGGGTAAGCAGCAGCAAGCGCATAAATTTAAGGGCGTACCCCAGCTCAAAGCTGGTCTGCGTAAAATTGGCGATCGCCACAAACGCCATATAAAGAATAACCTCTGGGATCAGCCACCCCACGTCAACGGCAAAATCACCAAGAATCAAGCCCCCCACCACCGAGAGCGAATTTGCAAGCATATCGGGGGTGTTCATGGATGCCATGCGCAGCCCGTCGATTACAAATTCCGCAAGCAGGAGCTGCAGATAAATGGGTAGCTTACCGCGCTCGGCGGGTAGCGCAAACGCCAACCATTCGGGCACGTATTGGGGGTTGAGCACACCAAGAAACCAAAGCGGCGTCATAAAGAGCGTAAGCCAAAAAACGGCGTGGCGCACCATACGCAAATAGGTGCCCGTGAGTGGCGGCAGGTAAAAATCACTGCTCTCCTGCAAAAAATCAAAGATAGCCGTTGGCAAAATCATGGCGGCGGGTGAGTTGTCAAGCAAAATGATCACGCTGCCCTCAAGCAAATGCGCGGAGGCAACGTCGGGGCGCTCGGTGTAGCGTATTTTCGGAAACGGATTATACCAACGAGAGCGAATCAGCGTTTCGGCAAGCGATTCGTGCCCCATGCTAAGCGCATCGGTCTTGATACCGCTGATCCTTTCCTTGATATATTTGATCAGCTTGGGGTCGGCACGCCCCTGCATATAGCAGATCACAAGGTCACTTTTTGATGCCTTGCCCATGGTGGTATAGTGCATGGTAAGAGCCGTGTCGCGAATGCGGCGGCGAATGAGAGCAGTATTGAAAACCAGCGTTTCCACAAACCCGTCACGCGGGCCGCGCATCACGCGGTCGTTTTCGGGCTCTGCCGTTTCGCGCGCGGGGTAAGTGCGCGCGTCTATCACCATTCCTTCAGCACCAAAGGTGCTGCCAAACAGCACGGTGGCACCCGACAGTATCATTTGCAGCATGAGCGCGGCATTGCCCGTTACGTCGCATTCAACGTAGGGCATATTCGTTTCAAGAAAGGTTTTGGCATCGGGCGGCAGCTGCTTTTGAGAAAGCAGATAAATAAACAGCTTTTGCATCGCGCCGTCCTTAATGAGTCCGTCGATATAAAAGAGCGTAACCTCATCCTTGCCGATCCGCAGCACCTTTTTGATGATATCAAAATTGTCATTTACGCGCAGCTCTTCCTCAAAAAGCCGCACGTTTTCCGTATACTGTTCTGTGAGCTCTAACATATTCCCATACCTCTGTTTTTTTGTAGTGTGCGCAAAGCGGAGGAATTCTATGTAAAAGGCTGCAAATACGGCAAGCCCTCGGCTTATTTTTATCTCGCAAGAAAACGCCTCTTACCCACTCCGCAAAATTTTTCGCCTCCTATTTTGTGCAACACAAACAAAAAAACAACGAAACAATGTCAATACTACACAATTAACTTTTATTTCGCGAAATTGTATAATTAAAATTGGAAGAAGCTTCTTCCGGCAAAACTTTTTTAAGGAGGCATTTTTATGCAACTCGCAAACAACGAACACATCATTCGTGAGTGGGAGTATGCAACATCCAAAACCGGTGTTGCAGATCTGAACAAGACCAAGGCTACCCTCACCGTAACGAACAAACGCATTGTTCACGATGTCCGCAACAAGCTTGAGGTTTCCCGCGATGAGATCCAGCTGCACGACGTAAAGGCTGTGCACATGTCTCACGCTACGAAATCCAAGGTTCGCCCCATTATGACCATCATCCTCGGCGTTCTCATTATGATCGCAGGCATCATCCTGTCCGCAAAGGCAGGCGTTGCAGCTCTTCTGCCCGTCTTCCTTATCCTTGGCGGCATCGTTGTCGTTGTTGGCATTCTGAAGCTTCGCGGCGGTGCACTCACCCTGAGCATCACCACACGCGACTCGGAAGGCTCTTCCCTTTCTATCGGTGCTATGGGCGGCAAGGGTCTTGGCAAGAAGAGCACCGGCACCCTTAAGGTTGTTGTAAACAATGCAGTTGCCACTGAGATCGTTGACATGCTCGGCGCTATCATCATTAACAGCCAGGCAAAGGAAGTTACCGTTGCCGATTATGCTGCTCAGCAATAATCACTAACGATAGCCTTCTATGAACGCTCAAGAATCAAACACGGCTGAATTACTGATAACAAAAAGCCGTTTTACCGTCCTCTCACCCTTAAAGCTGACCCTCTTCCTTGTTCCCTTACTCTTGGGTGTCGCGTTAGCAATTGTGTTGAAAAGCGCTTGGCCTCTGCTGCTGCTGCTCATATCTGTGGGTACGGCATGTGTCATCGCCTTTCAGATCTTTTTGTTAAAGTACGAGGTGGTAAAGATCCTTCAAGATCGTGCGGTTTTCAAAAGCGGATTTTTCTCCCCTTCGGAAAGAAGCGAGGTGTTTTCGGGCATTCGCGGTACTGAAATACAGCAATCGCTCATCGGACAGATCCTTCATTACGGTACGGTACAGATCAATCTGCTTGATATGGGCGTGATCAGAATCACAGGTGTTAGGGATCCGCATACAGTCAAAAAGCATTTGGACGGCATGCTGATCCATACAACCGGAGCCGTGCGCCGCATGACAATACAGTAATAAAATGCTGTGCTCGTTTCAATACATACGAAAAACACACCAAGCAATTTTGCTTGGTGTGTTTTTTATCGTGTTTTTTTGTGTCAATCAATCACAAAAAACTGCGGTAAGCCGTTTTCGTAGGTCGGCAGCCCCTCCCCTGCAATGAGTGGGAGCAGATACTCGGCGCAAGCGCGGGTCACGTGATTGGCACGCTCGTTGATAAATTCATCGGGCACTCTTTTGATCTGATTGGCGATCCTTGACACGTCGCTGTGGTCAATATGATAGGTGTAGGGGCTTGTGCTGTCGCGCACAATGGTCATCATTTCGCGCGTCACGCCCTCACAGGCAGCCTTTACGGCAGCTTTGCCCACGGCAACCGATTCCGCAAGGTCGGTAGCGGAGGCAATGTGTGCTGCGCAACGCTGGGAGATGTTCAGCTCAACCGAGCGCACCTTGCAGCCAAGCTCTGCCTTCACCGCGTATTCAAGAGCCTTGCCCGTGCCCGACAGCTGCTTGTGGCCAAACGCATCGGTCGAGGCAATACCAAAGCCCTCGCAAACGTAAGTGCCATCGGCAAAATGAATGCCCTCGGAAACGGCGATCACCACGTTGGGGTGCTTCTTCAGTGCCGCGCGCACGTCCTCAAAGAACTCCTCCTTGCTAAAGCTACGCTCGGGCAAATAAATAAGATCGGGCACAATGCCGTTTGCGGCAAGCCCAATGCCCGCAGCCGCGGTGAGCCACCCTGCGTCGCGCCCCATAATTTCAACAATGGTCACGGCGGGAACGGTATAAACCGCGCAGTCACGAATGATCTCCTGCATGGTCACGGCAATGTATTTGGCGGCAGACCCAAAGCCCGGTGTGTGATCGGTAACGACAAGGTCGTTATCAATGGTTTTCGGCACGCCCATGATACACATTTCGTAGTCGTGCCCCTTGGTGTATGCAGAGAGCTTTGCTACGGTATCCATGGAGTCGTTGCCGCCGATGTAAAAGAAATAGCGAATATCGTATTTTTTGAAGATAGCAAGCAGCTTTTCGTAAACCGCATCATCCTCCCCCATTTTGGGCAGCTTTTTGCGGCAGGAGCCCAGTGCTGCGGCGGGAGTGTGCTCCAGCATGTCAATATTCCTTTCATCCGCAAACATCTCGTTTAAATTCACAAGGCGCTCCATGAGCAGCCCCTCAACGCCGTTTCTCATACCGTAAAGGGTCTTAATAGCGCCGTCCCCCACGTTTTCAAGCACGCCGCGAATGACACCCGCAAGCGTTGCGTTAATGGCGGCGGTCGGTCCGCCCGACTGCCCTACCACGGCATTGCCGATCAGCTTTTTCATTGCAAAACCTCCAAGAGAAATTACTTACAAAAAAATTATAGCAAAGTTTGTGTCGGGTGTCAAGCAAAAACAAACATAATCCGTTGTTATTTAGGACAGGCGACGGCTCATAAGGTTAGTTGGAGGTGATTTTTTTGTTTTCTGCTCTGATCTCGCTGATCTTGGGTGCGGTCCATATGCTGCTTGGCATCAGCACACCGCAAAATTTTCCGCCGCCGCTCACCGCCGCCGAGGAGCGCGAGGCATTTGCCAAAAAGGCTTTGGGCGACATGGCGGCACGCGAAAGGCTGATCCTACACAACCTGCGCCTGGTTGCACATATCGTGCGCAAATACTACGGAGCCGCAAAAAACAGCGAGGATCTTGTTTCGATCGGCACGATTGGACTGGTAAAGGCGGTTGACACCTTTAACCCCCAAAACGGTGCGCGTTTTGCCACCTACGGTGCCAAATGCATTCAAAACGAGATCCTCATGCATTTTCGCGCGCAAAAAAAGCTTTCCGCCGAGGTTTCGATCAACGAAACGATAGACGTAGACCGCGACGGCAATCCCTTAACCTACATTGACGTGATCGCCACCGAGGACAACGTGGAGGAGGAGGTAGATCGAAGCATTCGCTCCACGCGTGTGCGACGGTTGGTGGAAACTGTGCTTGACGCACGCGAGCGCGAGATCATTTCACTGCGCTATGGGCTTGACGGCAATCCGCCGCTTACCCAACGCGAGGTGGCGGCAAGGCTTGGCATTTCACGCTCCTACGTGAGCCGCATTGAAAAAAGCGCACTCGATACACTGCGTGAATACTGCTGATAACGTTAAAACAGCACACAAAAAGGAGCACGGGCGATACGCCCGTGCTCCTTTTTGCTTTTTAGCCAATCTTTAAATGCTTAAAGCTCTACCGTGCACCCGTCGTAGGCAACGAGATACCCGTCCTCCCTTACCAGCTCCTCAAGCATATCCTGCAGCGATGCCGCAGTGTGCGCAAAATGGTTGATGGCGTGCTTGGTGGTGTCGGTGGCTACGCCAAGCTCCGTGAGTCTTGCCACCACGCGCCTGATATTATCAATACCCATGTGCTTCCCTTCGTCGGCAACGTGGTGATCCACGTAGGCGCAAT
>JAZOLJ010000001.1:0-13435 GCA_045652845.1 Eubacteriales bacterium | reverse complement strand
AATTCTTACCGATGTACTGGGAGATGTGCGGCTGGAGAACGAGGATTTCTCCTATATCCCCGGCACCCCCATTATCCAGGGCCTGAGTTTTCATGCCAAGCCCGGCAGCCTGACGGCTATTGCCGGTCCCACCGGCGCGGGAAAGACCACCATCATCAATCTGCTGATGCGATTCTACGACGTGAACGACGGCACCATCCGCATCGACGGAAAGGATATCCTGTCCGTCCGCCGCGACGATCTGCGCGCCGCCTACACCATGGTGCTTCAGGAAACCTGGCTGTTCTGCGGAACGATTTTTGACAACATTACCTACGGCAAGGAAAACGCCACGCGCGAGGAGGTTGTTGCAGTCGCAAAGGCGGCGCATATCCACGACTATATCGAAAGCCTGAAGGACGGCTACGATACCGTGTTGACCGATGACGGCGTAAACATCTCCAAGGGGCAGCGGCAGCTGATCACCATTGCACGCGCCATGCTTGCCAACGCCCCCATGCTGATCCTTGACGAGGCGACCTCTAACGTTGACAGCCGCACCGAGCAGCAGATCGGGGCTGCTATGAGACAGCTGATGGCAGGGCGTACCTCCTTTGTGATCGCACACCGCCTTTCTACCATTCAAAACGCTGACGTAATTTTGGTGGTAAAGGATGGCAACGTCATCGAATCGGGCAACCACCTGACGCTCATGAAAAAGAAAAACGGCTTTTACGCATCTCTTTACAATTCGCAATTTACGTGATACAATAAGGCTATGAGAATAGAACTTTTTGCATTAAACGGCTCCTTTGCCCATTCGGCACTCGGCGTGCGGTGTCTTGCCGCCGCGCTGAAGGAAAACGGCTTTGGGGCAGTACACGTGACCGAGGCCACGCTCCGCGACCGCACCGAGGGGGTGCTCTCTTTGCTGGTTGCGGCAAACGCCGACCTTTACGGATTTTCCTGCTATATTTGGAATATTGATAGCATGCTGGCACTCGCCGAGGACCTAAAGACCCTACTGCCCGATTGCAAGATCGTGCTGGGCGGCCCCGAGGTATCCTTTGATACGGCACGCTTTACCTCACTCCCCTTCGTTGATACCGTGATCGCGGGCGAGGGTGAGGAGGCGATCGTCACGCTGGCGGGCATGCTGCAGGCGGGCAAGGCACTGCCAAGGCTTGTGGCAGGTAGCCCCGACAGCCAATTTCAGTGCCGCGGCATCCACTACGAAGCGGGAGAGGCGCTGGCCTCACTCGTATATTACGAAAGTGCGCGCGGTTGCCCCTATTCCTGTGCCTTTTGCCTTTCCTCGGCGAGCGAGGGTGTGCGCGCCAAGGGTGTCGAGCAAACGCTTGCCGACCTGCTCTCTTTTGAAAAATTCGAGGGGGCGTTTACCGTAAAGCTGGTTGACCGTACCTTTAATTTCGATCGCGACCGCGCCAAAAGCATCTGGCAGGGGCTGCTTTCCCCCGCCTATACCAAATGCTATCATTTTGAGGTCTGCGCCGCACTGCTCGATGAAGAGAGCTTTGTGATCCTGTCAAAATTCCCACCGGGAAAAATACGGCTTGAGATCGGTCTGCAAAGCACCAACCGAGAAACGCTGCAAGCGATCTGTCGCCGCGATAGCGTCGCCGCCACACTCGCGGCAGCAAGGCGTTTGAAGCAAGCGGGCAACGTGCACGTGCATCTTGACCTGATCGCGGGGCTACCCTTTGAGGATTATCGCTCCTTTGCGCACTCCTTTGACAAGGCGTATTTTTGCTGTGACGCTTTGCAGCTTGGATTCCTCAAGCTCCTGCACGGCACGGCACTGCGCCGCGATGCCGCAAAATACGGCATCCGCCACATGCAAAAAGCACCCTATACCGTGCTTGCCACAAATTGGCTTACTTTCGCGGAGCTGCACCGTCTGCACGGCATCAGCGACCTCCTTGACCGCTTGTGTGAGCGCGGCAGATTTGAGCACACCTTAAGCTTTTTGCTGCCCCGCGTGCCCTCCCCCTTCGGGTTTTACGAGGGCTTCCTTGACTACCTGCAAAAAACCGACGGGAGAGCGCTGCAAAAAATCTCTCAACGGGATATTTTCACACACCTTGCCGCCTTTGGCAAGGGCATCCTTGACTCTTGTGACGAGCAGGAATTTCTTTCCCGTCTGCGCGCTGATTTTGCGGCGGCAGAGGTGCGAAAGCCGCCAAAATTTCAGTAATTAGCGGGGGTATGTGATGAAAATTCAAATTATCGGATATAGCGGCAGCGGAAAATCCACCATGGCAGCAGAGCTTGGGCGGCAGCTTGGGTTACCCGTTTTGCACCTTGATAACGCCCACTGGTACGGCAACTGGCAGGAGCGCTCCGACGAGGAGATGAGCGCTTTGGTCGAAGCCTTTTTGAACGAGCACGAGAGCTGGGTGATCGACGGCAATTACAGCCGCATTGCCCCCACACGCTTTGAGGAAAGCGACCTGACGGTATTTTTTAATTTCGCGCGCCTTCCCTGCTTTTTTGCCGCGTGGGGGCGCTACCGCAAATATCGCGGCACACCGCGCGAAAGCTGCCCCTGCCCCGAAAAGCTTGACCGCACGTTTCGCCGCTGGCTCTTATTTGAGAGCCGAACCAAAAAGCGGCGGCAGCAGTATCTTGTAAATCTTGCCAAAACGGGGGGCGAGCGTGTGATACTAAAAAACCGCAAACAGGCAAACGCCTTTCTTGCGGCATTTCTTGCAAAACACCAAGGAGGTGTAACGCCAAAATGAGAAGAATACTTGTCACGGGCGGCTCGCGCGGCATTGGTGCTGCCACCGTGCGCGCCTTTGCGGCAGCGGGCGACCGCGTAGCCTTTCTTTACCGCAGCAATCATGCGGCAGCAGCAAGGCTTGCCAAGGAGGTGGGCGCGCTCCCCTTTTGCTGCGACGTATCCGACCCCGAGGGCGTGCGTACGACGTTTGCCGCCGTCACTGAAGCACTGGGGGGCGCACCCGAGGTGCTGGTAAACAATGCGGGCATCGCCGAGAGCATGCTCTCGCGCGATATAGATGACGCCACTTGGCGAAAAATGCTGGATACCAACCTTTCCGCCGCCTTTTACCTCTGCCGTGAGGCAGAGCCCGACATGATACGGCAAGGGCGGGGGCGCATCATCAACGTGGGCTCTATGTGGGGCAAGGTCGGTGCCTCCTGCGAGGTGGCATATTCTGCCGCCAAGGCGGGGCTGCGCGGGCTTACCATGGCACTTGCCAAGGAGCTTGGCCCCTCGGGCATTACCGTAAACTGCGTGGAGCCGGGGGTCATTGACACCGATATGAACGCCGCCTATGACGGAGCGACCCTGGCGGCACTTGCCGAGGAAACACCGCTATGCCGCATCGGCAAGCCCGAGGAGGTAGCGGCAGCCGTGCTATTTCTCGCCTCCGAGGGGGCTGCCTTTATTACGGGGCAATGCCTTGGTGTTGACGGCGGATTTGCAATATAAAGTGAGGTAACGTGATGAATTTTACAAAAACGAAAGAAAATTTAGAAAAACGCGGCTTCAAGGTCTCCTGCTTTGAAACCGCCACCGAGGCTGCAGCGTATCTTGACGGTGCCACCGACGGCAAGACCGTTGGCTTTGGCGGATCCGTCACGCTTGAAAAAATGGGGCTTTATGAAAGCCTTGCCACGCACAACAACGTTTTTTGGCATTGGCGGGAGCGCGACGGCATGACCCAAAAGCAGCTGCGTGATGCGGGCTGTGCCGCCGAAATTTATTTTTCCTCGGTGAACGGCTTATCGGAAAACGGCGAGATCATCAATATTGACGGCACCTGCAACCGCGTGGCAGCCACCCTTTACGGGCACGAAAAGGTCTTTCTTGTAGCAGGAAAAAATAAAATTGCCCCCGATTTCGAGGCAGCGCTGTGGCACGCGAGAAACGTAGCTGCCCCTTTAAATGCCAAGCGGCTTGGCGCAAAGACCCCTTGCGCCATCAAGGGCGACCGTTGCTACGACTGCAAGGGCGAGGGGCGCATCTGCCGCGCGCTTTCGGTCCTCTGGGAAAAGCCGATGGGCCTCACCGTTGAGGTCGTTTTGATCAACGAGGAGCTTGGATATTAAAAATTTTTTATATAAAAGAAGCTTTAACCATGAAAGAAAAATTAAAAAACAGCCGCTTTGAGGCAGGGAGGCAACATATGGGAACGATTGTAACAGACGTATTTGAGGGCATGCAATATGCCATCCGCTTTCCCGACGGCTATGAGGAGGGCAAGGCGTGCCCCGTTCTGCTCTTTTTGCACGGTGCGGGCACGCGCGGCAACGACATTACAAATATCACGCGAAGAAACATCCTGAAGCGCCCCGACAAAATGCCCGGCTTCCCCTTTGTGATGGTGGCACCGCTTTGTCATGAAAACACGTGGTTTGATCTGCTTCACGCGCTCAAGCGATTTGTTTTGTTTTTGTCAAAGCAAAGCTACACCGACCAAAAGCGCATTTACCTCACGGGAAACAGCATGGGCGGCTACGGCTCCTGGCAGCTTGCCATGAGCATGCCCGATATGTTTGCCGCCTTGGTGCCACTCTGCGGCGGCGGCATGTACTGGAACGCCGCGCGCCTTGTTAACGTGCCGATCTGGGCATTCCACGGCGGCAAGGATAAAGTCGTTCTTGCAGAGGAGAGCAAAAAAATGGTAGAGGCTGTCAATAAGCGCGGCGGTAACGCAAGGCTAACGATCTACCCCGATCACTCGCACAACTGCTGGGACGATACCTACGATAACCCCGAGCTTTACACCTGGCTCCTCTCGCACGAGAACGAAAACGCCAAGGACCTGATCGACGAATACAACGATTCGATCACGTTTGGATAACACGCAATCACAACCGCCACTTCAAGCGGTGGCATGCACCATCCCGGTAGGGGTTGGCGCCTCGACAACCCCTACCGGCGGTTTGTTTGCACTAATGCTACAATAAAGAAGATCCACCTAATAGGTGGATCTTCTTTTAGATATGCAACCAAGTATCAAGTCAAAGCAAGGCTGCTCCATTTTAAATCCAAAAAATCAACACTGACGCCCTTTTTACTTTTCGTTTGACAGAAATTGTGAAATACTATATACTATAATACAGCAACGAACGGGAGCATAACATGAAAAGGTTTATCAGTGAGCAAGATATCGCACAAAAAACAAAAAACACGATCATCCCTTATCTTACGCCGCGCCGCAGCGAGCCGCGCTTTACGGCACGCGATGGCAAAGCGCTTTACGTGGCACACTACCGCGCAGATGAGCCGCGCGGCACGGTGGTGCTGCTGCACGGCTTTTCGGAAAATGCCGAAAAGTATCACGAGTTCATTTATTATCTCTTAAAGGACGGGCTCTCCGTGCTAACGCTTGATCATCGCGGGCACGGGCGCTCTTATCACGCCGCCCCACAGGGCGTGATCCATATTGACCGCTTTGACGAATATATCAGCGATCTTGAGGCGATGCTGGCTGCATTTGAAAAGGAGCTGACCGCCCCCCTTTATCTGTTTGCCCACTCTATGGGCGGTGCCATTGCCATGCTTTATCTTGAAAAGCACCCCAACGTGTTTCAAAAAGCCGTGCTTTCCGCCCCCATGATCGACCTGCAATACCGCGGGGCTTCCCGCCTTGCCTCAATCTCTGCCTGTCGCTTCTGCACTCTGACGGGGCGCGCGAAAAGTGCGGTATTTATCCCCAAAAAGGACTACGAAAACGAGCCGTTTGAGCATTCCTCCTCACTTTCCCCCGCGCGCTTTGCCCTGCTGCGCGAGCAGCGGCGCAGTGCCCCGTGCTTTCGCGGCGGTGCACCAAGCTATGCCTGGAGTCTTGCTGCACTCGGCGTTGCCAAAAAAATTCTCTCCAAGGGCGCACCCGAGCGTGTAAATCTGCCCGTTTTGATCCTATCTGCCGAGATTGAGCATCTCGTGAATAACGAGGCGCAGCAAAAGCTTGCCGCGCGTCTGCCGAGCGGCACCCTGAAAAAAATCACAGGCAGCAAGCACGAGATTTTGTTCGCAAATGATGAGATTTTGCACCCCGTTCTGACGGATATTTTAAATTTTTACAGTAATTAAAATCACACTCGCCACTCGAGGTGTAATTTTATGTATAAAAGGGTGCTGCAATGCAAACGCATTGCAGCACCCTTTTTTATGCAAATTATTGATAAGTAATCTGATCGATCACGTTACGCAAACACTTTGCGCTGTGCTGGAGCTTTTCCTCCTCCTCTTTGGTGAGGGCTACGGGAATCTTGCTCTTGATGCCGTCCTTGCCGACAATAGAGAGAACGGAGAGGCAAACGTCGCCAACACCGTACTCGCCGTGCATCATGGTAGAAACGGCAAGCGCGGTTTCAATGCCGCTAAAGAGGATCTTGCAGATGTCAACAGCCGCACACGCCACCGCATAGAAGGTAGCGCCCTTGCGTGCGATGATCTCGCCGCCCGACTTGCGCACGTACTGCTCAACCGCTGCATGGTCGATGGGGGTGTCGGGGTGCAGGAACTTCTGGTACTCGTCAACGTTGGTGGTGCAGATCGAAGCCTGTGACCACGGAACGAAGGAGGAGTCGCCATGCTCACCGAACACGTATGCATGTACGTTCTGCTGGCTGATCTCAAATTTGTTTGCAAGCCAATAGCGCAAACGTGCGGTATCAAGCGTGTTACCCGAGCCGATGATACGGTTTTCGGGAATATTGGTGATCTTGTGGAATACGTAGGTCATTACGTCAACAGGGTTGCTCACGATCACGTATACGGCGTTGGGCGCGTGCTTAGTGATGCTTGGAGCAATGCTGCAAAGAATGTTGATGTTGGTCTGGGCAAGGTCAAGACGGGTCATGCCGGGCTTGCGTGCCATACCGGAGGTGATGATAACAATGTCAGAGCCCTCTGCATCCTCGTAGTCACCCGCGGAGATCCTTACGTCCTCTTGGAAGAACAGACCGCCCTGACCGATATCAATCGCCTCGCCCTCTGCCTTTTCCTTTTTGATGTCAATGATAACGATCTCATTGGCTACGCCCTCAACAGCAAGTGTATAAGCAATAGTGGCACCAACGTTTCCCGCACCGATGATTGTTACTTTTCTCATTTTTCTTCGTTCCTTTCGTGGTCTTTTGTCTATTACTTACTGGTTTGGGCAACCATTTTATAAACCGTGGAAATTCTCTCCTTGCGCTGTGCGGCAAGTGCCTTCATATCTGCAATTTGATTTGCATCAAACGCGTCGAGATCACCCTGCTTGAGCTTGTTTTTGTGCATGCGGTCTGCAATCAGTGCATAATTGATATCGCAATCGGTGATCTTACCGTCGATCTCACAAATCACAACGTTGCTCTTGCCTGCAAGCAGCAGCTCTACGGCGCGCACACCCATTTCGGTAGCGGTAAAGCGGTCACGCAGGGTGGGGCTGCCGCCGCGCACCACGTGTGCAAAGCGGGCAAACTTGGTCTCAACACCGGTTACGGCATCGATCTTCTTGGCAAGCACCTCGCCATACCTTTGCCCGTCTGCGGTGAAAACACCCTCGCTCACGATCACAAGAAAGCCGCGCTTTCCTGCATCTGCCAGCATCCTTATGCGACCGAGCAGCTCTGCCTCGTCAAAGGGGATCTCGGGAATAACAGCCGCTACCGCGCCCGAAGCAAGTGCCGTATACAGCGCGATCTGACCGCAATCACGACCCATGACCTCAACCACGTTGCAGCGCTTATGCGATTCGCAGGTGTCGCGCAGGCAGTCGATCATCTCCATGGTGGTATTCATAGCAGAATCAAAGCCGATGGTATAATCGGTTGCGGTAATATCGTTATCGATCGTGCAGGGAATGCCCACGGTGGGAATACCGCGGTTGGTAAGGTCGGTAGCACCGCGGAAGGTACCGTCGCCGCCCAATGCCACGATCGCGTCGATCTCATGGCGGTGGCAGGTCGCGATCGCCGCGCGCATGCCTTCCTCTGTTTTAAATTCAGGGCAACGGTCGGAATACAAAACCGTACCGCCGCGCGAAATAATATTAGATACCGTACGGGGGGTCAGCGGTATTACGTTATCACGGATCAAGCCGGAATAGCCGCCAAGAATACCTACCACCTCTACGCCCTCGTCAAGAGCCTTGCGCGCCACGGCGCGTACAGTGGCATTCATACCCGGGGCATCACCGCCCGAGGTCAAAATACCGATCTTACGAAACTTTGCCATATATTTCCCTTTCTATCACATCTAACAGCAAACGCACTGCGTGCGTATTCGTCATCATTCTATATTTTAATATATTATATCTGGATTGTCAAGCGCAGATTGATAAATTTTTCACGCATTCTCGCAGTTTTTGCGCAAAATCTCAAGTGCCTCAAAAATCGCGCGTACCGCGGCAACCTCTCTGATGTAAGCGCGGTCGCGGTGTGCCCCCAACGACAAACGCTTTGAAATTACGCCGTCACGCATGGCAACGGCAACATAAACCGTGCCAACAGGCTCCTGCTCGGTGCCGCCGCCGGGGCCTGCATAGCCCGTGGTTGCAATGGCAAGATCCACCGCAAGGCGGGCAAGCGCACCCCTTGCCATTGCCTCGGCAACGGGGGCACTGACCACGGTGTGCGCCTCAATGAGCGCGTGATCAACACCAAGTAGCATTTCCTTTTCACGCGTCTGATATGTGACAACACCGCCTGCAACCACCGAGGAGCAGCCCGCCACGTCGGTCAGCTTTTTGGCGATCAGACCGCCCGTGCAGGATTCGGCGGTTGCCACCGTCATGCCGCGCGCGGCGAGCTCTGCCACCAACGCGTGCGCAGGATCTAAAACGTCGATCCCATACACGAATTTTCCAATCGGCAGTGCCATCAATCTTTGTGTCATCTCGTCGCAAAGCCTTGCGGCGTGTGCCTCGTCGGCATCGCGCGCTGTTACGCGCAAGCGCACCTCGCCCGTGGCACAATAGGGGGCAACGGTGGGGTTTTTGCTATCCTTAATATCGGCGGGCAGCTCGTTTTCCACCGCCGATTCGCCCATGCCGATAATGTGCAGATTGCGGCTGACCATAATTGCCTCACAGCGCCGCTTGAGATAGGGCTCTACCTGCTCGCGAAAAAGTGGCTCAAGCTCACGCGGGGGCCCCGGCAGCATCACCACCACCTGCCCCTGCTCGTTTTCAAGTGCCAAGGCGGGGGCAGTGCCGTAGTCGTTCTCGAAGACCACAGCCCCTTCGGGCATCATTGCCTGCTTTTTGTTGTTTTCGGTCATATTGCGTCCCGTTGCGGCAAAATAGGACTCGATGCGCGCAAGCGACTGCGCGTGCATTTTCATGCTGCGGCCAAACACACCTGCCACCGTTTCCTTGGTAAGATCGTCATAGGTGGGGCCAAGCCCGCCCGACATCACCACAAGATCGCTGCGCGAAAGGGCGGCGCGTACGTCCTCGGCAAGGCGCGCGGGGTTATCCCCCACTACCGATTGACGGTATACGCCGATCCCAAGCGTGGCAAGACGACGGGAAAGATATGCCGCGTTGGTGTTTACGATATCACCGATCAGCAGCTCGGTGCCAACGCACAGAATTTCGGCGCGCTCAAAGCAATTATTTTTCATAAAGAGCTCCTTTTTCGTACTGTTATATATTTTATCACATTTACGCTGCGTTTGGGCGGGACTTGCAAAAAAACTTGAAAATTTTTTCGCAGTGTGATAAGATAAAGCCAAGAAAGTATGCCAAGGGAGGTGAAGCCGATGGCAGCATGCATGCTTTGTCCGCGCAGGTGCGGCGCAGATCGCGCGGCAGGAGAGGTGGGGTTTTGCCACACGTCTGCCGATATTTTTGTGGCGCGGGCTGCCGCACACATGTTTGAGGAGCCGCCTATCAGCGGCACGCGCGGCTCGGGCACGGTCTTTTTTGCGGGCTGCTCACTCGGCTGCGTCTTTTGCCAAAACAAGGCGATCAGCCGCAGGGCTATCGGCAAACGGATGAGCGAGGCGGAGCTTGCCGACCTGCTGCTTGAGCTTGCCGCCACGGGTGTGCACAACCTAAACCTTGTTACCGCTACGCATTACACCGACCGCGTGGCACGCGTGCTGCGCGAGATCAAGCCGCAGCTGAAAATTCCCGTTGTGTGGAACAGCAGCGGCTACGAATCCCCCGAAACGTTGCGACTTTTAGCGGGTCTGGTGGATATTTACCTGCCCGATTTCAAGTATATTTCAAAAACGCTTGCCGATACCTGCTCGGGTGCGGCGAATTACGCCGCGGTTGCCACAACGGCACTTGCCGAAATGTATCGCCAGGTGGGCGCGGTGCAATTTGATGAAAAAGGCATGCTGACACGCGGCATGATAGTGCGCCATCTGCTGCTGCCCGGCTGCCGCGCAGATACCGCAGCCGTGCTTGAAGCACTGGCACAAACGCTCCCCGTGCGCGATATCCGCCTATCTCTTATGCGGCAATACACCCCCGATTTCGCGCCCCGTACCGCCCCCAAACACCTTTTGCGCCGTGTTACGACCTTTGAATACAACGCCGCACTTGAAAAAGCAGCCGCGCTTGGCTTCGAGGGCTTTTCGCAGGGCAAGGATGCTGCCACCAAGGAATTTACACCCGATTTTGACGTGTGATCGGGGAGGATGCGGGCGAAAGAAAAAGAAAGGGGGTGTCTCAAATTTGCAATTTGAGACACCCCCTTCGCCACAAAAAGGCGACGGTAGGCTTTTTGTGGCCGGGAATTTGTGTTTTTTTACCCGTCTGGCGGGTAAAAATGGCGGCGTTTAGCCGCCAAACAAAAACCATAGGGGCTTGTCGACCAAATGCCTTGGCATTTGAGACAGCCCCTTTGCTTGCCTTCGGCAAGCATTCACTCCCACTCCCCAAAACCTTTGGTAAAAAAGGTATTGGGTGCAAACAAGGCGCACCGTGTACGCACTCTTCAGCCTTCTCCTGTGGGAGAAGGGGGACCGCGGAGTGGTGGATGAGGAGGTCGTCGCACCGTGTAGCCGTATATTTTTTTGCATTTCTCCGCATCCTAATAAAAAACGAGGTAAACGGTATGGAAAAACGCAAGAATAAACAAAATATCCCCGCAAACGGGATGGAAAACAGTGCCATCGGCACGGCAATGCTCGGGAATTACAAGCCCGCCGAGGTTGACCGCAGCAAGCGCGATATTTCGCTTGGCAACTTTGAGCCAACCAACAAAAAGCAGGATAACAGCGAGAAAAAATGAGATAAAAAGGGGCTTCAGATTTAGGCGAGAGGTGTTCATCGTCGGGCGTGAGGCGTGCTTGGCACGTCGAGCCCGAGGAGGGACGCCAGAAAAAGCCCGTTTTAATACGGAAGAATTTCGAAGAAATTCAACCTATTTTTGCATAGCAGTCTCATTTGCTTCTTTTAGGGGTGAATGAGATTTTTTCTTTACGCGTACGGGCTTTTTCGGTCGCGCCAAATGTGACAGCCCCTTATCTTTAGGCCTTGAATCTTCTGGCATAGCCGCAGCGGCGGCAAAGCTCCTCGGCGGCGCGATGATCGGTGAAGCCGTCGTAAATAGCGCGGGCGCGCGGAGAGCTTAAAATTTCGGATAGCGACTGCTCGTGCAGATTGCCAAGCGCCAGCACGCCGTCAGCATCAAGGCAGCACGGCACCACCGTGCCATCCGCGTGGATGCCGATTTGATTGCGCAGGGCATAGCAAAAGATCGGCTTCCCCTCCCCAATCGCATCTGCCCCCATATCGGGCCATTCAAACTCCTCGCCCCACTCTAAAAACACCTTGTGCGCCAAGCGATAACCGCTCCATTTATCCTCCCACGGATCGGGAAAGGCTTCGCGCAGAGCTGCCAGCACAGCCGCGTTTTCGCGCTCCCCCGCCCCGCCGATATTCCAAAGGCGAAACGCAACAATTGCACCCCGCTTGGCAATTTTTTTGCCAAATTCAATGCACAAAGGGAGGTAATTTGCATCGGCAAACGCCGCATTTGCGGCGGGCGCGTGCAAGGAAATGCTGATCTTATAGGGCGGCACTGCAAGCAGTGCCTCACCGCGCGCGCCGAGGAGCGTGCCGTTGGTGGTAACAGCGGGCAAAAAGCCCTTTTCCCACGCGCGTTTTACAAATTGCGGCAATAACGGGTGCAAAAGCGGCTCACCCATCAAATGGAAAAAGAGATATTTGACCTCGCCCGCAAGGCGATCGGTCAGTGCTTCAAACTCTGCCTCGCCGATAGAGCGCGGCGCGCGCCCCGTTCCGTGGCAAAAGGCGCAGGAAAGATTGCAAACGTTTGAAATTTCAAGATACGCCTTTTCCATTTCGACAATGCTCCTTTCGGTAAAATAGTGGATCTCGATACTGTTTTTGCTTACCGCCTTGCTGCGCTGCGGCGGGACCGGAATTTCGCCTGCGGCGAATATGCGCTGCGCGCATGCTGCCGCCTTGCTGCGCTGCGGCGGGACGGGAATTTCGCCTGCGGCGAATATGCGCTACGCGCATGCGAACCCGCTTTCAACGCGCGGGGCGCGTTGAAACGGGTTCGCGTGCTGCTCCAATGAAAAAGGGGTGCCATTCGGCACCCCTTTTTCATTGGAGCAGGCGACGGGAATCGAACCCGCATCTCCTGCTTGGGAAGCAGGGGTTTTACCACTAGACTACGCCTGCGGACTACATCATTATATCTAAAAATCTCGCACTTGTCAAGCACCCACAGGAAAATTCCCCATAAAATCCTTTCGACACCGTGCGCGAAAATTTGGGGCTGCCTCAAATTCGCATTTGAGGCAGCCCCTTGTTACTTTAATGCGTGTTTTTCATGCCTGCCAGTGTTTCCACAAACGCCGAGAAGGGCGCCTTGGCGGCAAGCATATCATAAAAGGTCTTAATCATGGCAACGTCGTCGGGCGCGGTGATGCCGCTATAGGTAGCCAATGCCTTTTCAATACCGTTTGCCTTGGTAAAGGCAGAGATCTCCTGTGCTGCCACATCGCCCTCAATATCAAACAGATAGCCTGCTGCAATGCCAATGGCAATGTGTGCGGGCACGCCGCCCTGCTCGCGCACCATGTTAAACGCGCCAACCAAGCGATCGGTAGCAGAAAGCTTGCGCTTCGGGTCGCGCCCTACGCGGTCAAGCGAATCAACAAGCAGCTTGTTTTCAAAGCGAACCATCAGATCCTCTACAAACTGCATGGTATCATCCATGGGTGCCGCGTGACGCTTGGCAAGCGCGCGTGCCGATTCAAGCAGCGCACGGGTGAGGATATATTTGATCTCACCGTCGGTAGCAGCTTCAAAAATGTAGCCATAGCCCTTTTGTATAGCATGCAGCAAAACAATTGTCAAGAAAAAAGGGGCATCCCCGCAAAAAAGGGATGCCCGACAGCTCACGCCGACGCCGACGGCTTTTTTTGATACTTAAAGGGAATTTGCGACACGATGATAGCGGCAAAGATAAGCACCATGCC